>DASREK010000137.1:0-28938 GCA_035652135.1 Bryobacterales bacterium | reverse complement strand
AAAACTCGGACACGATTTATCAGTTCCGCGTGGACCCGAAGACCGGTCGGCTAACAGAGACGGGCGAAGTGTTACAGGCGCCGACCCCCGTCTGCGTGCTTTTTGTAAAGGCCCAATAGCTGGAGCGGCGCGCTCCGCCGTTATGGCTGGCCCAGCGCTTTCGCCAGTTTTGCAGCGCTGATCGCCTGCCCTACATGCCTCTGGGTATGTTCTGCGATATGAGTCATCAGGCCGATGACGGTCGTGGGCAGCCGGCTGCGGCCCACCGCGCGGGGGTCGGCCAGAATGGCCGGATCAAGCCCGCGCGCTACTGATTCGGCATGTTGAAATGCCGCTTCTAAGCGCGCCAGCAATTGTTCGCGCGTCCCTCCGGGCTGTTTTTCCGCCTGCATCTCAACTAACTGCTCCTCGGAAAGCTGATTGCCTTGGAGATAAGTGACCAGGCGTTCGGTGCTGCCGGCGATGTGCCGAATGTGAAATCCAACGGATCCGAAGCCATGCGGCGTGGCCCAAATTTGATTTTCCGTGAGGTCTTCCGTGTATTTCGCGAGGTCTTCTCGCGCTTGTTGAAAGCAGTAAAGAAGAGGGGCGATAAATGGGTTGACCGAGGGGATCGGACCGCGCAGCCAGGGCTCCGGAAGCATTCCCATAATGCGGAAGCGGCTCGCGCCGCAAAGTCCTTCTGATTCGATTGTATTGCAATGTCGTGCGTCAAGGCGGAGCCGTGAGGCCACGCCCGCGATGCCGCCGGGTTAATGCTCCTGTCCGGGGATGTCTTTCAGCCAGGCCCCTGCGCCGCAAGGAGGTAGTCCGCCTAGGAAAAGTCTGTCTTTACCAAGGTACGGTCAATGGAATCCAGGCTTGGGCGTCCGGTATACGCCATGGCGAGCGCCAACTCTGTTTGGACCATTTCGAGCACGCGCTGTACTCCGGGCGCGCCGTAAGCTGCGAGCCCCCAGCGCGGCACTCTGCCGAGGCAAACGGCGCTTGCTCCGAGCGCCAGGGCCTTGAGGATGTCCGACCCGCGCCGAAAGCCGCCGTCGATGAGGACCGGCACGCGCCCTCGAACCGCGTCCACGATTTCCGGCAATACCTCGAGCGTGGAGGGGTCATAATCCATCGAGCGGCCGCCGTGGTTGGAAATATACACGCCATTCAGACCGTGCTCGATGCAGAGCTGGGCGTCTTCCGCCGTCAGGATTCCTTTAGCCAATAGAGGGAGTTTCACCAGAGGCCGGAGCTTATCGACGAACTGCCAGTTGTACCAAAGCCTGCCCTCGGAGACTCTGTACGGATTGCCGGGAGCGGAGCGGCGCCTGGCTGGGGCTCGCTGGCCGCGGCGCCGCGTGCTCTCCAGATGCCGGTCGTGCATCGCCCGTTCGTAGTAGGAGGCCGTTTGATCCACTGTCATCACGATGGCCTGGCAGCCCGCGGCCCGGGCCGCCTCGATCACCGGCAGGTTTTCGTCAAACTCTTCCCGAGGGTAGAGCTGGAACCACAAGGGACTGTTGGCGGCCGCCGCGATCTTATCAATGGGGTAGCTGGAGACATTGCTCACAATCATGGGCGTATTGGACGCCGCCTGAGCGCCCTGATGTGTAGCCAGTTCGCCTTGCGGGCGCAGTTGCTGATGGGTGGCGCTCGGCGAGATCATGATCGGAAAGTTCATCTTTGTGCCGAGCACCTCGGTGGCCGTCTTGATAGAACTGACGTTCACCACGCCTTTCGGAACCAGTTCGACCCAATCGAACGCCTGCCGGTTGCGGCGCAGCGTGAACTCGCTATCCGCGCCGTATGCTGTGTAATCGTAGGCGTCTCTGGGGACTTTCGCGTAAGCAACCGGTTCGAAATCCAACGCCGTGATCAGTTCGTGGATCGCCGGCACGCGGCTGTGATCGCGAAACGGGTCCTGCTGACTGCGGAGCAGGGGCGATCCGGCCAGAAAAGCCGCCAAGCGCCGCAGAGCACTGCGGCGTGTTGCGCTTGTAAGCCGCTCCGATTCCAATCGGCTCATACGATCTCCCCTGGCGGCGCTGTGAATTCGGGAAGGAGGCTTATCGGGGGCGTGCCTTTTTTCCAGCCTTGTTTTCCGCCGCGCGCCGCTTTCGCGCCCACGCCGCCATGAGGCTCACAATTTCAGCCCTCTGGCGCGCCAGATCAAGCTGGCGCGTGCCTCCCGGCGTGGCGCACAACTCGCCAGACTATCATATCTTTATCTTTCCCGATCCTTATCTTTCCCGCGGAGACGCGTTCGGTCATCGTGTCCGCGCTACCCTGGCGGGCCGCCGCATTCCTTGGCGCAAGATGCTTCCTCCGCGCTGCCTTCGGCTATGATGGAGCACTCGGAGGGAACCGCATGAGGTCGCTTCTCACCTTCCTTCTCGGCTCGGGTCTTTTGTGGGCTCAACTGGAAGGAGTTATCGATATTCACGCCCACGTGGATCCGGAAACCATTCCTCGTTCGATCGACGCCATGGAATTGGCGCGTTTGGCCCGGGTGGAAGGCATGCGAGCCGTTGTGTTCAAGAACCATTATGTGCCCACTGCTCCCATTGCCTTCCTGGTGGCTCGCGAGGCGCCAGGCATACAGGTTTTCGGCGGCATCGCGCTGAACAGTGCGGTGGGTGGGATTAACCCGGCCGCTGTCGAGCAGATGGTCCAGCTTCCGGGGCATTTCGGCCGGATTGTTTGGATGCCCACCATGGACGCTGAAAGCGGAGGAAGCGCCAACGCGAGCCCAAAAACCACGCGAAAGGGGGGAACCAGCAAAAATATGGGGCCGCCCAGAGCCTACCAGCACACCGTCCCCGTGGCCCGCAACGGCGAACTGCTGCCGGCAGTGCGCGAGGTGCTGGGAATTATCGCCCGGGAAAATCTCGTCCTCGCGACCGGGCACCTGGACCCGGAAACAAGCCTGTTGCTCGTCCGTGAAGCGCGCAAGTTGGGTATTACTCATATTGTAATTACCCATCCTGTCAATCGGATGAGCATCGAGCAGCAGAAGGAAGCGGCCCGGATGGGGGCTTATCTCGAATACTGCTACGTGGGCACACTGGAGTTCGCCGGGTCTGGCCGGCACACGCTGGAAGACTATGCTGGGTTTATGAGGGAACTGGGCCCCGAGCATTGCATCATGTCCACCGATCTGGGCAACGCTGCTAACCCGGTTCACACGGCTGGATTCAAGAGCTACATCGCCGGACTGAAAAGAGCCGGCATCAGCGACAAGGACATCGATCTCATGGCCCGCCGAAATCCGGCCCGGCTGTTGGGCCTGGAATAGCGCTGCCCGACCGTTGTAGCGCTTCCGGCCGATCAGGCGATCAACGCGGCTGCGGGAGTGCGGGCCGGTGGAGATGTCTTTTCCGGGAAGGCCGGCCGGTGTCTATCGTCTGCGGGCTCGCGTGGAAGGGGTTTTCGGCGCGGGCGCCCATAGTGCGGCGTTTGAGCCATCTGTTTTATCATGAACAGGATCGACTTCATAGTTTGCGGGGCTGGGAAGGCCCATAAAGCGGAGGGTTCGAAATTGGCTACACCTACACTTGAGTCGCCCGTCGAAGCGCTGAAGCTGCAATACGACCGGGAGCGTTTGGAAGATATCGGATACATGACCTGTATGACCCTGGTGCTCCTGGGCAACTACGCTCAGACGGGTCATTTTGGCGGCCCCTTGGCGTACACGCCGTTTAATGTGGCGGTTCACCTGGCGCCGCCGGAATTGGGCGGGCTGCGCTACGATTACCGCCGTCCCAAGCACCCCTACAGCGATAAATTCATGCTCGCCGGCGGGCACTGCATCCCCACCTGCTACGCCCTGTGGATGATCATGGGCGAGGCGTTGGCGCGCAAATATGCAGCCACCCGGGACCGGCGCTACTATGTCGATCCCAGCGTCGCCGTTTTGCCGGTGGATGCCTTGGGGTTCCGCCGCGGCGCGGGGGCTCTCAAGAACCTGTTGCAGAATCACGGCTTGGCCGACCACCCGCTGTTTGCTCAAGCCAAGGGGCGCGGCATCCGCGCTCTTGCTGGCCACGCGGAAACCACGGATGTCACCAATGATGTCAACGGGGGACCCTCCGGCGTCGGCATCGCGACGGCGGCGGGGAAGGCCGCTTTTTGGGATTTCATCGGCGCCCCGGCTGGATCCCCCAAAGTGATTGCTTTCGAAGGTGAGTTCGCCATGACCGAGGGTCACGCGCAGGAACTGAAGACCCAGGCTTTGGCGTTGCAGGTCGGCAAGCGCCTGCGCATCCTGTTTTCCTTCAATAACGCCGGTATTGACGACAAGCTTATCGGCGGCGTCATCGCAGAAAAATTCGACGGCTATCGCATCATCGATCAGTGGACCTCTTACGGCTGGAACGTTTTCTCCCTGGAAAACGGCCACAATTACGACCAGATCGTCAGCGCTCTGAAGATCATGGAAGACTGGGATCCACGCGATCGGCGCCCCATGATCGTGATCGCCAACACGACCAAGGGATACTGGCCTGCCGCCGTGGACGGCAAAATTCTGGACAACATCGATCAGATCGTCAGCTACCCGAGCCATCCTTACGCCATGAAGATGAACTCGGAGTACTTTGTAGCCCTGGCCCAAACCTTCGAAAAGCATTACGGCGTCGAGTTCGAAGGCATCCGCAAAGGACCCGTCAGCGATCCGCGCGAGCGCCTGATTCAGTTCAAGACCAATATCGACGTGGTCATGTCGGTTCTCGGCCGCAACGGTTTGGGCGATTGGCTGGCCGAGCGCCTCGTTGCGACCGGCGACACTGTAAAGGACAACCTGCCGCTGCACATCGATGTTCACCGGGACCCCTTTCTTGACGATCGTTTGCGGGTCGCCAATCTGCCGGTCGAGCCGCAGAAGGTCACGGTGAAAAACCGCTACTCCGGCGCCGAAAAGCAAGTCAGCATTGCGCTGTTCCGCAAGCCCGGCGAGGTTGCGGGGACACGGCGGGCCATTTCAGAGATCATCAAGTGGGTCAACTACGTCACGGATAACCGCTTTTTGACCATCGCCGCCGACCTCTCTGAATCCATCAATCTCGAGCACGGCAATCTATGGGGACATTATGATCCCGAGAAAAACCCGCTCGGCACGCGCCTGAAAGCCGCCATTCAAGAGGCCGGGAACGTGTCAACCGCCATCGGCTTAGTCGGCCAGAGCGCCTCTGTGGACCCCACGAAGTTCGCGGGAGTGTGGGCGATCAGCGGCACTTACGGCGCCTTTACACCGCTCATGTACCTGCCGGCCCGCGTCTGGAGCCAACAGAACCAGGACAGCCGTTTTCGTATGGGCGTTCTGCATATTCTGGCCGGCCACTCCGGTCCGGAAACCGCTGCCGATGCGCGCACCCACTTCGGCATCTTTTCTCCCCAGGTGTGGAAGCTTTTCCCGCGCGGGCAGGTCATCAATCTGAATTTCTGGGATTACAATGACGTGGCTCCGGGCTATTTCGCCGCTGCCGAGATTGCGGCCCGCGATCCCAAGGTGGGCATTATCACCATCGAGGTGGCGCGGCCCGATTTCCCGGTGGCCGATCGGAGCAAATTTGCCGATCCCGATCTCCGCGCCGCGGCCAAAGGTCTTTACGTCATTCGCGACTTCACTCCAGGCGTGCCGCGCCACGGTTATGTGATTTCCCAGGGCTCCAGTTCAACGGTGAATCTGGTGAGCACGCTGCCCCGGCTTGAGGCAGCGGGTATCAACGTAAAAGTGATCGCCGCCATCAGCGAAGATCTCTTCGACCGGCAGCCGGAAGCGTATCGGAATTCAGTGCTGCCTCCCGAAGCGCATTACGATCTCATGGTGGTCAGCACCGGCACCCGCCGCATGTGGCCAATCCGCAATGTCGGCCCGCTGACCGATGAATACTCGTTGACCTCCGACTGGCACAACCGCTGGCTCACCGGCGGTCTCGAGCCGGACGTGATTGCGGAGGCTCACCTCGACGCCGAGTCCATTTTCTCGGGCATCCAGCGTTTCGCGCAGGAGCGGGAGCAGCGCCTTTCGCGGCAGCGGGAGATGCTAGGAAAGCTCAACTGATTCACGGTCGCGGCCGGTCTTGCATGCCGAGCGGCGGCTGCCCCGCCGCCTGCGGCCATTCGAGAACTCGGCCGCTGACCAAGCCGGCTGGCTTTCTGCTGCCCTTAGGCTCCGCAGTCGGGCGCCTTTGACATTTGCGCCACTCCAGCGCGGTTTCGTTCTTCGGGATCGAAGAGCGCCCCTCTAGCCCGTTTCCGCTTCGTTGTACCCTATAAGGTTCACCCCGGATGCAGGACCTTAAGGAGACTTCGACGTGAAACCCTTCGATTACGCCGCTCCTCGCTCAGTGGCGGAAGCCGTCCGGCTGCTCGGCAGCAATCCCAGAGCACAAATCCTCGCCGGAGGCACGGATCTGCTAGTGCAATTGCGGTCCGGGAGGAAGGCGGCGGATCTTGTGATTGACGTCAAGCGCATTCCGGAACTCAACGAGATCCGGTACGATCCCGCCGGCGGGCTCACGCTGGGCGCTTGCGTCCCTTGTTGCCGGATTTACCAAGATCGGACCGCCTCACGCTTCTACCCGGCCTTGGTCGAAGTAGCTTCGTTGATCGGTGGCATTCAGATTCAAGGACGGGCTTCTATCGGCGGCAATCTGTGCAATGCTGCGCCGAGCGCGGATGCAGTGCCCGTCCTGATTGCTCTGCGGACCACCTGCCATATTGCCGGCGCGGCCGGCAGCCGCGAAATCGAGGTGGAAAAGTTTTGCACCGGCCCGGGCCGCACTGTGCTCCAGCCGGGCGAACTGCTGATTTCGCTGCATCTGCCGCCCCCGGAGCCGCATTCCGGAGCGCGTTATTTGCGATTCATCCCCCGGAACGAGATGGATATCGCCGTGGCGGGCGCCGGGGCTTCGGTCGTTTTGGAGGACGGGCGTTTTCGAGCGGCCCGCATCGCTCTGGCTGCGGTGGCGCCCGTGCCGCTCTACGTGCCGGAAGCGGGCGAATGGCTCTCAGGCAAGCCGGTGAACGCGGAGAACATCCATCGCGCCGCGGAGATCGCCAAGGCGGCGGCGAAGCCGATCACCGATATGCGCGGAACGGCAGAATATCGCCGGCATTTATGCGCCGTGCTCACGCGGCGGGCGCTCGAAGCGGCTATCCAGCGGGCCAGGGAGGCATAAAACGGATGCGAGCCAGAACTCAAGTTCAAGCGACAATCAACGGCGAGACGGTCGAGTTTCTCTGCGAACCGCGGCAGAGTCTGCTCGAGTGCCTGCGCGACGAGCTCGGACTGACCGGGGCCAAGGAGGGATGCAATGACGGCAACTGCGGGGCTTGCACGGTCATTCTCGACGGCCGCATCGTAAATTCCTGCCTGGTGCTCGGCTTGGAAGCCGCAGGGTCCGAGATCACGACGATCGAGGGCATCGCCCGCGGCGCGGAGCTGCATCCGGTTCAGCGGGCGTTTCTCGAGCAGGCCGCCCTGCAATGCGGGTTCTGCACTCCCGGATTCATTGTGGCTTCGAAGGCCCTTCTCGATGAGGAGCCGGACCCATCCCCGGAGCGCATCCGGCTTTGGCTGGCCAACAACCTGTGCCGCTGCACCGGCTACGATAAAATCGTGCGGGCGGTCGAGCAAGCAGCGGCGCAACTGCAAAAGGTGAAAGCATGAAAACACAGACCGAGACTTCGACGGAAACTGGGATCGGCGGCCGGGAGTATGCGGTCATCGGCACGCGTCCCATTCGTCACGACGGCGCCGATAAAGTTACCGGCCGCGCGCAATATGGCGCCGACCTTCGCCTGCCTGGGCTGCTGCATGGCTGCATCGTTCGCAGCCCCTACGCTCACGCCCGCATCCGCCGTATTGACACGGCCAAAGCAGCCGCGCTGCCTGGAGTGAAAGCCGCGGTGACGGCGGCGGACCTGCCCGGCGCCGGCGACCGCATTGTTGACCTGGGGGAAGGCGCCACGCCGCTCAGCTATATTCGTGGAAACATCCTGGCCGGAGAAAAAGTGCTCTACAAGGGCCACGCCGTCGCGGCCGTGGCCGCCGTGAGCCCTCATGTTGCGGAAGAAGCGGCGGGTATGATTGAGGTGGAATACGAACCGCTGCCCTGCGTGCTCACCGCTCCGGAAGCGATGCAGGCCGGCGCCCCGATTCTCCACGACGACCTCCGGACAGAAGAGTTTGGGAAACGGGCAGCAAAGGCCAGCAATGTCGCCCAGCACTTCCGCCACAGCCTGGGCGACATCGAGAAGGGCTTCCGCGAGGCCGATGTGATCGTCGAGCGCGAGTTCCGCACGGCCACCGTGCATCAGGGCTACATCGAACCCCACAACGCGACAGCGCTTTGGAATCACGACGGGCGGGTCCACATCTGGTGCAGCACACAGGGCGCTTTTGTGGTGCGCGACACGACGGCATGTATTCTCGACATCCCCGTCTCGCAGGTGAAAGTGACGCCGATGGAAATCGGCGGCGGCTTTGGCGGGAAGATCCCAGTGTACCTCGAGCCCGTTGCGGCATTGCTTTCCAAGAAGACCGGACGCCCGGTGAAGATTGTAATGTCGCGGAAGGACGTGTTTGAAGGCACCGGCCCCACTCCGGGCTCCTACATCAAGGTGAAGATCGGGGCGCGCAAGGACGGACGCATCACCGCGGCGCAGGCTTACCTTGCTTACGAAGCGGGAGCGTATCCCGGCGCCATGGTGGCTCCCGGGGCGATGTGTATCTTCGCCGCCTACGATATCGAGAACGTCGTAATCGACGGCTTTGATGTCGTGGTAAACAAGCCGAGCACGGCCGCCTACCGAGCTCCCGGCGCAACCAACGCTGCTTTTGCTGCGGAAACTGTGGTGGATGAAATCGCCGAAAAGCTCGGGATCGATCCCATTGATTTCCGGTTGCGGAATGCCGCGAAAGAAGGCACGCGGCGCGCCGATGGCCCCAGGCACCGCCGCATCGGGTGCGCGGAAGTGCTCGAAGCCATGAAGCGCCACCCGCACTACACCGCGCCGCTGGGCGGCCCGCATCGCGGCCGCGGCGTGGCTATCGGCTTCTGGTTTAACGTGGGTCTTCCTTCGAGCTGCACGATCAGCGTGAATGCGGACGGGACGGTGAGCCTGGTCGAAGGATCTACCGACATCGGCGGCACGCGGACTTCTGTCGCGATGCAGGCCGCGGAGGTGCTTGGCATTGCGGCCGAAGACGTTCGGCCTACTGTGGCCGATACCGACTCGGTCGGCTATACGGCGGTGACCGGGGGCAGCCGGGTCACCTTCTCTACCGGTCTCGCTGCTTACGACGCCGCGCAGGACGTTGTGCGGCAAATGAAAGAGCGCGCGGCGAAGCTGTGGGAGATCGGCGTGGAGCAGGTGCGGGCGGAAAGAGGCATTTTTTGCGCCGGAGACCGCAGTATCTCCTTCAAAGAGCTCGCCGCGCATCTGGAAGAGACTGGCGGGCCGGTGATCGGCCGCGGAGCGGTCAACCCCAAAGGGGTCGGCGGCTCGTTCGCCGGCTGCATCGCCGATGTGGAAGTGGACCCGGAAACAGGTAAGGTTTCGGTTCTACGGTTTACATCGATCCAGGACGCCGGGAAGGCCATTCATCCGAGCTATGTGGAGGGGCAGATGCAGGGAGGCAGCGTTCAGGGAATAGGCTGGGCGCTGAATGAGGAGTACTACATGAGCCCTGAGGGAGTGATGCTGAACGCCAGTTTGCTCGATTACCGTATGCCGACCAGCCTCGATCTGCCGCCGATCGAAACGGTGATCGTGGAGGTGCCCAATCCAGGCCATCCGTTTGGGGCGCGCGGCGTCGGTGAAGCCAGTATCGTCCCGCCGCCCGCGGCGCTGGCAAATGCGATTTACCGTGCAGCCGGCGTCCGGCTGAACAGTCTTCCCATGAAGCCGTCGGTCGTGATGGAAGCTATTTGGAACGCGAAGGCTTGACGTGGCGATTGTCTACATTCCCACGCCGCTGGTCGCTCTGACCGGTGGAAATGCAACGGTAGAGGTCGAAGGCGCGACTGTGCGCCAGATCATCGACAACCTGGAACAGTCATGGCCGGGCATTCGGGAGCGCCTGGTAGCGAAAGACCACCTTCGTCCCAACATTTCTGTCGCGGTCGATGGCGAAGTCAGCCCGCTGGGGCTGCTCGAGCGGGTGTCGCCGACGAGCGAGGTCCATTTTGTAGCTGCGATCAGCGGCGGGTCTAGGCGCTGAAATCCAGCGGCCGCAGACTCTCAAGGATAAAATTTTGTACGGGCAGGCACGTATCATCCCGAGTGGACAAAGGACGCCTGCTCTTGGAGGAGTGGAGCAACCGGCACAGGAGCTGGAACTCCGGGAGAGCCTCCGGGGAGCTTACCGATGCTCGCCCCCCAATTCCCGAACAATATCCCCTACAAAGGCTTTGGCGTCGCCGAAAAGCATTAGCGTTTTATCTAAGTAATAGAGGGGATTATCGACGCCTGCAAAGCCGGGGCTCAGGCTGCGCTTGATCACCATCACGGTCCGCGCTTTATCCACATCCAAGATCGGCATGCCGTAGATCGGACTGCCCGGGTCGTTGCGGGCCGCGGGGTTGGTGACGTCGTTGGCGCCGATGATCAAAGCGACATCAGTCTGCGGAAAATCCGGATTAACCGCATCCATGTCGAGCAGCTTGTCATAGGGAATATCTGCTTCCGCCAGCAATACATTCATGTGGCCCGGCATGCGTCCGGCGACTGGGTGAATACCGAATTTCACATCGACGCCTCGTTTGGTGAGAGCGTCATAAAGCTCGCGGACCTTGTGCTGTGCCTGCGCCACGGCCATGCCGTAGCCGGGAACAATCACCACGGTATCGGCCGCCGCAAGGATCGCGGCGGCTTCCTCGGCGGTTGCGCTGCGCACGGGGCGCTCCTGCTTCGCTGCCGCCGCCGAAGGCTGGACCTGCCCGAATGCGCCGAACAGAACGTTGGTGAACGATCGATTCATTGCTTTCGACATGATCACCGACAGAATGAAGCCCGACGAGCCGTCCAGAGCGCCGGCGACGATCAGGAGCTTGCTGTCGAGCACAAATCCCATGGCGGCGGCGGAAAGACCCGCGTAGGAATTCAGCAGGGATATGACGGTGGGCATATCAGCGCCTCCGATCGGGACAATCATCAGCACCCCGAACAGCAGAGGAAGCGCGATGATGAGCGGGAAAAGAATTTTTCGCTCCGGGTGCGTCACCAACTCGACAGCGATCGCGACTGCGATGCCGAGCAGCCCCAGGTTCACGACGTTCTGCCCCTTGTAGGTAATGGGCCGCTGGGGCAGAATTTCCTGGAGCTTCCCGGCCGCCATCAGGCTTCCGGTGAAGGTAAGCGAGCCGAGGATCACTTCCGCTGCCAGCACTGACATCATGAACGGGGAGACTCCGGGGGCGCGCAGATAATATTCGGCCGAGCCGACCAGAGCCACAGCGAAGGCCCCGAAGGCGTGGCTCAGCGCGGTTCGCTGGGGCACGGCCGTCATGTGCACCAGTCCGAGAGGAACGCCGATGATCGAACCAGCAACCAGCGCGATCACGACGGGCCGGTAGTCAATGATGCCGCGGTGCAGCAGCGTTCCGCCGATGGCCAGCAGCATTCCGATCTCCCCGGCCAGCACGCCGCGCCGGGCTGAGGAGGGCGCGCTCATCCATTGCAACGAGAAGATAAAGAGAACGGTGGTGACGAGGTAGACAATCTCGATGACCTGATCGGTGAGAAAAGGGCTCATGACCGCGAGTTATTTCCTGGGTCTGCTTTCTTTGAACATCCGGAGCATCCGGTCTGTGATCAGGAAGCCGCCCACCACGTTGCTCGTCGCCGCCACAACGGCAAGGGTTCCGAGCACCGTGGAGAGCGTGCTCTTGCGTTCCCCTGCGATTACAATCGCTCCGACCACGGCGATGGCGTCCAGGGCGTTGGTCAGCGACATCAAGGGCGTATGCAGAAGCGGCGATACTCGCCGGATCACCTGGAATCCGACGAAGCCCGCCAGAACAAACACGTAAAGGCTGGTAATCAGATCGGACGGCAATGTTCCTCCTTGGGGCGGAAGATCCGCTATATCTCAGCGACTGGTTGCGGCAGCGGGGACCGGCAGCGAGAAAAACTGCCGCACCAGGGCGTTGACCACTTCTCCGTCCCGGGTGAGAAGGGTCTCGCGTGTAATTTCGTCGGTCACATCGATTTGAAGCTGGCCGCCCTTGCATAGGTGCAACAGAAAAGCGGCAATGTTGCGCGCGTACATCTGGCTGGCGTGGTAAGGCACCATGCTAGCGAGATTGATATAGCCGATGATCGTCACGCCGTGCTCCACAGCGATTTCGCCGGTGCGCGTCAGCTCGCAGTTGCCGCCGCGCTCCGCCGCCAAATCCACGATCACAGAGCCTGGCGCCATGCACGCAACCATCTCTTTTGTGACAAGAACCGGGGATTTTTTGCCGGGGACGACCGCGGCCGTGATTACGACATCGCTTTCCGAGACCACCCGGCCCAGCAGCTCCCGCTGGCGCTGATAAAACGATTCGTCCTGAGCACGGCCGTAGCCCCTCGCGTCCTGTGCATCCTTGGCCTCGATGGGCAGCTCGACGAAACGCCCGCCCAGGCTCTGCACCTGCTCTTTGGCCGCGGGGCGCAGGTCATAAGCGAAGGCGATTGCCCCCAGCCGGCGGGCCGTCGCAATGGCTTGCAGGCCTGCGACGCCGGCCCCGATTACGAACACCCGCGCCGGCGTGATCGTTCCGGCCGCCGTCGTCAGCATGGGAAAGATGCGGGGCAGCGTGTCGGCCGCCAGCAACACCGCCTTATAACCGCAGATCGTTCCCATCGAGGAGAGGGCGTCCATGCTTTGCGCGCGAGTGATCCTCGGCACTAGTTCGACGGCGAAGGCCGTGACTCCCGTGTCCGCGATTTCCTGAATCGTATCGATCGATCCCAAGGGCCGGAGAAAGCCCACGAGGACCTGATTGCGGCGAAGCAAGGGCAGATCGGCCTTGCCAGTCTTGTCATTCGAGCCGTAACAAAGCACCTGCGCCACGATGTCGGCGGCAAAAACTTCAGCCCGTGTCGAAACGATTTTCGCCCCTTTCCCCTCGTACTCCGCATCGGAATACCCCGCCTGCACTCCCGCACCGGCCTCGATCAGCACTTCGAATCCGGCCTTGGTCAGCGTGGGAACCACTCCGGGAACCAGGGCCACGCGCCGCTCCCCCGGGAAAGTCTCTTTCGGTACGCCGACCACCATAGAACGCCTCCAATTTTCATTATCGTCCGGAATTTGTTCCCCAACGGCGCCATTCTCGCTTCCCAAGCGCCACGGCCGCCGCAGCGCCGGTGAAAAGATGAGCCAAACGGGCGCTGGCAGCCGCTTTTTTTGGAAGTGCGGGCTAAGACCGCTGCCGCCAGTAGCGAAAAAACATGTGGTCGCCGTGGCGGCGGACGCTGTGAAGCAGATACTCTGGGGAGCGCCGCGCCCCGGGCGGGATGCGCAAACCAGGGGCATCGAACGCCGCGGCCGGATAAAAATCGGGTCCCTCTACGATGCGCTTTCTTGCCTGGCCGCCCTCGTCTTTGCCGGTGGCGAGCAGCGGCGCGACTGTCAGAAGCAATTCGTCATCCAGGCCGTCCTGGAGAAAGGCGCCCGCCGTGGCGGGGCCGCCTTCGCAGAGTGCGTAGCGGATTCCGAATTTCTGCTTGAGGATTCCGGTCAGAAACAGCGGCAGATCCGCTGGAATACCTCCGAACGGGATTGTTTCCACGTTGGCAAATCGCCGCTTGTTTCGCATCATCTCTATAAGGACGGACTCTCCGGCGGGGGTGGTGAAGATGAGGATCCGTTGGGAAGCGAGGTCGAAAATGCCGAGGTCCTCGGGCAGTTCTCCGCTAGCGGTAATCACAACCAGGACCGGATGTCTCTCACCGCGAGTCCGGCGCCGCCATTCCGCAAGCTCCGGATCTTCCACCGTGGCGACAAAGCCGTTGGTCGGCATCCCGTCGATTTCATAAAGCGGTCTGCCGCCGGCCTCCCGCCGCCTTTTGATTTCCCGATCCTCGGCGCGAACGGTTTCAGCACCCAACACAATGGCATCGGTCATCGTGCGGTAAGCGTCCATCATCCACCGGTCTTCGCGCTTCTTGGAAATAGCGCCACCTCCGGCGAATCCCCGCACTCCATAGCTTGCTACGCCGTCCAGCGTCTGCACGAAGTTAAAGGAGACGGCCGCGCGCGCTTCCGATGGCGGCTTCGGCATCTGGAAGTTGCCCCACAGTTTCAAAATCTTCTCGGGAACCGCAACCTTGACCCCTTCCCCACGATCGGGCAAAGCCTCAAACGGCGTCAACTCATCCCAGTGGTAGGCCACAGTTTTTCTCCGTTTTCTCTAGGCATGGTAGCCTAAGGCACTGCCAGGAAGGGCTTTGGCGGGGCGATGGAAGCTTGTGTGGCGGGGCGCCGCGATTTCCGCCGCAGACAATCCCTAGCCGAAACGGCTGCCGGGAGAGGGCAATGCATCGAAAAGGGAGCTGTGGAAATGCAAGTAGAAACTTGCTCGGCCAGGTCTTAATGAGTAACTACCAGCCGGCGCCCCGCGTCTTGGCCTACATAATGTCTCCATGCCGAATTTTCCAGCAGCGGGGATCGTTTGTTTTCTGGGGATTCCGCACCCCTCTGGTTGGGCTGATACTGGCCTGCGTGATCGCTCCGGCGCCTGCGCGAGCCGTAGAGGACGATCTGCCCGCCGACCGGGCCGGCATGGAGCCGGCTGCGGTGGTGGGGGAAAAGCCCCCGGCCGACCAGCACATTCTGAAGGTGATTCCGAACTATAAGACCGTGGAAGACCCATCCCAGCCGGTCGAGCCCATGCCGATCCGGGAGAAATTTAAGCTCGGCGCCAAGGATTCTTTCGATCCTCACGCGCTCCCCGTGATTGCGATATACGCAGGCATCGAGCAGCTACAGAATCAATACAAGTCCTTCGGACAGGGAATGGAAGGTTTCGGCAAGCGGTATGCGGGATCCTATGCCGATCAAGCAATCGGCAATATGCTGGGAGAAGCGGTGTTTCCTTCCGTGCTGCACGAGGATCCCCGGTACTTTCGAAAGGGGCGCGGTAACTTTTTTGCGCGCGCCGGATACGCGATGAGCCGCGTGCTGGTCACGCGCACCGACGCCGGCTCGCAGCAGTTCAACTTTTCCGAGTTTCTGGGCAATGGAGCGCAAGCCGCTATTTCCAACGTGTACTATCCCGCTCCGGATCGCACCCTGCATCAAACCGCCTACAAGGCCATATCGCAGACCGTGCTTGATTCGTTGTTTAACATTGCGAAAGAGTACTGGCCCGACGTGCGGCAAAGACTTTTTCGGAAGTCCAACCCCTACCCAGCGCCGTAAAAGAGCAAGCCTGCCGCGGCCGCCGGACCCGCCCGCGCGGGAAAAATATCGCCTCGCTGCGGCACGCGCCTGAAACGCCAGTGTTGGCGGCAGGTCTTTGCCGGCATAAGAAGCAAACCAGTACGAACTTAATGATCGCTTGGGCGGCAGCGATTCCTCCACAGCCCTGAGCATTCCCTGAACTTCGAGTAGGGACGCTCTCCCGGCGTTTTTCCAGCAATTCGCCGATAGCTTGCCGCTCCCGCGCGGGTTATAGATAGAGAGGCGGATTTCTGCTAGCCATGTACGATCTGGTGAGCGGCTATGAAGCCGCGGCAACGGCCAGGCGGTACTCCGTGGCCGTACTAAAGCTGGAAGGTGCCGGATATTTCGATATGATTCCCTCGCTTCACAGCGACCAGGCGGGTGCAGCCCGAATAGAACACATCCATAACCACATCCGTCCGGCAGGGCGACAATCGAATGCGGGTCGGAAACCCATGGAAGAAGAGATGCCGTGGGAGGCTGGCGCAGATTCCGCGTCCCGGGCCGAAAGGCGGCTTCCCGGCGCGCTCCGCCCGTCTATAAATCATTTGTGTAAAGAATGTTTTTGGCATACAATCGACGCGCAAGCGGCGCCTTTGGCGGGATACAGGCGCCCGCCGGCGGGTGTGGATACAGGGACCAGACTTTTCTAAGGGCTTGGCCTTACCAGGCCGGTACCTAAGGCATCTTGTTCGCGCCGAGCCAGACGGCATATTCTGGCCGTGTCCGTGAGGAGGCTTCAATGGAATTTCGATACGGCATTTGTCCGCACAGCTTGATGCGCTGGAAAATGTTTGAGCGCATTCAGGAGCTTCGCGTGGAGCGAGGCGCTGAGGTGGGCGGATCATTGATGCGATTCCTCGTCGATGCGGAGCTGGCGGCGATTGCCCGCGCCACGGTAGAGCGGGAACGCCGGGCGGCGGAAGTCACGCACCGGAAATAGGGTAGCCGCGATCGGCTCACCCTGCCAGCAACCCGGTTTTGAGATCCCCAGCCAAACCGGACGCCCCGGTTCTCAGTCGCTTTCCTCTCCCACCTTGAGCACCGCCAGGAACGCCTCCTGGGGAATATCCACCCGGCCGACGCGCTTCATGCGGCGTTTGCCTTCTTTTTGTTTTTCCAGCAGTTTGCGCTTGCGGGTGATGTCGCCGCCGTAGCATTTGGCGAGCACGTTCTTGCGCAGCGCGGCGATGTTTTCCCGAGCGATGATTTTGTTCCCAATAGCGGCTTGCAGCGCGACTTCAAACATCTGCCGGGGAATCAGCTTGCGCATTTTCTCGATGAGCGCTTTGCCGCGCTCATATGCCTGATCCCGGTGAACGATCAAGGACAAGGCGTCGACAGTCTCGCCAGCGACCATAATGTCGAGCTTTACCAGCGGGGAATTCCAATATCCGGCGAAGTGATAATCGAGCGAGGCGTAGCCGCGCGACACGCTTTTGAGCCGGTCGTAAAAATCGAGGACCACTTCGTTGAGCGGCACTTCGTAGGTGAGCAGCACCCGGTTGGCGCCCACATACTCGAATCCTTTTTGCACGCCGCGCTTCTCCTCGAGCAGCTTGAGGATGCCGCCCAGGTACTCGTCCCGCGTGATGATGGTGACCGACAGCACCGGCTCTTCAATCGTCGCGATCTCGGCCGGCGGCGGGAACTTCATCGGGTTGTCAACCTCGATGACATCGCCCGATCGCGTCGTGACCCGGTAGCTGACGCTCGGCGCCGTAGTGATCAGGTTGAGGCCGAATTCCCGCTCCAGCCGCTCCTGGACGATTTCAAGATGCAACAGCCCCAGAAAGCCGCAGCGAAAACCGAATCCCAGCGCGCCGGAGCTCTCCGGCTCAAAGCGCAGCGAGCTATCGTTTAATTGAAGCTTTTCCAGGGCTTCGCGCAGCTCTCCATGCGCATGGGCTTCCACCGGATACAGGCCGGCGAAGACCATCGGCTTGCTCTCCTCGAATCCTGGCAGCGGCTCTTCCGCCGGGTTGTCATCATCCAGGATGGTATCGCCGATGCGCGTCTCCGCCACGTGCTTGATATTGGCAACTACGAAACCCACCTCGCCGGCGGAAAGCTCTTCGCAGGAGTAGCTTTTCGGAGTCCGGTATCCCAAGCCTTCGACTTCGTAGACCCGCCCGCTCGACCACATGCGGATGTGCGCTCCCAGGCGCAACCTGCCTTCGACCACGCGGATCAGAAGAATCACGCCCCGGTAGGCGTCAAACCAGGAATCGAACAGCAGCGCGCGGAGCGGAGCCTCCGGCGAACCGGAGGGCGGGGGAACGCGCTTCACGACGGCCTCCAGCGTCTCATGAATCCCGACGCCTTGCTTGGCGCTCACCAGCAGAGCGTCCTGCGCGCTCAGGCCGATGATGTTTTCGATCTGCTCGCGGATGCGGCCGGGCTCGGCGGCGGGCAAATCGATCTTATTGATGACCGGGATAATTTCGAGGTTGTGATGCAGAGCGAGGTATGTATTCGCGAGCGTCTGGGCCTCGACTCCCTGTGAGGCGTCCACTACCAGCAGGGCGCCCTCGCAAGCCGCCAGGCTCCGCGAGACTTCATACGAGAAATCCACGTGGCCGGGCGTATCAATCAGGTTGAGCTGATACGTTTGGCCGTCGTCGGCTTTGTACATCAGACGGACGGCGTGAGCCTTGATGGTAATTCCCCGCTCGCGCTCGAGATCCATGGAATCGAGCACCTGCTCCATCATTTCCCGTTGCTCGAGGGCTCCGGTCGCCTCCAGAAGGCGGTCGGCGAGCGTTGATTTTCCGTGGTCGATGTGGGCGATGATAGAGAAATTACGAATCAGCGACCGGTCGATAGGCACCGCTTTCACGGTATCACAAGAAGGCCGGGACTGTAGGCCGCCCCGGGGATCCTGTGGCGTTCCTGCGCTCGATAGCCGCCGGCCGCTTCCGGGCTCAGCCGCGAATGGCAAACGGCTATGGCCTGCAATCTGTCACCCCAACTGATATGCTGTCTGGCTATGGAATACCAAAACCTGCTCTATGAAGTGGAACACTCGATAGCGCTGGTTACGGTAAACCGCCCGGAAAAATATAACGCACTGAATCGGGGGACGATTTTGGATCTCGAGCGCTGCGTCAGCGAAATCGAGCGCGACCCGGCCGTTCGCGTTGCGGTCTTCACGGGAGCGGGAGAGAAGGCCTTTGTGGCGGGCGCCGACATAAACGAACTGGCGCAACTGCGCCCGCTGGAGGCCAGAGAATACTCGTCGAGGGGCCAGCGTTTGTTCAGCCGGATTGAGTCGCTGCCAAAGCCGACGATTGCCGCCATCAACGGATTTGCGCTGGGCGGAGGGCTGGAGCTGGCGATGGCTTGCTCGATTCGCATTGCTTCGGAAAACGCGCGGTTGGGGCAGCCGGAAGTGAAACTCGGGATTGTGCCCGGCTACGGCGGCACGCAGCGGCTGCCGCGGCTGGTGGGGAAGGCCGCGGCGCTGGTTGTGCTGCTAACCGGCGACCCGATTTCGGCGAGCGAAGCGTATCGAATAGGCCTCGTTCAGCAAATTGTGCCGCAGGGGGAGTTGCTCGCCGCCGCGCGGCAATGGGCGGCCCGAATGCTTGCCGCCGCCCCGATGGCTGTATCCATGTGCTTGAACGCCGTAAACGCCGGACTTGAAATGCCGCTCGATTCGGCCCTCGCTTTGGAGGCCGCCGCGTTCTCCTTGTGCTGCGGGACCGAAGATATGCGCGAAGGCACACGGGCTTTCCTCGAGAAACGAGAAGCCCGGTTCCGCGGAGCGTAAGATTCGCGATGCAGTAGACGCAGGAGAAGAACTGCGAGGTTCGGAGCGGATGCTCTGGGCCGTCTGGCAGAGACGCCATAGCAGCGCCAGTGGATGGAAGTATGAACCAGAATATCGTGACTGTGGAAGGGAAGCTGGAAGCAGCCGGACTGAAGTTTGCCATTGCGGTGAGCCGTTTTAACAGTTTTATTACCGAGCGGCTGCTCGCCGGGGCGGTGGACGGCCTGGAGCGCTCCGGGTGTGATCCGAAATCCATCGAGGTGGTGCGCGTCCCGGGATCCCGCGAACTTCCGCTTATCGCCCGGGAACTGGGCCGCAGCGGCCAATACGACGCGGTCATCTGCCTGGGAGCGGTGATCCGCGGCGAGACCACGCATTACGACTATGTCGCGCAAGAAGCGTCCAAAGGCATCGCGCAGGCCGCGATGGAAACCGGAATTCCCGTCATCTTCGGCGTCCTTACCTGCGACACGCTCGAGCAGGCGATTGACCGGGCCGGGGCGAAAAGCGGGAACAAGGGATTCGAAGCGGCCTTGACGGCCATTGAAATGGCGAATCTGATGAAGCAAGTGCGGGCCAAAAAGAAGTAGCATGGCCTCCCGCCACGAATCGCGCGAGCGCGCTCTCCAGATGCTGTTTCAGTGGGACCAGAGCCGGGAGAGCCCGGAGCAAGTCATTGCCGGCTACTGGGGTGGCTTGTTTTCCGAGGAAATGCACGGCGAGGAGTCTCCCCGGCGCAAGCCCGTCGATGAATTCGCCAACGAGCTGCTGCGCGGCGCAGTGAAGCGGGTCGCCGAAGCCGACGCGCTCATCCGCCAGTACGCCGAGCACTGGCGCCTGGAACGTATGTCGGCCGTGGACCGGAACGTTCTCCGGCTGGCTATCTTCGAGCTGCTCCAGCGACAGACCCCTCCGCCCGTAGTGATCGACGAAGCGTTGGAAATCGCCCGCCGCTTCTCGGGAGAAGAGTCTGTGCAGTTTGTTAACGGCGTGCTGGACGCTGTGCGGAAGGCGCTGTGATCGCGCTGGCGGACCGTGGTTGACGCAGGCAATCAAGCTGCGGCAGCATAGAGCGCATGACCCAACCACAATCCGTGAAGATCAAAGTCGTTCGGCGGGCCGACTTCCGCGAGAACTACGCCAACAGCGTGCAGATGCGGGTCAATCTTTGGGATTTCTATTTGGAATTTGGAACGGTGTCGCAGACCGACCCTGAAGTGGTGAACATCGAGACGTTTCAGGGCATTTATCTGAGTCCCCAGCAGGCGAAAGCCTTGCTGAACGTGTTACAGCAGAACGTAACCCAATACGAGAATACTTTCGGAGAACTCAAGCTGGACGCCAAGGCGGCGATGGGTGTCGTACAGTGATTGGCCAGGCGGCCGTTTTCATAGTATCTTGCGGGGTGCGGGGCTGCATCTCCGGAAACCGCCAATCGTCTGCTTCGCCGCCGGCTTCCTTTTCCTGCTGATTACCCACATCCGATTTCTTGACCTTCCCTACCATTGGGACGAGTTGGGCTATTTTGTCCCTGCGGCCCACGACCTGCTTCACTGGCACTCCCTAATCCCGCGGTCCACGTTACCCAACGTACATCCGCCCCTGCTGATGCTGTATCTGGCGGGCGTGTGGATGCTCTTTGGCTTCCAGATTCCAGCGACCCGTGTGGCGATGCTGGGCATCGGGGCAGCCACGCTGGCGGCTATCTTCGCGCTGGCCCGCCGCCTGTCCGGTTCCACGCGCGCGGCCTGCGCTGCCGCGTTCCTGGCAGCCTTATCGCCCCCGTTCGTGATTCAGAGCATGCTGGCGCAGTTGGATTTGGCTGCCGCTCTCTGGTGTCTTTTGTCTCTCTATTTCTTTCTCGAACGCCGGCCTTGGCGCTGCGGGGCTGCGGCGACCGCCTTGGTTCTCACCAAAGAAACCGGTTTGCTCGTCCCGATGGCGCTGATTGCATTTTCCCTGCACGCGTTTTGGCAAAACCAAAAGGGCGTTTGGAATTCCGGAACGCCAAAGGGAATGGCTGGTGCGCCGGCGCCGGTGCGGGCCTGGTGCAGCGCAAGCTTCCCGATTCTTCCGCTGCTGCCCCCCTTCGGGGCGATTGCGGTCTGGCTGCTGTTTCTGCGGTCAAAAACCGGGCATTGGTTCGGCAACAGCGAATTTGCGGCTTATAACCTGGCTCGGGCTTTTGACGGACTGCGCATCCTGCTGGTATTCCTGCGCCGTTGTTATCAACTTGGCATAAGCGACTTCCATTGGATCGGCTCGGCACTGCTGGCCTTGGCCATTCTGCGATATGGCGCGCTTCGCGGCCGGCGCTGGAAGCTGGTTCTGACAGTGATCGCGGGCTACGTGCTGCTGCACAGCGCCGTAGGAGGCGCCGTCCTCCTGCGATACTTGCTGCCTGCGGTGGCGCTGTTCTATATCGCCGTAGCCGCGGCTTCCGAATTGCTGCCTGCGGCGCTGCGCAGGGCTGGTCTGGGGACTCTTGCAGCCGGCCTGGTGATCTCCAATTGGTGGAACCCGCCCTACCCGTTCAGCTACGAGGACAACCTTGCGGTGGTGGATTTCATACGTTTGCAGCAGCGCGCCGCGCAGTGGCTTACCATACATTCCGGCGATCAGACCGTCACTACAGCGTGGCCACTGACCGACGCGCTCGTCAATCCGCTCGGGGGTTACGTCCGGCGCCCGTTAAAAGTCAATGCGGTTGAGAACTTTCAGCCGGAGGCCCTGCGCCGTGTGAGTCCTGAGGCCGTTCAGATTTTCGTGCTATACTCGCGCAGTTGGGATCCGCCCGGCGGCGTGCAGGGCTGGCCGCCCGTGGCCGAATTGCTCCGCAAATACTTCGGCTACACCCCACAGATTACGTCCGATTCTCTGGAGGAAAGCTTACATCTGCGCCGCATCGCCGGGTGGCAAATGCGGGGCCAATGGATGGAAATCCTCGGCCGATGAGCCAAATCCTGTGCTGAGCGCATCTCATTCATTGACAGCCCTCGCACATTGAGGTATTTACTAAAAGTTAGGTTGAGGCTCCTAAACGTTGCCCTTAGTCGCCGGCTGCAAGCATGAGCTCGAGATAACTGTTCCGGTCGAAGCAGTAGAACAGGAAAACGAGCGAGTAATCACAAAAATCAGAAACCGCGCTCGCATCCCCGGCTTTCGGCCTGGAAAGGCCCCCGCCTCCATGGTTCGCCTCCGCTTTGCGGACGAGATCCGGCGGGAAGTCATGGAAGCGCTCATCCCGCGGCATCTGTATAAGCAAATTGAAGCGGAGGGGTTGCATCCGGTGGGCACGCCGGACGTCAGCAATGTAAAATTCGAGCCGGGGCAGCCGCTGACCTTTAAGGCGGAGTTTGAAGTACTTCCGGATTTTGAGCTCAAGGAGTACCGAGGCCTGCCGGTTGCATATGACGAACCGGAGGTTACCGAGGAAGAGATTGCGGCCGCTCTGGAGCAGATCCGGGAAAGGCACGCAATTTACCGCAATTTGGATCCGAGGCCCCTGGCCGACGGCGATATCGCGGTGGTGAGTCTCCGGTCCACTCAGACTCCGGCGGGGATGGCTCCTATTCACCAGGATGAGTTGACCGTCGAAATCGGCGGCGAGGACACGCTGGCTCCTTTCACGGAGAATTTGCGCGGCTTGAGCCCGGGAGACCAGCGCGAAATCCAGGTGACTTACCCGGAAGATTACGGCGAGCCAAAACTGGCCGGGCAGACGGTGGCGTTCCACGCGGAGGTGCGCGGCTTGCGGAAAAAGGAGCTGCCCGAACTGAACGACGAGCTGGCCAAAGATGAAGGCGATTTCCGGGATTTGGCCGAGCTGCGGGAGCGGATCCGGAGCGAATTGCAAGCGCAGAAGCGCGAAGAGGCCCATAGGAAAGCCAAGGCGAAGCTGATCGAGGACTTGGTGGACGCCCACGACTTCCCTGTACCCGAGGCATTGGTGGAAAAGCAGATTCATTCCAATGTGGAGCGCAGCCTGCGGTCGCTGGCGGACCGCGGCGTTGACCCGACCAAGCTGCGGCTGGACTGGAAGAAGATTCAGGAAGTAGAGCAGCCGCGGTCCATTCGGGAAATCAAGGCCGGGCTGATCCTTGACAAGATCGCCGCGCAGGAGCGGATCCAGGCGACGCAAGAAGAAGTGGATCGCCAGGTGCAACTGTATGCGCGGCAGACGGGCCAGCCGGTGGCGGTTGCCCGAGCCAAGCTGGCGGAGAGCGGGGCGCTCGACCGGATCGCTTCGCAGATACGCAGCGAAAAAACGTTGCAGTTTTTATTTGAACAGGCAAGAAAGAGTTAGGAACGCGAGGCGCGTCCGGCGTCATCGGTTTCAACAATAGGATGTCTATGTCAACGGTCCCTCATCTGGGTCTTATCCCGATGGTCGTCGAGCAGACCAATCGCGGGGAGCGCGCCTACGATATTTACTCGCGCCTGCTGCGCGACAACATTATCTTTCTGGGGTTCCCGGTCGATGACAACGTCGCGAACCTGATCACTGCGCAACTGCTGTACCTGGAGGCGGAGGATCCGGAGAAAGACATCTCGTTGTACATCAACTCGCCGGGCGGATCCATTACCGCAGGCATGGCCATTTACGACACCATGCAGTTTATCCGCCCCGACATCACCACCTATTGCATCGGCCAGGCGGCTTCCATGGCCGCTTTGCTGCTGGCGGCGGGAACGAAAGGGAAACGTTTTGCGCTGCCCAACTCGCGCATGCTGATTCATCAGCCGTCGATGGGCGGTTTGTCGGGGCAGGCGACCGATATCGATATCCAGGCGAGGGAGATCCTGCGCATGCGGGAGATCACCAACGAGATTCTGGCGAAACATACCGGCCAGCCGCTCGAGAAGATCCAGCGCGACGTGGAGCGCGACTTCATTATGAATGCGGCGCAGGCGAAGGAATACGGGTTAGTAGACGAAATCATCGTTAAGCACTGAATTCCAGAACGAGAAATAGGTGCTCCTCCCTATTGCGCGCAATGCGGCCGGCGAGATGATCTATTGCCAAGGCCCGGCTGCTGGCCGCATAATGAAGACAGGCAGGAGGAGTAGCCTGCGGGCGAGGCGGTTTTGTGAGGCGGGAGGGGCGTAGTAGTGAAAAGAAACGGGCCGGATGATTCTTTGCGGTGCTCATTCTGTCACAAGAGCCAGGAGGTAGTCGGCAAGCTGATCTCCACCCCGAGCGACTATCCGAAGGCGTATATTTGTGACGAGTGCGTCGCGGTTTGCAATTCCATTCTGGAGGACGATAAGGCCGAGCGGGTTCCGGTGGGAGCGCCGAGGCTCCAGCGGCCGCAAGAAATCAAGGAGCTTTTGGATCAATATGTCGTGGGGCAGGACGGCCCGAAAAAAAAGCTGGCCGTGGCCGTCTATAACCACTACAAGCGCATCTCCATGAACCGCCAGAGGATGGGCGACGTGGAGCTTGCCAAGAGCAATATCCTGCTGATTGGTCCTACCGGCACCGGCAAGACTCTTCTGGCGCAGACGCTCGCCAAAATTTTGGACGTCCCCTTCGCGATTGTGGACGCTACAACCCTCACGGAGGCCGGCTACGTGGGGGAGGATGTGGAAAATATCATCCTGAAGCTGCTGCAAGCCGCTGACGGCGACGTCCAGAAGACGCAGCAGGGCATCATTTATATTGACGAGATCGACAAGATCGGCCGCAAGGACGAGAATCCATCGATTACGCGGGACGTCTCGGGCGAGGGAGTGCAGCAAGCGCTGCTGAAGATCCTGGAGGGTACGATTGCCAACGTTCCCCCGCAGGGCGGCCGCAAACATCCGCACCAGGAGTTCACGCCGGTCGATACGACCAACATCCTGTTCGTCTGTGGCGGCGCATTCGTGGGGCTGGAGAAAGTGATTGGCCGGCGGGTGGGTAAAAAGTCAGTGGGATTCCGCTCGCCCCACGCGGCGGAGGAAGAAAAGGCAAGGCGCGCCTCTGCCGATGGCGCCAGGGATATCGACCTGCTAGAGCAGGTGCAGCCCCACGATCTGATCAAGTTCGGCTTCATTCCGGAGTTCGTCGGCCGGCTTCCCGTGGTGGCGGTGCTGAGCGATCTCGACCAGCAGGCCCTGGTCCAGATTCTGACTAAGCCGCGCAACGCCATCGTGCGGCAGTATCAGAAGCTGTTCGAGTTTGAGAACGTCCGGCTGCGTTTTGAGGACGACGCCGTAGAGGCGATCGCCGATCTTGCGCTCGAGCGCAAAGTGGGAGCACGCGGGCTGCGCATGATCCTGGAAGAGATGATGTTGGACCTGATGTATTATTTACCCTCGTACAAAAAGGTGCGCGAGTTTGTGGTGACCCGGGAGATGGTTCTGAACCACGATCTGAATCTGAATTTGCTGGAGAAAGC
Source organism: Bryobacterales bacterium (assembly GCA_035652135.1). GTDB lineage: Bacteria > Acidobacteriota > Terriglobia > Bryobacterales > JACQDG01 > DASREK01. Next base: position 3,353 of record DASREK010000137.1, on the reverse strand, counting down.
CGGATAGCCCGCGTCCCGCGCGAAGGTCTTATGCAAACAACCCGAGAAAAATCCGAAACCAAGCGGCTGCCGATGATGCCGATCCGCGACGTGGTCATTTTTCCGTTTATGATGACCCCGTTCGTCGTGGGGCGGGAATCGAGCGTGCGGGCGCTGGAAGAGGCCCTGGCCGGAGATAAGAAGATCTTTCTGGCCACGCAGCACGATGCTTCGGTCGATGAGCCGCGGCCCAACGAGATTTACAGCGTCGGCACGATCGTCAACATCGTGCAAAGCCTAAAACTCCCCGATGGGAACATCAAGGTGCTCGTGGAGGGAGTGGAACGGGCGAAAGTGGTCTCGGTGAGCGAAGATGAAGGATTCTTCCGGGCGATCGTCAAGACCACCAGCTACAAGGTGGAGAACGGCCAGCAGCTCGAGGCGCTGATCGGCCGTGTCACGTCGCTGTTCGAGCAGTATGTAAAGCTAAGCCAGAATTTGAACTATGAAACCATGATCGCGGCGGTCCGCGTCGATGACCCGGGCAAGCTGGCCGACACGATCGGCGCGAACCTGCAATTGACGATCGAAGAGAAGCAGGATCTGCTGGAGATTTTCGATCCGATCGACCGGCTCACCCGCGTGGCCGACGTGCTGGATATCGAGATCGAGAAACTCAACATGGACCGCACCATCCAGGGGCGCGTCAAGCGCCAGATGGAGAAGGCCCAGAAAGAGTACTATCTCAACGAGAAAATCAAGGCCATTCAAAAGGAGCTCGGGCGCGGCGAGAAGAGCGAATTTGACGAGCTCCGGAAGAAGATTGAATCGGCTGGCATGACCAAGGACGCCCAGGAGAAGGCTTTGGCCGAGCTGAAGCGGCTGGAGAATATGCCGCCCATGTCGGCTGAGTCCACCGTATCGCGGAACTACCTGGATTGGCTCCTCGCCGTGCCGTGGAAGAAGAAGTCGAAGGAGATTCGCGATCTCAGCTACGCGGAGAAAGTGCTCGAATCCGAGCACTACGGGCTGGAAAAGATCAAGGAGCGGATCCTGGAGTTCCTGGCTGTCCGCCGGCTGGTCAAAAACCCGCGCGGTTCCATCCTCTGCTTTGTCGGTCCTCCCGGCGTGGGAAAGACCTCGCTGGGCATGTCGATCGCCAAGGCCACGGGACGGAAGTTCGTGCGTCTGTCCCTGGGCGGAGTTCGCGATGAAGCCGAGATCCGCGGCCACCGGCGCACGTATATCGGCGCGCTGCCGGGGCAGATCATCCAGATGATGAAGAAGGCCGGCATGCGCAATCCGGTCTTCATGCTCGATGAAGTGGATAAAATGTCCACCGACTTCCGCGGCGATCCGTCGGCGGCTTTGATGGAGGTCCTGGATCCGGAACAGAATTACATGTTCGTGGATCACTACCTGGACGTGGAATACGATTTGAGCAAGGTGTTTTTCATCTGCACCGCCAATGTGCTCCACACGATTCCGCCTGCTTTGCAAGACCGCATGGAGGTCATCCGGCTGAGCGGCTACACGGAAGACGAGAAGGTGGAGATTGCCACGCGCTTCCTGGTGAAGCGGCAGCGCGAAGAGACGGGTCTCACCGAAAAGCAGCTCACTTTCACCCGCGAGGGCCTGGTAAGGATCATTCAGGAATACACGCGCGAGTCGGGCGTGCGGAATCTGGAGCGCGAGATCGGCAATGTTTGCCGCAAGGTGGCCCGCCGCGCGGTAAAGGACCCCAAACAGGAAATTTCCATTACCATTGACGCCGAGAACGTGCCCGAATTTCTCGGCGTACCGAAATTCCGCGACTTGCAATCGGAAAAGAAGAACGAAATCGGCACGGCGGTCGGGCTGGCGTGGACCGAAGTGGGCGGGCAGATTCTCAACGTCGAGACGACGCTCATGGAAGGCAAGGGCAAGCTCATGCTCACTGGCAAACTGGGCGATGTTATGCAGGAGTCCGCCCAGGCGGCTATGAGCTATGTCCGCTCGCGTTCGCATCAACTGGGCTTGCCGCGCGATTTCTACCGCAACCTGGATGTGCATATCCACGTGCCCGAGGGTGCGATTCCCAAGGACGGGCCGTCAGCCGGCATCACCATCGCCACGACTCTGGTGAGCGCCCTGACGAAGATTCCGGTCCGCGGCGACGTGGCGATGACCGGCGAGATTACCCTGCGCGGCAAAGTATTGCCAATCGGCGGCTTGAAGGAAAAACTCCTGGCCGCCCACCGGCAGGGAATCTTTGAGGCTGTGCTGCCGAAGGACAACGAGAAAGACCTGCCAGACATTCCGGAAAATATCCGCACGGCGATGAAGCTGCACTTTGTCGAGAACATGGACCAAGTGCTGCAAATTGCTCTGGAGCGGCCGCTTGAGTTGGCCGTCCCCATGGCGCCGGCCGTCGAGTTGGCATCCCAACCCGCGGCTGAAGAGAACGTGACGCATTAGCAGAATCGTTTGAGACCGCAGATGCGCCCGGCGGGCGAGACGGGAGAAATTCCGTCTTGCCCTGCTGACATCTGGGGTTCCTGACTCCATCCACTCGGGATTCCCCTGTACCTGAGGTGTTTATGGCAACAACCCGTACACAAGAAAACGAATTGGATCTGGCGAAGCTCAAGGAGATGAATATCACCAAGCTGAACCAGGTCGCCAAAGAATTAGGCGTGGTCGGCGCGGCCGGCATGCGCAAGCAGGACCTTATTTTCAAAATCCTCCAGGCGCAGGCCGAAAAAAGCGGCCAGATTTTCTCCGAGGGCGTCCTCGAAACGCTCCCCGACGGCTTCGGATTTTTGCGGGCTCCCGAATATAACTATCTTCCTGGCCCGGACGACATCTATGTTTCTCCTTCCCAAATCCGCCGCTTCGACTTGCGCACCGGCGACACCGTTTCCGGCCATGTCCGGCCGCCGAAAGAAGGAGAGCGCTATTTCGCCCTTATCAAGGTCGAGGCCATCAACTTTGAGCCTCCAGAGGAAGGCCGAAACAAAATCTTTTTCGATAACCTTACGCCGCTCTACCCCAGCGGGCGAATCCGGCTGGAAACGACGAAGGACAACCTCTCCGGACGGGTGATGGACCTGCTCACTCCCATCGGCAAAGGGCAGCGCGGCCTGATCGTAGCGCCCCCGCGCACTGGCAAGACCATGCTGCTGCAATCCATCGCCAACTCGATCACCACGAATCACCCGGAAATCACCTTGATCGTCCTGCTGATCGATGAGCGGCCCGAGGAAGTCACCGACATGCAGCGGTCGGTGAAGGGCGAGGTCATCAGCTCGACGTTCGACGAGCCGGCGGCGCGGCACGTGCAGGTGGCCGAAATGGTGATTGAGAAGGCGAAACGGCTGGTGGAACACAAGCGC
>DASREK010000136.1:0-24516 GCA_035652135.1 Bryobacterales bacterium | reverse complement strand
ACTTCGGGAATCGGCATCAAGATGATGGGAATCGGCAAGCCGGTGCTGGTGACGGCCAGCGAGGAGACCTCCCGTTTTCCGGAGCTGTCTGTGATTCGAATCGACCCGGACGAGTCGGAAGTCGAGATGCTGGGCCATTATCTGCGCGCTTTGGAGCAAAATCCGGAGATGCGCGCCGAAATCGGCCGCCGGGCCGCCGCCCATATCGCCGAGAACCACAGCTTGAAACGGGCCGTCCAAGTGTACCTGGATCTGATCGAGGCTACCGCCCGCCGCCCCGTTGAGCTTCGCGAGCGTACAGCATGGGGGAATTGATCTACGCTTCGGCAACCGCCCAGGCGCGCGAGATCCGCACCGGCGAGGTGAGCTCGCGGGAACTCGTGCAAATGCACCTGAAGCGCATCGAGGCGGTGAATCCGAAACTAAACGCCGTGGTCCAACTGGCGGCGGAGGAGGCGCTCGAGGCCGCCCGCCGTGCGGACGAGGACTTCGCCAAAGGAATGATTCGCGGGCCCCTGCACGGCGTGCCCATAACTGTTAAGGACTCGATGGAAGCCGCCGGCATGACCTGCACATCCGGCACTCTCGGGCGATCGAAATTCGTGTCGACGGCGGATGCAACCGCTGTGATCCGCCTGCGCGGCGCCGGCGCTATTCCGCTGGGAAAAACCAATCTCCCCGATCTTTTGTTCGCCTTTGAGTCAGACAACCTGATTTATGGGCGCACCAATAATCCGTACGACCTTTCCCGAACCGCAGGGGGCAGCAGCGGCGGCGAAGCAGCGGCCATAGCAGCCGGGGAATCGCCGCTCGGAGTGGGCAGCGATGCGGCCGGAAGCATCCGGCTGCCGTCCCACTTCTGCGGAATCGCCGGCATCAAGCCCACCAGCGGCCGGCTTGCCCGAACCGGCCATTTTCCTCCGCCGGGCGGCCTGTTTGACGCTCTCTGGCAAATCGGCCCCATGGCGCGCTTCGTCGAAGACTTAATACTGGCAATGCCTATCCTCAGCGGCGCAGATTGGGTCGATCCCGCCGTCGTTCCCATGCCTTGGCGCGACCCGAACGCCGTGGACCTTCGCGGCCTGCGGGCCGCCTTCTACACCGACAACGGCATTCTGCCAGCTACTCCGGAAACTGTCGCCGCGGTGGAAAAAGCCGCGGCTTCGCTCGCTCACTCGGGAGTCCGCATCGAGGAAGCCAGGCCGGCGGGAATTGAGCAGACCTACGAACTGGCGCTCGGACTCTTCGGCGCCGACGCCGGAGCCTGCTTGCGGGAACTGCTGCAAGCCTGCGGCAGCCAGCAAGCGCATCCGTTGCTGGAGCGGTTCCTGAGCATCCTGGGTCAGCGGCCGCTCGCAGCGCCCGAGTTCGGCCGCCTGCTGATCCGCGTCGACAGGTTCCGCAGCGCGATGCTTTCCTTCCTCGAAAAGCATGATCTGCTTCTCTGTCCGGTTTGCGCCGATGCCGCCATGCCTCACGGGACGACATTCGATCATCTGGAGGCATTTACCTATACGATGAGCTTCAACCTGACCGGCTGGCCGGCCGTGGTCGTGCGCTGCGGAACTTCCGCCTGCGGATTGCCCCTAGGAGTGCAAATCGCCGGGCGGCCCTGGCGGGAAGACGTCGCTCTCGCCGTGGCGCGAAAACTCGAAGCGGACTTTGGGGGATGGCAGCGGCCTCCCCTATAACCGCGACACAGCCGTAAATCGTATTGAAGATCCGGCAAAACCGCTGCTTGCCGGAACCGCGCGCAAAAGCCGCCAGAAAAGCATATCGGGGCAGATCTTTAGGACGGCCGGCCGGGGCAAGGGCAAGTCGTAAATCGGTTTCCCACCTCTGTGGGCCGCGTCAACACGCCTCATTGAGGCTGCCGGCCAGCGGGCGGCCCGTTAGGAGCGACCGGCGCGCCGCCAGGCGTTTTGTAGCATGAGCCAGCCAGAGGTCGAGCGGGAAGTGGAAAAATCCGAATCGCACTCGCCAGTTCAACAACACGCTCACAATGCGCAAAATCAGGCGGCGCACGGAAGATCCGGGCTCCCGGGCGGCCCGTGAAATCTGATTCGTCAGGAGAAAGAAGGAAACGTTCCGCTTCAGACTGCGATACGGCCTCCCCTGAAGCCATGGGAGGACGTTCCGCCCGAGAGAAATGCTTGACCACGCCTCGAGTGATCGCGGCTCGGAAACACCCATACGCCGCAGTTCCGGCCAAATCGGGATGCCCGGATACGGCGTGAAGATGTTGGGAGAAAAGGTCACATTTCCGTAGCGGCGGCCAATGTCGCTCATGACCCGCAAAGTCACTTCCCGGTCCGCTTCCGTCTCCCCCGGGTAAGCCAAAATGAGGTTGAACGTCGCACGGATGCCCGCCTGGCGGCACTTACGGGCCGTCTCGAACATATCAGGGACCCGCTGATGGAGCTTATTCATCTGGCGCAATACATCTTCCGAAGCCGATTCTGTACCGAAGCCGATATGTTCCACTCCGCTTTCGCCAAGCAGGCGCACCTCGTCGTCGCTCATGCGGCAGAGCAGATCGGTGGAGGCCTGGAACGACCACCTGAAACGCAGGCCTGACGCCATAATGCCGCGTGCAATTTCGAGCGCGCGCCGCGCGTCAACCAGAAAATTCGAATCGCACAGCGCGATCTTGGTGAGCCGGTGACGGCGGACCAGACCCGTCATTTCGTTGACGACCCTCTCGGCCGGAAGAGCATTGAAACGCCGCTTGTAAAAGACCGTGTCCGTGCAGTAATCGCAAGCGTAAGGACAGCCGACGCTCGTGACATATGGCGCGGCACGCTCTCCGGAGACCTTCTCGTAAGCGTCAAAATCGGCCGCCTCAAACAACGGCGCGGGCAAGGAACTGAGCGCAGCAACCGGCCGGTCGGGATTCTGACAGATTTTCCCGCCCCGCTTGAACGAGCACCCGGAGACTAAATCGAGAGGCTGCCGGCTTTCCAGCCTGCGGACCACTTCCAGAAACGTGATTTCGCCCTGATGGCGGACCACGACATCGACAAAATCTTCGCGCAAGGTCTGCTCCGGCAGCAGGCTAGGGTGCCAGCCGCCAAATACGACCGGAATATCCGGACGAAGCTGCTTCACAAGGCGAGCCGCCCGCGCGGCGTGCGAGATCATCGGCCCAGTCAGCAAGGAGACGCCAAAGCAAAGCGCGTTCGCAATCTCCGCCCGCAGCACACCGGGGTAATCAGGCGTGATTACCCCATCAATGATCTTCGGTTCATAGCCGGCTTCCCGAAGCGGCGCTGCCAGGGCGAGCAGCGCCAGCGGGGGGCCGAACACGGGACCCGAGTAAGGCGGCAGAAACAAAATAATCTTGCGCATAAGGCCGGCGCGCGGCTCTCCACTTTTTGCGGCCCTGCTGGGACGGGACGAGCAGGCCGCGCTTCGAGAAAATCCAACACCTACCCGCAAAGCGCCCCGTGCCGCCAAGCCGGATTTGCTTGCTAACAGCCGTCTTAATTTTCAGTTTAAACTCCGGGCTGGCCCGGCAGTTGTAAACACTTGGCGCCGGGCCGCCCGCATTCGATTCCATTCTTCTGTCATATTGCGTTCAATTCCCGAGAAAGCCTGCGTATTCGGCTTGCACCTTTTCCTGTTGTTTTGCACCGCGACAATGGCGGAGGCAGCGGCGCCGCCGCCTGCAACCTCACAGCGAGGAGAGCCTAGACAAGAAATATGCAAGGGTTTTGGGATGATGTAACTGGGACGCTCTCCGCCAGCGGGCCGACTGCCAGAAGCGCGCTATAGCGGGAACTTGCAGGCAAAAAGCCATCTGTATGTTGAAATCGAAAACTCCGCGTGATATAGTCCCTGACCAGAACTACTTGGACGCGCAAACGGAGGGAGCATGAAAAAGCGGGGGGCTTCGCGCCGTGATTTTCTCGCCGGCTCCGTCTCGGCTTGGCTGGCCGCAAGTTGGCCTGGGATCGTGGCCGCCCAGGAGCATGTCCATCGGCTGGCCCGGTCAGGAGCGGCCGGAAAATTTGAGTTCTTCTCGCCGGAGCAGGCCGCAGAGGTGGAAGCCGTGGCCGCGCAGATCATTCCCAGTGATGACTCGCCGGGAGCGCGCGAAGCGCGAATCATCCACTTCATTGATCGGGCGCTGCATACATTCGACCGCGACAAACAGCCCGTCTACACCGAAGGGCTGCGGGATCTTCAGGCCAAGACGGCGACGATGTTCCCGGGCGTGGCCAAGTTCTCGGCTCTGACTTCCGCGCAGCAGATTGAATTGCTCAAATCCATCGAAAAAACCCCGTTCTTCGGGATGATCCGGACGCACACCATTGTGGGATTCTTCGCCAATCCGGAATATGGCGGCAACTACGAGAAAACCGGTTGGAGGCTGATCGGCTTCGATGATGCGTTCCATTTTCAACCTCCGTTCGGCTATTACGACCGGGACTACAAAGGCGCATAAAGCTGCCGGGAAGGGCCGGAGAAAATCGCATGACGAAGTTCAAACCGAGCACTCAGGTCGATTTCGTTGTCATTGGAGCGGGAGGCGCCGGGGGCGTAGTGGCCAAGGAGCTTTCCTCCGCCGGCTTTCAGGTGGTCGTTTTGGAGCAGGGCCCCTACCTGCGGGAAAAGGATTTTTCCCACGACGAGCTGAAAATCCGGAGCACGCCCGCACTGGTGAATGACCACGCGCTCCAGCCGAACACATTCCGCCGAAGCGAGAAGGAAAAAGCGGTTTTGGCGCCGGCCGTCAGTTACGGCCGGTGCGTCGGAGGCGGGACTGTTCACTATACGGCTTCGCAATCCCGGTTTCACGAAGTGGATTTCATTGAGAGGACGCGCTGGGGTCCGATCGGCGGCACAGGCCTGGCAGACTGGCCGATCACCTACGCCGAACTGGAGCCCTACTACACCAAAGTGGAATGGGAACTGGGCGTTTCCGGCCTGGGCGGCGGGAGCCCGTTTGAATCGCCGCGGTCGAAACCCTATCCGGTGCCGCCGCTGCCGATAAAATCCTCCGGCGTCTTGATGGAGCGCGCAGCGAAGAAACTGGGCTTGCATGCTTCGCCGGTGGCGCTGGCCATTCTCTCCCAGCCCTATCGGGGCCGCAAAGCCTGCAATAATTGCGGCTTCTGCGAGTGGTTCGGGTGCGAAATCGGCGCCAAATCGAGCACGCTTTCCACCGTGATTCCCATCGCGGAGAAGACGGGGCGGTGCGAGATTCGCCCGAATTCCTATGTCCGCGAGATTTCCGTGGACAAAAGCGGGCGGGTGACGGGCGCCGTGTATTTCGACGCGGAAAAGAAGGAAAATTTCCAGAGAGCGAAAGCGGTGGTGTTATGCGCCAACGGGACCGAGACGCCGCGCCTGCTGCTGCTCTCGAAATCGAGCCTGTTTCCTGACGGGCTGGCCAATTCCAGCGGCCTGGTGGGAAAATTTTTGAATTTCGGCGCCGGCGCCAGCGCACACGGGACCTTCGAGCAGCCGCTGAACGAATACAAGAGCGTGCAGTCCAGCCGGATGATCGAGGATTTTTACGATTCCGACCCGAAACGCGGTTTCTATGGCGGCGGGCGGCTGGACGCCCGGTGGGGCTATATGGGTCCCATCGGCTACGCGCTCCAGGGCTTGCCGCCCGACGCCCCGCGCTGGGGCGCGGGATTCAAGCAGGCGTGCAAGGAATACTTCAGCCGCACGATGACCATCCAGGCCTTCTGCACTTCCTTGCCGCTCGAGACCAACACGATCACCCTGGACCCGGACGTGAAGGACGCCTGGGGATTGCCGGCCATGCGCGTCACATACCGGGAGCATCCGGACACTCTGAAGACGAAGCGGTTTTTCGTGGACCGCGCCCTGGAGATCCTGGATGCGGCGGGGGCGATTAAGAAATGGGCGTCTCCGGTAACGGAATCCAGGAGCGGCGGGCACCTGATGGGCACGTGCCGCATGGGCAACGACCCGAAGACTTCCGTCGTGGACAAGTTTCACAGGGCGCACGACGTGCCGAACTTGTTTATCGTGGACGGAAGCAGTTTCGTCACGATCGGGCGCAACCACCCCACTTGCACCATTGAGGCGCTTGCTTACCGCTGCTCCGAGTACATCATCCAGGCGGCAAAAAGAGGAGACCTGAAGGCGCCGGCCTGAGAAATAACAACCGAAGTTTTGTTTTAATCGAACAAGGGATCGGCCTCAGTTCCGTTGTTAGGGCCACATAGCGCTCACTCCTCCCTGCGGCGAACGGCGCTTCGGCCGGCGGCATTGCCAGGTCCGCCGATTCACGATACGATTTTCCAGGGCCGGGATCTCGGCTGGAAATGTCTGTGCTTCGTTTCTGCGAGTGGCTGGCAAACACACAGTGGAGCATCGCTCTCCACGAATCGACCTGGGGGTATCCCATCGTGGAGTCCGTACATGTCCTGACCTTGTGCCTGTTTCTGGGCACGGCCGTCATGCTGGACCTGCGCCTATTGGGCCTGACGATGAGACGCGCCCCCGTCTCGGAGGTTGTAGACCGGCTGCTGCCCTGGACAACCGCCGGCTTTGCGGTGATGGTCGCGAGCGGGATCCTTTTGTTTTACGCGATTCCGGTGAGGACCTTTCAGAATATCTTCTTTCGCATCAAGTTTGCGATGTTGGTGCTCTCCGGATTAAACGCCTGGGTCTTTCACGCGGGCGTGTATCGCAAGGTGAAGGAATGGGATCTGGATCCAGTTCCTCCCACACGAGCCCGCATTGCCGCCGGCCTTTCTCTCCTGCTTTGGGCCGGCATTGTCATTTGCGGGCGCATGATTGCTTATAACTGGTTCGACTCAGGTCCCATCGCCGCGACTACGAGTGAAGCGGCGTCCAGCAAGGCGCGCAATCCGCAGCCGCGTCCACTTTTCCCGCCATCTCCGCAGGGACGAGCCGCCGAGTGATATTTGCAATGTCTCTCTTGCCTTTCTTCCAGTGGTGCGAAAACTCGGCCGTGGGCGAGGCGATCCGCAGCTCGACGTGGCTGTTTCCGGTTATCGAATCTTTCCACCTTCTGGCGCTGGCCGTAATCGGGGGCGCTGTTTTGGTCGTTGACCTGCGCCTGCTCGGCTTCGGATTGCGGCGCCAGCCGGTTGCGCAGCTTGCCATAGACGCGCAGCGCTGGCTGATCGGCAGTCTGATGGTGATGATCGCTTCCGGCATCCTGCTTTTCACCTCCGAGGCCATCAAATGCTATTACCATGAGGCGTTTTGGTTCAAGATGACCTGCCTGGCCCTGGCAATTCTCTTCACCTTCACTGTGCGCCGCAAAGTGACGCTGGCGGATGGGGCGCCGGTGGCGCCGATACGGAGCAAGCTGGTCGGCCTGATCTCACTGGCACTCTGGTGTGGAGTGGGAATCGGCGGGCGGTGGATCGGGTTCTCTTGAAAGCAAGCCCACCGGCCGCCGATTGGATTGCTGGTTTCCGGCGCCGCTTGCGGCGTGGGGTTTCCCGCTTCGAAGCCTTGAACGTCCTCACCGGCTATCTCCGCAGATCGGTATGACGACTACGATATCGCGCCGGCGCTCGCGTCGCTGCCTGCCGCCAACAGGGCGGAAGCAGTGCGGCGTTTCATTTCCTCTCGTTGTCGTACGGGGCGCCCGTGCCCGAGGAGCCGAGGAAGAGTTTCCTCCCGTCGGGGAAAGTCACATCCCGCCCGTTGGCCCGGTTCGATCCGTCCTTGGCCTGGTAGCCGTCCACGAGAATCTCCGTTCCGGGCTTCAGAGAATCCTTTGTAAAGCCCCGGCGGAAAAGGGTGTTTGGCGTTCCGGCTTCCACCATCCAGTTGACGGGCTTACCGTCCGGGCCGATTACCTCCATATGAATCCAGGCGTGGGGATTGATCCACTCCATTTTAGTGATCTTTCCGCGCAGCTTGACGGGCCTTTTCGCGTCAAATTCCGCTGCGAATGCGTGGTGCGACCACGCCGGCCCTGCGGTCATAAGCAGCCCGGCTGCGGCTACCACAATGGCTAGCTTTGTTCGCACGAGACTCCCTCCTTCTTCTTATTTCTTGCGAAAGACTGGCAACCGCCTGCCCGCGGGCGCGCACGATGCTCCGTCCGCGGATGAAAACGTTTGGCTCGAACGCCACGTTGTTTCCATTGAGCCGGCGAGCGGCGTTGACCACAACCTACTTGGAACCCTTCTTGGCCGCTTCGGCCGCAGCCTTTTCTTGCGCGCGAGCGCCGCTGAGGACGTTCGTCATCGCATAATTCCCTTCGTGGCACGCATACTCGTAAATGGGCCCCGGAGTCTTCAGCATGGAAATCTCCCCGGTCCAAGGCCGCGTGAACGCCGTCGGATCATCCACAGTGAACCGGTATTCGATTGTGTCGGGCCCCGTGCGCCGGAAACGTTCGGTCAGGTGCAAATTCTGGTCCGAACCTCGGAAATGCGTCTTGTCGGTAAAATTAGTGGTATCCACTACCAGCGTGTCCCCCTCCCAATGCCCGCGGGAATCTCCCATCCATTGGCGTATGCTTTGCGGGAGGTGAGGGCGGCCATCAAGCGGGATGATGCGCACGTCGTGGATCATTTCGATGAGAATCGCCACATATTGAGGGGTTTGCAAAATCAGATAGTTGTTGTTGTAGCCGGCCGGCACCATGGGAGGTCCGGCGGTTGGCCAGATGATGCAGCGGTCCTGCAAGCCCAGGTCCTCGGGACCTTCGGGCGGACGCCGCCGGATCGCTGCCAGAGCGGCCATCGTCTTTCGCGCCTCGGGCGTCAGCGGCGGAACCCGTCCATCCGGCGGGTCGATCACGATCGAAGTTCGCCGCGTGGGCGCGACGGCTGTGCCGCGGTCGAACCACGACTCGTTATAAGAGCCGGCCACGTCTGCCTCGGGTGTAGTTCCCCGGCGGTCCCGGTTCGCGTTGTCGAGGACGCGCCGGGCAAACTCAACCGCCTCTTGCTCCGTAAAGAATTCTTTGCCGGCGAACTCTTTGGGCCGCTCAAAGGGCGTCAGAGTGGCGTTGGTCCAAAGGCCCTGGAGGTCCGGCTGGCCGTCCGGCGTACGCGGCAAGGTCCAAGTGGCCGCCGCGGGCGCCCTATTGGCGGCGACTTGCGTCGTTCCGGGCGCGGCCGGCGTTTGGCAAGCGGCGGGCGGAGGGATTCCCAGGCCGCCCAGTACCAGCGCCAGGGCGCTGATTGCTCTCAGAGAGCGATACCCCATAGGTAACCTCCTGTTACTTGCTCGGCTGCTTCCGAAGGGGGCCGTACATGAGTTCTTCAACAAACTCCACGCACTTGAACTCCAAAAGCTGCGCGTTGCTCTCGAGGCGGCGGTACAGCGGCATGCGTATCTTCCACGGCCGCGAAAAAACCTTCGGATCCTCGATGGTCGCCTCGTAGCTCAAGGCGTCATGGGTCAGCGGCGTGTAGCGCTCAATCACATGCAGAGCGTCGCTGTGAAAATTGCCGGCCCGGTCAAACCAGGTCTGATCATTGAAACTGGTCACATCTACAACCAGCGTATCCCCCTCCCAGTGGCCGGTGGAGTTCCCCATCCAGGTATCCACCGGGCTCGGCGGCGCATTCTCCATGTAAATAATCCGGCTGGCGCTGGCGTATTCGTATGCGATCAGGATGTATTTTGGGGTCTGCACAATCTGGAACGGAAACGGCATATACGTGGCCCGAGGGACGCCCGGCAGGTAGCATTTCACTTCCGGGTCGGCGGTGAGCCGATGCTCGAAATTCTCTCTCTTTTTTGCCAAAGCCGAAGGCAAGTAGGGGATTTCGTCCCCCTCGACCACGCCGAGTCCGGCCGGTGTCGCGCCGATCGCCCCCAGAGCAACCACCGGTCCCGGCCGCGCCGCATGACCTTGCAGATCCCAGTTGGCGGTGTTGAGAGCCTGCCAGATGCCGTTCAGGTCCGGCTTGCCATCCGAGGTGCGCGGCGCCCGGTACACCGCCGAAGACTGCCCGAAGGCGGATATCGCGGCCAGCAGGAGGGCAGCCGCTGCGGCGGGTATCCCGATCACCAAACCTTGGAACCGCTTTCGCACCGGATTTGACCTCCCTCTCGGACAGGCCTCACAGCGCCGCTTCGAGCGCCCGTCCGCGCGCTCCTACCCCTTTTGGCGTTTTTAAGAGTATATTCAATTGATTTCCATGTCAAGAAACGCGCTGCCCGACAAGCAGATGGGATCCCTGCCGGCATCCGCGCTTAAGAATTTACTTGCCGGCAGTTGCGCCTCAAGCGGCCCAGGTGAATCACGATGTCCGTAGAAACGCTGCTTCTGCATTTTTTCCGGTGGCTCGGCAATACGCCGGTCGCGAACTCGATCAACGATTCCGAGTGGCTATTTCCCATCATTGAATCCTTGCATATTACGGGGCTGGCTGTTTTAATCGGGACCGTCGCTATCGTCGATTTTCGCCTTCTCGGGCTGGTTCTGAGAAATCGCCCGGCGCCGGAAGTGGCCGGCGATCTCAAGGGCTGGACGCTGGCCGGTCTCGGCCTCATGCTGACGACGGGCCCGCTGATGCTCTCTGCGGAACCGGAAAGGGGCTATGGCAATCCTGCGTTCGAGTTCAAAATGTCGTGTTTGCTGCTGGCTTTGCTGACCCACTTTACGATTCATCGCCGCGTTACGCGCCGCGACCAGCCTTCCGAAACGACAGTGGCCGGAAAAATAGCTGGAGCTCTCTCGCTGGCCCTGTGGACCGGCGTGGTTCTCGGAGGGCGTGCCATTGCATTCTTCTAAACAGCGCGTCCCTTGCCGAGGGGATGAGGGAACATATCGGGACTGTCGGGCTGCGCGTGCCTGTTCGGCCCAGCCCAGGCTGCGCCCGGCGGCAGTCAGAGGAAGAGCGCAGCGCACCGGCTCCATGAAATTCGAGGCCTCGCCAGTCTGTGCTTGCGGCGGGCTGCGCGAGCCGCGAGCTTAGAAGGGGTTGGATCGTGTCTTTTCTAGCCGTCTGCCAATGGATCGAAACCACTTCTTTGAGCATAGCCATACGCGAGGGAGCTCTCTACTACCCGATCCTTGGGGCGTTCCATCTGCTGGGCATCGCCTGGTTCGGCGGCATGCTGCTGATGAGTGACCTGAGCGTGCTGGGGATCGGTTTGCGGCACGAGCCTGTCTCGGAAGTGTGGTCGCAGTTTCGGCGCTGGAAGTGGGCGGGATTCGCCATTATCGTTCTCAGCGGCTCCCTGCTGTGGTGGGCGGAACCCGTCGTCTGTTATAAGAGCCTCAGTTTCCGCATCAAGATGGTGCTGTTTTCGTTCGCTGTTTTGAATACCCTGATGTTCCGAAGAACTGCCTACACGGGGCTTGCCGCAGCGGAAAAAGGGCCAGTGAAGTCACGAAGCGCGCGGCTGAGTGCGTACGCGTCTTTGCTGTTATGGCTGGCGCTGATCTTCAGCGGACGCGGGATTGCGTTTTTCTAGCGCGCCTGCTCTCCTGCGCTGGCGCGCCGCAAGCCGGGTTGTTACGCCACGATATCCTTGACGACCCGGCCTTCGACGTCCGTGAGACGGAAGTTGCGCCCGGCATATTGGTAAGTCAATCTTTCATGATCCATCCCGAGCAAGTACAGGATGGTCGCGTGCAGGTCATGTACGTGCACGGGGTTTTGGGCGACTTTGAATCCAAAGTCGTCGGTGGCGCCATAGATTGTGCCGGGCCTGGCGCCGCCGCCGGCCATCAAGATCGTAAAACCATAAATATTGTGATCGCGGCCGTTGTGCACCGAACGAAATCCGCCGAGATTTAAGACAGGCGTTCGGCCGAACTCGCTCGTCACCAGGACGAGAGTGTCGTGGAGAAGACCGCGGTCCTTCAAATCCTGCACCAGAGCGGCGATCGGCTGATCAACGGCCCGCGCGGTGTGCTTGTGGCCCATGATGTCGGCGTGGTGATCCCAGCCGGCGTGAACGATCTGCACAAATCGCACTCCTTTTTCCACCAGCCGCCGGGCGGTCACGCAGGCTCGCCCGATGCCGTCCTCTCCATATTTGGCGAGCGTCGCCGGGCTTTCCTTTCGCGTGTCGAAAACCTCGGGCGCCTCGGTTTGCATCCGGAAGGCGACCTCCATGGATTGGATCGTCGCCTCCAGTTCCGGTGCGCCCTGCAACTGATCCACGTACATTTGGTTCAAGTCGCGGAGCAGGTCGAGCTGCTCCCGCTGTTGGGCGAGATTCATGTGGGCATTCGCCAGGTACCGGATTTGCTTGTTCGGATCCGACTGCGTGTAAGGAACCAGCGTGCCTTGATACACCGCCGGCAGGAACGCAGAGCCAAAAGAATCGCCCCCACCGCCGCCGCCCGCCGTCAGCACAATGTAGCCTGGCAAATTCTGGTTTTCCGTGCCCAACCCGTAAACTACCCACGACCCCATGGACGGCCGCCCGACGCGTACGCTTCCCGTATTCATCATGAGCACCGAGGGGCCGTGATTGGGGATGTCGGAAATCATCGAGCGCACGATGCAGAACTCATCGATGATCTCCGCCATGTGCGGGAACAGCTCACTGACTTCAATGCCATTCTGCCCGTATTTTTTGAACTTGAAGGGCGAGCGCATCAGGTTTCCTGTCGCAAACTCAGTCCGGGGAGTCTCATAAGGCAAAGGCTTGCCGTCATACTTGTCAAGCATCGGCTTGTAGTCGAAGGAATCGACTTGTGAAAGTCCGCCTTGGAGAAAGATGACAATGACGTGCTTCGCTTTCGGGGCGAAGTGAGGAGCCTTAGGAGTCCAGGGGTTCCCCTGCACAGGAGCAGCCGGGAGCGGGCGGGCAGCTGCGGCGGCAAACCCGGCCATACCCAAGCCGGCGGCGAATTGCCGGAGCGCCTCCCGCCGGGTCAACGGCGGCAATATCGATCGGTGTCTCATCACGGTTCCTTACCCCTAGTTGATGTAGTAAAACTCGCCGGCGCTCAGCAAGGCTTGCGCGTACTGCTGCCAGGGCGTGAAGTTGATTGGCGGGGCGGGCGGAGGCTCCGCCGGCTCGCCGTCAGCGGCAGCGCGGCGGTTGCGCCGCCCCGCGCTGGCTGCGGCGCCGGCCGCGGATGCTTGCCCCTTCGGGGCGCCGGCGTCAGGACGGTTATACAGAATTTCAGCTTTCCTGAGAAACTCCAAGCCGCGTTGCACCTCGGCTTGGGTGGCTTCCCGCGCAAACAATATCCGGTAGGCCCGCTGGATTCTTCCAATCCGCTCCTCCTCCGTCGCGCCCTCGGGACCCAGTCGGGCCACCAGAGCTTCGGCTTGGCGCGCGACCAGGTCGCTGTTCATGAAAAACAAGCCCTGGAGGGGGACGTTGGTGACGCTTCTCTGCTCCGAAGTGATATTCGGGTCCGGATAATCAAACAGCGTAAGCAAACCATCCGGCGTGCGGGCAGCGCGGGCGTAGACAGTCCGCTTTTTAAAATTGGGGTTGTTCAGGTTCTGGGGCGGGCCCCCTACGCGCTCATCCAATGTGCCGGTAACAAACAGCAAGGAATCCCGGAGAGGCTCGATCTCCAGCCGCCGGAAATTCGCGCGCCACACCAGCCGGTTGTCCGGGTCCTTCGCTTCATTGGCTTCGATATGCTCGTAGGCCAACTGGTAGGCGGCCGACAGCATGATTTCCCGGTGCATGGCCTTCATGGACCAGCCGCTTTCGATAAAGCGGGCAGCCAGGTAATCGAGCAACTCGGGGTGCGTCGGCCGTTCCCCGGTCATGCCGAAATTGCTCGGCGTATCGACAATCCCGCGGCCAAAGTGATGCTGCCAGATACGGTTCACCATGACTCGCGCCGCCAGCGGATGTTTCACGATCGCCTCCGCCAGTTGCAGGCGGCCGCTGCCCTGCGTAAACGGCAAGGGATCGCCGTTGGTGTTCGCCAGAATCGCCGGAAATCCGCGCGGCACCTCTTCGCCCAGATTATGAGGATTACCTCGAACCGCCAGCTTCACATTCACGGGCTTCGCTTCCTCTTTCAAGCCCATCAGGTAGGGATATTCCGGCGGCATGGCCTTGGTCAGCGCGGTGATTTCCGCCTGCATCGCATCGAGCTTGGCTTTCTCCTCCGGAGTCAGAAACCGCAGCAGATCCTTGCCCCGGTACTCAAAGATGCCATCCTTTCGTACATACGACTGGTCGTCCTCGCCCTGCACAACATCCAGCCAGACGTAAAAGTGATTCGTATCCATTACCTTCTGGACCATCTGCTGCTTGAACTGGAACAGTTCAAATTGGATGAGATCGCCGGGAAGCAACACCGTGGCTTCGTTGGGATCGGGCTTGTAGTCCCGCACCATCTCCTGGTTGGCCGCGATCACCGCTTTCTTTTCGGGAATCACCTTGAGAACCAGATCGCGAAACTCCTCGGCGATCTTGCGCATCTCGGCCTCCGAACCGCCCCCTTTGGCCATCAAAGCGTCCCACCCCTTCAAGTACGGATGCAGCTTCTCGGCTTTGGTCAGGTAGTTGAACCAGCGCTGGAAAGTTTCCGGATCAAGCTTCTCGGCCTCCGCAACCTTTTTCAAATCCGCCTTGGGGTCGGTGAGCATCACCTTCCGCACGGCCATCATGTACTCAGGAATCTGGCTGGCCAAGGTTTCCGCAACGCGCAGGGCGCACGCGTCTGCGTATTCCTGAAGCGCCGTCTCCGCAGCCTTGACCTTCTTCCTCTGCCTCTGGTAGGCGTCTACCCGCTCTGGCGGCGCCAGGTTGTACTCCCAATACCCTGAGCTGGCGAAAATACCGGCCAGAGCCGTATAGTCTTTCTGAGAAATCGGATCATACTTGTGGTTATGGCAGCGGGCGCAGCTCACTGTCAGTCCCAGAAATCCCTTGGTCAGGGCATCGATTTTGTCATCCCGCTCGTTGGCCCGGGCCTCGACAAAAACCACGTCATCTCCCGTAAACCAAGGCCCGATTCCAAAAAATCCAAGGGCGGGCAGAAGCTTGGCACGCTCCTTCTCGGGCATCAGGTCCGCTGCGATTTGGGCTTTTACAAACCGGTCGTACGGCATGTCGTCATTCAGCGCCTGGATCACCCAATCGCGATACCGCCATGTGTTCGCGTACCCATCGCGGGCCATGCCATAGCCTAGAAAAACCGGCCGCCGGTCAGGAATTCCGGAGCCATCCGCATAGCGAGCCACGTCCAGCCAATGGCGTCCCCACCGTTCTCCGTAATGCGGGGAAGCCAGCAACCGGTCTACGATCTTCGTATAAGCTTCGGGCGAGTTGTCGGAGAGGAAAGCATCCACCTGCTCCGGGGTGGGCGGCAAGCCGGTCAGGTCATAGAAGGCCCGGCGTATCAACACGCGCTTGTCCGCCGGCCCCGCCGGTTTGAGCGCTTTTTCTTCCAGCTTGGCCAATATGAAATTGTCGATTGGCGTCTTGACCCAGCCCGAATTTTTTACCGGCGGAATGGCGGGCTTCCGAATCGGCTGAAACGACCAGAAGTTCCGCTGTTCGGGGCGGATCGTGAAGGCTGCGGTCTGCGCGGCCGCCGGTTTCGGCTTGGCATCTTCGTTTGGCCAGAACGCGCTCATCGCCTGGATCCAATAGCGTAGATCGGCGATCTCCTTGTCCTTGAGCTTATTGCCGCCGAACGGCATTTTCAGCTTCGGGTCGACTTGCATGACGGCCCGGATCAACAAGCTTTCGTCAGGTCTTCCGGGAACGATTGCCGGCCCGGACTTGCCCCCCGCGAGAAGCGCCACTCTCGAATCGACCCTCAACCCGCCAAGCTTGTTATCTGTGTGGCAGGCGTAGCAATTGTTGGCCAACACCGGTCGAATGCGCGTCTCGAAGAACTCTGTTTTCTCGGAAACATCCTGACACGACGCAACAGCCGCAACCGCTGCGAGGCACAAACCAACTTTTGCAGGGACCATTTGGTCCTCCGGCGGTGAAATAGCCGAGCTTGGTCCTTTGTACCACCTCCCGAAGTCCAGATCAAGGGGAAGTTAGAGCGGCATTTAGCGATATAGCCGCGTAAATTCTGAATTTTTGCTTGGCTCTTTCTGTGATTTGGGTATAGTATGCTGGCGTCTCGTTTTGTTCTGATTTACCAGCCGGGGCGGCTGCTGAATGAACTGGTCTTTTTCCACGTCCCTGTTTTGCAGAGAACGCGGGCCAATGCACAACCTTGGAAAGGAGACCCAGATGGGCAGCAGAAATTGGCTTTTCGCATTGTGGGCAGTCCTCGGCCTGGCCTGCCATGTTTATGGGCAGGCGCAAAGCGGCACGGTGGTCGGCATCGTAACCGATCAGGCCGGGGCTGTCGTGCCCAATGCAACCGTCACGATTCTCAACGAGGGAACCCGTCTTACCCGCGTCGTTAGGACCAACGAAAATGGCCAGTATGTCGCCTATTCGTTTCCGACCGGGCAAATCACCGTCACAGCCGAGTGCCCCGGCTTTCAAAAGCTGGTGCGGTCGGGCATCCAGCTAACGGCGGCCGACACCCTGACGGTTGATCTGCGGCTCACCGTGGGAAACGTTCAGGAGACCGTGGAGGTCACCGGCGAAGCGCCGCTTTTACAGTCTCAAACGGCGGCCGTTTCAACGCTGATTAACAACCAGCAAATGCTCGAGATGCCGCTAAACGGGCGATCCCTCACACAACTGCTGCAACTGGGGACCGGCGCGGCGCCGCAGAATCCCGGCTTGCCAACCGGTTTGAGCGGCTATCAGATGCGGGCCAACAACTCGGTCAGCGTGAATGGATCGGTGTGGAACAACAACAGCTTCTTGATCGACGGGATGTTCGACCGCGGCCTGTGGCTGAACGGATTGACGATCGTCCCCACGATCGATTCTATTCAGGAAATGCGCGTGATGGCTGCCAACTATTCGGCGGAATACGGCGCAGCCGCCGGAGCGGTCACCGTGGTGCAAACGAAATCAGGCACCAACCAGTTCCACGGCGACGCCTATGAATTCCTGCGCAACGACCATCTGGACGCCAACAATTTCTTCAGCAATCGGGCCGGCCTCGTAAAGCCGCATTTCCGCCGGAATGAGTTCGGCGGCGTGTTGGGCGGGCCCATCCGCCGGGACAAAACTTTTATTTTCGGCGATTACCAAGGAATCCGGCTGGCGCAGCCGACCACGACGGTTTCGACCATCCCCAGCCTCGCCCAGCGGCAGATGGTGTCCACGGGAGATTTCAGCAGCCTCAGCGCGCCGATTTATGATCCCTACAGTTCTCCAGCCGGCTCTCAACCCCGCGCGCAGTTTCCGGGCAACCGAATTCCGATCCAGATGATCGACCCGGTCGCCATCAAGCTGATGAATCTGCTGCCCGCCCCCACCTCGTCCAGTGCGACCCGCAATCTCACTTTCAACCCCGCGACGACGGAACGCGTGGACCAATTCGATGTGCGCGCCGATCAGAACCTGGGCTCGAGTGACCGGCTGTTTTTCAAATACAGTTATGACAATTCGAGCAGCCTCGGCACGGGCAGCATACCGGCTCCCCCGAACCCGAGCGTTCCCCTCAGCGCCTATTTGACCGGCGGCAGCACGAATACCCTGAAGAACTGGTCGGCCTCGGCGAACTATACCAAGGTTTTCAGCGCGGCCATCGTCAACGAAGCGCGGGCCGGCGCAGTGCGGTGGAACTCGGCCTTCGTCACCGCCAATGATCCGTACAATATCGCCACGGCCCTGGGCATTCCCGGCCTGAATATCAGCGATACCAGCCGCGGGATTCCGGGCTATCAGATGAGCGGCTTCACAACCATCGGAGACACCGCCCAATCGCCCGAATTCGCACGCACCATCTCCTACCAGATCGCTGATACACTCACCTGGGTGAAGGGTTCGCACGCCGTCAAGTTTGGAGGCAGCTACATTCGACACGATTTCAACGGGCACACAGCTATCGCGCCCCGGGGCTGGTATACGTTCAACGGCCAGTTTACGCGGCAGATCGGCGGCTCCGGAGGCTCCGTTCTGGCGGATTTCGCGCTCGGAGCCTTCGCCACCGTCACGCGCAGCATCCAGAACGGGTTCTTCGGCATGCGCTATTGGGAAGGATCGCTGTTCGCCGAAGACGCCTGGCGGGCCACGAACCGCTTGACGATCACCTACGGCATGCGGTACGAGCTCCAGGCTCCGCCGCATGAAGTAAACAACCGCTGGACGAACTTTGATGTGGCCACCGGAAGGTTCTTGCAGAACGGCGCGAATGGACTGGGCAGCGCCCTGCGCACCCTCGATACCAACAACCTCGCCCCCCGGCTCGGCATCGCCTACATGCTGACCAGCGACCGCAAGACCGTTCTGCGGACCGGGGCCGGCATATCGTATGTCGAGGCTTACAACGCCGGCAAGCAATTGCACCAGGATCCTCCGCTGACCATCTCGCAATTGCTGACCGCGGACATCAATGCAGCGCCTCCCTTCACTATCGCGGCCGGCCTGCCCCTGCCGCCAACACCGGATCTTTCGCATCCCGAGATCTACAGCGGAAATGTGATCGCATTCGACCAGCATTTGCGGGACGCCAAGGCCATGCAGTGGAGCTTCGGCATTCAGCGCGAGCTGATCTCCAACTTGATGTTGGACGTCGCTTACGTAGGCTCCCGTACGCTGGATATGATCAACTCTATGAACGCCAACCAGGCGCTGCCCGGACCCGGAGCGCTCAATCCGCGCCGGCCGCTCTACAGCCTGGACCCGTTGCTCGGCGACGTGGACTACCGGACTAACTGGGGCGCCTCGAAATATCACTCGTTGCAAGTCAACTTGGTGAAGCGCTATGCGAAAGGGTTGACGGCCTCGCTCGCCTGGACCTGGTCGCACAATCTCGCCAACGCGAGGGGGCCCTCCACCTCCGTGCAGCCGCAGAACGACCGGTGCTCGGCCTGCGAATGGAGCAACGCCCTCGAAGACCGGCGCCACATGGTCGTGATCAATCACGTTTACGAACTGCCTTTCGGCGCCGGAAGACAATTTGCCAATCAAGGGCTTCTGGCTCACATCGTGGGCAACTGGAACATCTCCGGTATCTGGAGCATGTATACCGGCGCCTCGTTCGGGCCAAGCCTCGCCACGTCGGTTTCCAACGGCCAGAGCAGCAACCCCGCGGTCTCGGCGATTGAGCGGCCGAACCGCGTCGGCGATGGCAATCTTCCCGCCGGCCAGCGCACGATCGACCACTGGTTCGACACGTCGGCGTTTGCGATTCCCGCGCAATTTACTTTCGGAAACTCGGGCCTGCTCATCCTCGAAGGGCCCGGCTACTTTAACGTCGATGCGGGCATACACCGGGATTTTCCGGTTCGCGAAGGCATGAAGTTGACCTTTCGATGGGAAATGTTCAACGCGTTCAACCGCGCAAACTTTACCAATCCCGACCAGAATGCTCCTGGCGCAGCTCCCAACAGCGGCAATGGAGCGCAAATCGGCACGGCTACGGCCGGCACGATCAGCAGCGCTTACCCGGCTCGCAGCATGCAGTTGAGCTTGAAGCTGGTTTTTTGAGCCGCTCGGCCTGATTTTACGCGCGCAAAATGCAGTAGGAAACGCTGCCGGCCGGTTGAGCACGCTGCGCGGCAGAAGGCAGCCGGGGCGTCAGCCGTCGCATAACGGGCGCATGGCTGTTGCGGCTCGATTCTCCAGCGGCTTGAGCGGTCGGGGCCCTGCCAGCGCTACCGCAGCTTATACCCGGCCTCGCCCGGCAGCCGGCCGTCAATCTTGAGCACCTTAAGGCCCTTGGGAACCTTGGATGCGTCAAGAAACGCGATCGCCCCGGGAATGGCGGCCACCATTTGCGCCGCCTCTTCATCCGAGTAGACGACCTTGGGGCCGCTGGTCGCTTCCGCCCGGAATACTTTGGCGATCCAATACTGGCGGAACTGGGCCTCGCTCATTTGATAAATCTCTCGTAACACTACGTCGCGCTCCCGCGCCACGGGAGCGCGCATCAGCAGCGTGACACGGAGACCGGAGTTCCAAAACTGGCGGTCGCCGAGGAGAAGTTTGCGTATTTCGGCGAACCCCAAGTCAGTGGCGGGAACTCCCGGGTTGACCACGACGGCGACATCGCCGGCGGGACCGGCCGCCAGCATCGGTAAAGGCCGCGCCGTCGAAAGCCATCCGCGGGCCGCCAACGCTGCCGCGCAAAGCCTGGGAAAAGCTGATCGTCGCGTCATCGCCGTCGCCCCCTCAAAACGTGAAGCTGGTCTGCGCGAAAGCGCCGTTGATGCGCGGCAGGCCGGGACGCCGCTGGTTGCGGTATTCCACCTTGAAGGCGGCGAAGCTGGTTATATCGTAGCGCACTCCGACCGTCGATCCGGCGAGGCCCGACACCCGCGGGACGAAAAGAATGTCGCTTTGCGGAATGTGAATATATTCCCACCGGTAATAGGGTTTCCAAAGCTGGGCGAATCCCGGCAAACGATAGGCGAATTGAACGTAGTAAGCGAGGCTGTTGGAATCGCCGGGGCGGCCCACCTGGCTATGGTTGACATTGGCGATCTCGGCGATCAGCTCGGGATTCTCCTTGTGCCAGACGATGTGTCCCGCCGTGATCCATTCGTCGAAAGCAGCGCCTCCCACAGTTATCTTGTCCCGGTAGGCGGATCCACCGACTTCCAGGCCGAAAAGCTTGTCTGGTTTCGCGAAGATGTTGACCAGCCAGGCCCGGTTATTGTTGATATCGCCGGCATCACCGGCCCGGCTGAGCACGGCCCCGCGGCCATTGCCAATGCCCACATCATAGTTCAAGTGCAAACCGCCGGTCGGCGCCTCGCCTTCCAGCAACCCGCCCACAAAGTGGACCGGGATGAAGCTGCCGCCGAATTGCACCATCTCGGGGCGGCTGATGGTCGTTTGCAGCCATGCGCCGTGATGGAAGGCCGTGTTCCAGTAGTTGATCGGCGTGTGATAGCGCCCAAAAGACGCCTTGAAAGCGTCGCTCTGATCGAAGCGAATAAAAAGACGCTCCACCTCGGCGTTGAACCCTGTCGCCGGCGGCGAGCCGAGGCCCGCGTCGGCACGGGCTGTCAGGCTGAGCTCGGAAAAGACGCTGACGTGGGGCGAGAGCGTAGAGCTGGTGTGCAGGACAAACTGCCCCTCATTGAATCCGCTCTTCACGCCGCGCTGGTCTGTCGCTGAAAAATCGATATCACCGAATCCGGACAGCCTCAGCAGCGGAGAAGCGAAGGGAGCCTGGGTGCTTTCACCCATCCGCATCTGCTGCTCGTGCGTCATGGTGGTTTGCGGCTCTAAAACCGGTGCGGGAGGGGCTTTGGGCACAGGGGCTGTCGTTTGCCCAGCGGCAGACGGGGCCGGAGCGCCGCCGTTGTTTTCGCCGGCCTCAAGCTGAGCGACACGCTTTTCCAGTTGCTCAATCCGGGCCAGCAGAGCTTGCACTTGTTCGGCCGTGGCCGGAGAATCCGCTGCCCAAGCCACGGAAGCGACCCCGAAAATTAAGCAGCCCAATCCCCATATGTGCCTCATCATGATGATCTCCCCGCTATATATAGGGCCGAAGCCTTCTCAAAGCAGGTAGTGTAGACCAAGACCCGTGAGAAACAAAGGAAAAGATCGGGCCGCCACCAGAGTCTCCAACGCCAGGCCGAAAAAAACGCTACACTAGGTGGCGCTTATTGGTTTTTCCCATGGCATTGACTAGCGGAGCTCGTCTTGGCCCATACCAGATCCTTTCCCCAATCGGCGAGGGTGGTATGGGGGAGGTTTACCGGGCCTGGGATCTGCGGCTGGAACGCGAGGTGGCGATAAAAGTTCTGCCGTCGCACCTTGCCGGCGAGCCGGAAATGCTCGCCCGCTTCGAGCGCGAGGCCAAGGCTGTGGCGGCGCTCTCGCACCCGAATATTCTGGCGATTCACGACTTTGGCCGGGAAAAAGACTTTTGCTTCGCCGTCATGGAGCTGCTGGAAGGCGAGACGCTCCGCAGCCGGCTCGAGCGCTCGCCTCTGCCCTGGCGCGAGGCACTGGAGATCGGAACGGGCGTCGCCGAGGGCCTGGCAGCCTCGCACTCGAAAGGCATCATCCATCGCGATCTCAAGCCGGACAACATTTTTCTGACGTTTGACGGCCGCGTGAAGATCCTCGATTTTGGCCTGGCGCGCGTGGCCACACCTTTTTCTTCTAGCCAGGAAACGCTGGCGACGCTGAGGACGCCCCGCCGTCCCGCCACGACCGAGCCCGGCACGGTGATGGGCACATTTGGCTACATGTCCCCCGAGCAGGCCCGCGGGGAACAGGTGGGCGTGTGCAGCGACATTTTCGCGCTCGGGTGTGTGCTCTACGAGATGGTTACCGGGCGGCAGGCGTTCGCTCGCCCGACGGCTGCGGAGTCCATCGCTGCGGTTTTAAAAGAAGATCCGCCGGAGTTCAAGAGCTTTGCGGGCGGCGGCGTAGGGGGCGCGGCGCCGCAGGGCGCTGCCCCCGGGGAGGGGCCGGAAACGGTTCCGCCGGAATTCCAGCGGGTCATTTTCCGCTGTCTTCAAAAAAAGCCGGCGGACCGCTTCCAGTCGGCCCGAGAGCTTGCTGCTGCGCTGAAGGCCATCGAGAGAGCCTCTGTCTCCTCGCAGCCGCAGGCCTCACCGGCTCCGGCGGAGCCGGCAAAAACCGGCGCCCGCAAGGTTCGAATGCTCGGGATGGCGGCCGCGGTTGCCGCAGTGGTGGCAGGCGCGCTCGCCTTTTTTTCGCTGGAACGTCGGCAGTCCATCGACAGTCTGGCTGTCCTTCCCTTCATCAACGCCAGCCACGATCCTAATGCCGAATATTTGAGCGACGGAATCACAGAAGGTATTATTAATAACTTGTCACAGCTTCCCAACCTAGGGGTGATGTCGCGCAGCTCCGTGTTCCGGTACAAAGGCAAGGAGGCCGATCCGGAAGCAGTGGGGCGCGATTTGCACGTGCGGGCGGTGCTGGTCGGACGCATTGTGCGCATCGGAGAAAACCTTTCGGTCAGCGCGGAACTGGTGGATACGCGCACCAACCAGCAGATCTGGGGCGAGCAGTACAACCGGAAGTTCTCTGATCTCATGGCCGTGCAAGGCGAGATAACGAGGGAAATTTCCGACCGGCTGCGCCTGCGGCTTTCCGGCGAGGACAAGGCGCGCATCGCCAGGCGGCCCACGGAGAACGCCGAAGCCTACCAGCTTTATCTCCAGGGGCGATATCAGTGGAATAAGCGAACGCTGGACGGCATGCAGCAAAGCATCGACTTGTTTCAGCAGGCCATCAGCAAGGACGAGCATTATGCCCTGGCGTACGCGGGACTGGCCGACTCCTATGCGCTGCTGGCTGACTACAACGTCCTGCCCGCGCGCGAGGTGATGCCGCGAGCCAAGACGGCGGCCATGAAAGCGCTCGAGCTCGATGACAGACTGGCCGAAGCCCACGCCTCGCTCGGCTGGGCCAAATTGAGCCATGATTGGGTCTGGCAAGATGCGGAAAAAGAATTCAACCGATCGATCGAGCTCAACCCGAACTACGCGACGGCCCACCAGTGGTACGGCGAGTACCTGACAATCATGGGGCGGTTCGACGAAGCATTGAAGGAGATGAACCGCTCTGTCGAGTTGGACCCGTTCTCCCTGGTGGCGAACACCGCCGCCGGGTCGGCGCTTTACTACGCCGGCCGCTATGACCAGGCTATTGAACAACTTCGCAAATGCATTGCAATGGATCAAAACTTCGGTCCCGCCCATCTGTTTCTGGGGCGGGCTTTCAAGCAGAAGGCTGCGTATGCGGAGGCGAGCGCCGAAGTCCAGAGAGCCCTCGATCTTTCCGGGGGCGGCAGCAATGAGTTGGCCGCGTTAGGACACACTTTCGCTATCGCCGGCCGCACGCTGGACGCGGTTAAGATTTTGGACGACCTCAAGGAACGGTCGAAACAGACCTACGTGCAGCCCGTCGGGATCGCGGGAATTTATATCGGGCTGGGGGACAAAGACCGGGCCTTCGAGTGGCTTCAGAGGGCCTATGAGGACCGCTCCGGCTGGCTCATTTACTTGAACGTAGATCCGATGTTCCACCCGTTGCGCCAGGACCCGCGCTTCCGCGAATTAATCCGGCGCGTTGGCTTGCCCTACTGAAATCGAGCTGATCGATAGACTTCACCGCGGGCGCTAACCGCTTCCCCGTTTGCAAGTTGCCTTCCCAGCGTCTAATTTCGCGCCGTTTTCGGCCAGACGGCGCCTTGATCCTTTCTGGTAACGGGCCCCATGCCTTTGTACAAGAACCTTTGCACGCGCTGGCCGTGATAAGTCTCAGTCGTATATATGTTGCCCTTGGAGTCGGTGGCGATGCTGTGCACGGCATAGAACTGGCCGGGCTGGCGCCCGCCGTCTCCGAAGCTGGTCAAGACCTCCAGCGTGTCGCGCTGGATGATGTAAACCTTCTCGTTGGCGCCATCAGCCAGATAGAGATACTTTTGCTGCGGATCTTTCGAGAAAGCGATGTCCCACACAGAGCCGTCGCCCAAAGTTCGTTTCGCGATGAAGGCTTCTTTCACGAACGTACCGTCCCGCTTGAATACCTGGAGCCGGTCGTTGGCGCGGTCGCAGACATAGA
>DASREK010000135.1:0-9070 GCA_035652135.1 Bryobacterales bacterium | reverse complement strand
GCAGCGATATTCGCACAATCGCCGCTCGGAGCCGTCCAAGCCCATTCCCCAGCGGAAGCCGATGCCCCGATAGTTTTCGTCGGTGAAGTGCGGCGTGTCTTTGATCGCGTCGGGAAAGCCTGTCGATCCCTTCGAGCGGGGATGGGGCATGAAGATGAGCATGTTTTCGCGGCGAATCATTTCCATCATGTCCGCCGTGTCGCCCAGATGATAGACTCTCCCGTATTTCGGATGATCCTCGGAAAGCGGCTGGCCGGGAGCCCGCCCCTGCGTCCAGTAGACGGGATGCGAAATGAGAATATCGGAATGGCCTCCCAGCGTGCGGGCGACCTCGCCGCGCATCAATTCGGTATTCGGCATCACCACGAAGCTCCGGTCGGAGTGCCGCCTTGCCGCCTCGTAGTAATCGGCCTGGCTCTTGTAGGGATCAATGCTTCCCAAATCACCGGAGATTCGGCGGGCCGTGGAGCTGCGGGCAGAGGCGCGGGCGGGAGGAGACCCGGAAGCGCCGTCCGCGGCTCCGGTCGCCTCCTCGGCGCCCGCAGGAGCGCCCAAACCGCGGCTCCATTGGAACCACTTGGGATCATCCATGGGCGCCATGCGCAACCGTCCGGTCTGCCCGATGCCTTCCGGGGCGAAGCCCGCGCCACCGTCAATCGGAGCAACAATGTTGATTCCGGCTGCCTGCATCATCTCGAGGTCGGGCAGCAGCGCATCCAGACCACCGGCGCGGCGGGCGCGCGCCACCAGGCCCATGTGAAAGTGCGTCGCCATCACCTGGTATCCGGGCAGGGCCTTGAAGCGGTCTCCGCGCGTGTAGAGGAGCGCTCCCTCGACTGCGGCAGGGCCGGAGTCGGCGCTCACGTAGAAATAAACGGGCATCCTCTGCCACGTGCCCGGCCGCGCGCTGAGTAGCGCGAAGTTCTGGCTCCGGTCCTCGCTGCCCCGATTCTCATCGGCTGCGCTCTCCTCCCGCTCGGCCTGGCGAATGCCGAAAGAAAATGAGGAGCCGCTCTCCTTTTGATACCAGTTATACCCAAGGTTGTAGGAGGTCTCGCGGGCCCAGAAAAAGGTGTGGGGCGGCGGAAAGGCGGCGAGAGCGGCCCCCGCTGTTTCGGCAGCTAGCAGGCGGCTGCTGGATTTGACAACCACCGGACCCTCATTGGGCGGACCGCCCAGCCGGTATTCCTGCCATAAGTTGGTAAGCCCTTTCCAAACCAGGCGGGACCCCGGCTGGATCGCCAGGCCGCGTATCCCCGCGTCATATTTGTAAGCCACCGAGGGCTCTTCCGTCTTGGCGATGATTTCCTGCCGGATCAGGTTGGCGCCCTTGTAAACCGTAAATTGCAACCGCCCTGCAAACACGCCAAGTTGAACGCCCGGAAAGGAAATTTCAAGACGAGCGCCATTGGTTCTCACCTCGCAAGCCGTCACATGGTAGACAGCGGAGGCGCGCTTGATTTCATCCGGGCTGCGGGGCAGCCCCGGCTGGTTGAGAACCCCTCGCTGTGGCGGAGTGGTATTGTTGTGGGCGCCCTCGCCTCCCGGCACATTTAATGGCGCGTCCCAGAACGCCTCCCACTTGTACTTGTCGATGATTTCTTGCGTGATGGGCACGCCCAGGCCAGCCAAAGGATCGAGCTGCTGATTCGTTATGCGCCGGAGGCCGGAGACGACCCGAAATTCGGGCGTCGCGTTGGTAGCCGCCGCAATCCATGGGGAACCTCTGTGCCTTACGGCCAGTTCCCGCATAGTTGGCCTGCCGGAGTTGATCCCCAGGCGCAGCCGCAATTGCTGATCTCCTTCGCCATCCCAATTCAAGGTCAGCGTGTCGCCGGCCATCTGCGCTGCCAGACCCGGAATTGGTTTATATTCCCCGAACGCGCAAGACAAAGGATCGGCCGGCGAGGCCGGCACAAAGAAGGCGATGGCAGCCACGGCTGCCACCCACAGGACCAACGTCTTTGCCTTCGATCTCATAGGCATCCTCCGCCGCCCGGCGGTCCGGGCTCCCGGTCTTGTGGCTTCCGGCGAGCCCCTTCGGCGCCAGCCGCTGCCGCCCAGAACTGGCGGCCCGCTCTCCGCTGTCCACAACCGACGGCCCCAAGTTATCACGAAAGCCAGCCCGTAGAAATGAGTTCCGCGGGGCGGCTCTGGCGTCAACTCCGGCCGGCGGTTCTCATCGCGGGCGCCTGGCATGGAACGTGAATATTCGGCGGAGCCGCTGCCAGCAGCCGCGGCGGCGGTTCGTCAACTGTTGTAGAATAGGCCACGCTCTTCCATTCGCGCAGCCAACAGGGGGAAAAGCCTATGCCGCCGACGCGGGTTCCCTTTCGGGCCTTCGCCGCCTTTTTGTGCGCCGCAGCGATTTTCCAAGCTGCGGCTCTCGCGCAGAACCCGGCGCCGCAATCGCCTCTACTCCCGGAAAACTCCGTCACTCGAGTGTCGGAACACGTTTATGCCATTTTGGGATTTCCAAATATCGGGATTGTAGTCGGCAGCCGCGCTACCCTGGTCGTCGACACGGGGATGGGCCGCCGCAACGGCGCGCTAGTAGCGCGCGAGGCGGCGAAGCTGGGGAAACATCCGCTGCTATATCTTACGACGACTCATTTCCACCCCGAGCACGCCGCCGGGGAGCCGGGATTTCCGCTGGAAACCATCCTGATTCGCCCCGCCGTGCAGCAGGAAGAAATGGAGCAGCGGGGATCGGAGTTCATCGAGATGTTTCGGGGCCGCTCGGCGCTGAATCGGGAGTTGCTGCAAGACGTGAAACTGCGCAGGCCGGACGTGATTTTCGACCGCGAGGTGAAACTCGATCTCGGGGGAGCGACCGCCCGCCTGTTCTGGCTCGGTGCGGCGCATACCCGCGGCGACGAGTTGATTTTCGTGGAGGAGGACCGCACGCTGCTCTCCGGAGACATCGTGCAAAAGAATCTCGTCCCCGGAATGCCCAATGCGGATTCGAGCCCCAAAAGCTGGCTTGCCATCCTCGACCAAATCGAGCCGCTCCAGCCGCGCTTCATCGTGCCCGATCACGGCCAGCTTGGCGACGGCTCTCTCATCGCCAAGCAGCGGACGTTCATGCTGGATTTGCAGAGCCGCGCCCTGGAACTGAAGCGCCAGGGGAAAAGCATAGAAGAGGCAGCGGCGGCAGTGACCAACGAGCTGAAGGCTAAGTATCCGGAATACACAAATATCAACAGCGTCGCAAACGTCGTCCGCCGCGTGTACGCAGAAGCCCCATAAGACTTGCCGCTAATTACGGACGCCGGCGGCCTCGGCGCACGTCGATCAGAGCGGAATCCCTGGCCTGGATGACCTGATCAACCAACTCCGCAATGCTGCCAGGAAGCGCTTCTTTGGACCGGCTCGCACGCTTTTTTGGTGGCGGGAAGACCTATGAGGGCGGGATGGCGGAAAGCTCGGGGCGATGCCCGGGAGCGGAAAAACGGCGAGGGGCTAACGGTTGGGGAGTCGCGGGCTCACCTGTCAATGCCCGGCTTTCGTGTTTTGCTGCCGGCGGCGTTCCTGTTCGCGGCGATGCTGCTCTAAGATGGCCTGGTACTTGGGCTGCTGCTCCGGGGTCAAAATGCCCATGATCCGCTCGCGCTGCAATTCGCGCAGCGACTCAAACTCCGGCTCCATACGCTCGCGAATTTCGCGGAAACGCTGGCGGGTCTCATCTAAAATCGATGTGATCTGCGCAACCTGTCCGGGACTGAGCGCCAGCTCCTTTTGCAAATTGGAAATGTAGCGCTCGCGCATCTGCTGCGGATTCGAGGCTCGAGTCGTGTGCTCGGCGTAAAGGCCGTGGGCGACAAAGCCAAAAATGGCCCCGGCCAGAAACACAATTCCCAGGCACAGAGCGGCGATGCGAGTGGGTTTTGTCATCTAAATGCTGTCCTCCGCATTGGCTACCCACAGCGCCGGGCGCTGTTGCTCGAGCAAGTCGGATGCCAGCACGTCCACGTAACCGGTCTGGCTATTCGCATTTGTCCTGGACTGCGGAATCCACAGATAGGCGCTCATCGCCAGAGTGAGCGCCGCCGCGAGCGGAACCAGGCGCGAGGCCAGCCGCGTCAGGGGCATGGTCCAGCTTGTTGGTCTGGCCGCTTCGATCCTCGCCCACAGTTGCGGCATGAAGTTAACCGAAACGGCCGGCTCAGGAGTTGCAAGCCGGTAGGCCTCCCACAACCTCTCCAATCCGTCAGACCGCTTTTCGTCCAACATGTTTCCCGCCTGTGGCAAGAGTCTTGATTTTCAGCTCCTGCTTCTGAATTCCTTCAAACGCCTTTAGCACGCGCTGCCGGGCTCGGAACAATCTGACCTTCAACGCGTTCTCTTTCACCCGGTAAATTCTCTCCAATTCCTTCAACGACAGGCCCTGAACTTCCTTCAGCACCAGCAATATCCGGTCTTCCTCCGAAACCTTGCCCAAAAGGGACTGCACCAACTCCCGGATATGCGCTTTCTGATCCTCCTCCAAGGCCTGCTTGCCGCCCACTGCGGCGTCCGCCGCCAGTACTTGCTCCTCCGTCAAATCAGCCATCCTGGCTTCCCGCTGCCGGCGCTGTTTTCGGAGATAGTCATACGCCGCGTTCACCGTCAAGCGGTACAGCCACGGCTCAAAAACTTCCGCCGTCCGCAATTGGTCGAGCGAATAATACAGCCGTAGGAAGACCTCCTGGCCGACATCCTCCACATCCTCCTGCCGGCCAATCAACCGGAAGACCGTTCCGAGGACCCTCTTCCGGTAGGCGGAAACAAGCTCGTTGAAAGCCGCTGCATCTCCGGATCGGGCCCGCGTTACGACCTCGTAATCGACCAGCATTTGCGTTTCAGCCCGAACCGGCTATCGTGCCTGCGGCTCACCGGTATCGTATCGCAACTGCTGGCCTGGAGAAAAGCCCGCCTCAGCCTCCGAAGATGAGGCGTCCGAGGCGTGCAACAGGTTACAGCGCTTGCACATCGCCGGTTTTGGCCAGGGTGATGGAGCCGCGCCCGGTGCGGAGGCGGATTTCGGCCCCCTCTCCCCGCGCTACGCCTCCGTGGGCTTGAGCGGAGCGGCCGTGCTCCTCGACGCGTACGGCGGCTCCAAACTGATTCACGATTTGCCCGTGAGCCGTCTCGGCTTGCAGGGAAAACACCGCGTTGGACGGCAGAGCCACCGAAACATCGCCATTCTGGGTCTCGGCGTGAATGCTGGCCAGCGGCAAAGTAGGGTCGCGGAGGTCGATGTCGCCGCGGCGGGAGGAAATGTCCACATCCTTGCTGAAATTTTCGAGCCGCACGTCTTTGGAGCGGGTCTGGATTTTCAACGGCCCGATGATGTTGACGGCGTATAGCACGCCTAAATCCATTTCCAGCTTTCCCGGAAGTTTTTGAAAACTCAGATCGGTTACGCTCGACGTGTACCGGGCCGGCCGGGCCAGTTCAGCCAGCCGAATATTACCGGAGAAGTCCCCGTTTATGGTTACGGTTCCGGCGATCTTGGTCAGATCGAGGTCGCGTCCCCGGCCGGTGACCTCAATATTACTTCCCAATTGTTCAGCCTGCACAGTCTCGCTTCTTCGCACCTCCACCCTGACGTTCCCGCCAATATTGCTCAGGCGCACGGGGCTGTTCGCCCCCGTCACATCCACCGAAGCGGTCATGTCGCGGATTTCAATATCCCCATTCCGGCCTTCCAGCCGCAGGATGGAGTCTCTGGGAACGGTGATTTCGAGCTCGCAGGAGATATGGCGGGAGCCGGAGAGGGAACCCTGGCCGGCCTGAACCTGGACGCGGCCGCCGTCCTTGCGCACACTAATGCCGCTTGCTTTATCCGCCTGCTCCGCTCCTGCGCGATCAAATGCACGGATATACTTCCGCCCCGCGATCCGCATGGTCCGGGAATCCGTGCCGGAAACGCGAATGGTCCCTTGCAGGTTTTCGATCGCCACTTCCGAGCGGGCCGGCAATTCGATATTCGAAGGAGGCAAAGGGAAGTCGTAACTCTCGCCCAAAATCTCCACGCCGCGGTCTCCAAACCGCCACACGCCCCAATCGCCGCGCTGGGCCACAAACATGACGTGGCCAACCAGGCAAATAGCGACAGCCAGAAGAATTTCTCCGCCGGTGAGAGTCCGCGCTATCGGGCGCGACGCCGCTCTCGCAATCGTGTATTCCACGAGCCGCGCCGCGCCCCAGAAGATCAACAAGAAGGGCCAGTACTGGGCAAATAATCTCCAGACGGAGATCTCGGGCCTCAAATTGGTGATCAGAAAAAGCACTCCCAGCCCCAGGAGCATCAGCGGAGCTACCAGGGAGCCTCGCCGCGCAGGCGCTGGATTCGATGTTGCCATCCCTTTAATTCTCCAAAACGTATCTAGCCGTCACCGTGGGACGGCATCATGTAGGCCACGGCACGCATCAATCCGTACAGAATGAGCAGCACTGGCCAGGTCTGGTGAAACCTGTAGCGGCCGAATTGATCGATGGCAAACAAGCCGCCCAGCGTGATCAGCATCAACGGGCCGGTGATGGCTCCCGCAGTACATCGAGCACACCCGCAAAAATAAGCCGCCATTCCGCATCACTCCTTGGATTCCAGCCTCCCCGAGCCTGATCCCGCGGGACCCGATCGATCCTCCCGCTCCGAACGTCCCGCCAGCCTTGCATAGAGGGAATAAAGGCCCGCGGCGATCAGCAGGACAGGCCAGAACCGCACGATCCGGTCCCAGGCAAGGTAGCCAAGCGTATTCAGCAGAAAAACGACCCCGAGGGCGACCAGCAGGATCGGCCCGATTGGTATTCCGCCCTGTTTCTGCGAGCCGCGCAGCAGTCCGGAAAATTCGTCTACGGGCTCACCGTGCAACCGGCGTTTCGCAGTGTGATAGGCTTCGAAAGCCATGTAAAAAAACCAACCGGCGATCAGCATGCCCACAACCGGCTGCAACTCTCCGGCTGCATCGGAATTGGCGATGCTAATCAGTAAGCCCAGAACGACGATATGAAGAATGCCCTTGGCGTACTGGCCGTTATAAATGGCGCCAACACCCGGAATCAGGCCGAGAATGAATGCCGCAGCCGGGGATGGAGCGCCCGCGGGCGGGGCAGGCAACGGCGGCGACGGGGGCCGGGGCGTGGCTCCCTGCTGGGCCAGACACGAATTACAGTAAATCACGCCTTGCCATTCCTGCCGGCACTCGTTGCATAAAGCCTTGCCGCAATTTCGGCAGTAGGCGACTGCCGGCGCTTCAGGATGCGTTGCACAGTTCATAGATTCGCCGTTCCCATGATCCGGCCAGCGGGCTGGCCGGAGTTCCGGAGCAGCCGGGATCCTCTGGCTTCGCCGGGCTCGCTCGCGCCGGATTCAGGCGCAGCCGGGTTCCCGTTGCGGGGATCCACCTTCCGTGGACTTCGCGGTTCCACCGGCCGTTCCCGACCCGGCGCCGCGCCCGACCCGCTATCCGGCCCGGGGGCCGCTTCCGCGGGCGCCGGCGGTTCTTCTTCGCTCTCGAGCGTCCTCCACTCCTCCACGATTTCATAAACGAAGCGGGCGTTCTGATAAAGTTTCACGCCGCGATTCCATATTCGATGGGCGCTGTCGTCGATGCGGTACCAGATCGCAACGGGGCTGAGATCGCTCGCCTCCAATTGCCGGATGGGGGCGCCCGTAATACGGTAGAGCATGGAGAGAGAAATGATCGTCATTGCCATGCTCATGGCGTAACGCGGCTGAAGCAGCGGGTGCAGCCACGACCGCCACCCCCGAGCCTCCTCGCCGGCGCGGCTCGCGCCCCAACCGGGATGTAACAACGCCCAGGAACCGCTCCGGGTCTGGTGCAGGATGCTGGTTACCAATTCCGGAGGGGCTTCCACGGCATCCACCCGTTCCAAGAACCGGCCCACCGCCCGGCAGTCCTCCAATAGCGCAGCGCAGCGCGCGCATCCGGCGGCATGCTCCTCGTGGGCCTGACGCTGCCCTGTCGGCAGAGAGCCGTCCAGATAATCGCATAGCCGGATTTCGAATTCCGAGCACTGCATAGCCAATCAGGGCTCCCGTCGACGCTCCGGGCAGCTATTTGCCCGGCGGGTGGCGCCCGATGTTTCGACATCGCCAGTGGTCACAACGCCACTCCTAGTTTGCGAAGCACGCGCGCCAGTTCCGCGCGCCCGCGGCTGATGCGCGACTTTACCGTGCCCTCGGGGACTTTTAAGACTTCCGCGATTTCTCGGTACTCCATCTCTTCAAGATCCCGAAGAATTACCGCCTCCCGCAGTTCGGGAGAGAGCCTTTCGAGCCCTGCTTGCAAAAATTCGGCGGCTTCACGGCTGGCCAGGCGGCCGTCGGTGCGGCCTGACGGGATGGATGATTCTTCCAACTCGGGCAGCCGCTCTTCGATCGACTCCAGCAACTTGTCCTTCCGCGTCTTGCGGTAGTGGTCGATTAATAAATTCCGAGCCAAACTGGCAAGCCAAACCTGAAAGCTGCCGGACCCGGCACGGAAGTTTCCAAGGTTGCGGAAAACACGGAGAAACACCTCCTGGGTCAGGTCGCGGGCCAAATCGTGGCCGCCGGTAAAACGATAGCAGATGGCGTAAACGCGCCGCGTGTGCAGCTTGACCAATTCTTCCCATGCGACGGCATCGCCTCGCAGACACCTCGCCACCAGCGGCGCATCAGGGTCCGCCCCGGGCCCCTGGTGCTCCGGCAGCTCAGTGCGGGAATCCATGGGCATCGTTCCCCAACCGGCCGCATTTGGCCAAACGAGGGTTCCCACCATTTGCCGTTCTGCTATCACCCCGCACTGCGCCCGAGCCGATGAACTGCGCAGACTCTGTGCGCCGAGAGGGCTTCTCGCACCAGCTTAGGCTCCGCGCGGCGAGGCGGTTCATCCTTCCTCCTAGGTAACGAGAGCGTACATTAAAAAGTTCACTGTTTTCCTGATATCTTGAAATTCACGGTTGCCAGCGCGAACCGGCCGATCCGGTCCTGTCGCTGGGAACACGCGTACCATTTTTTCCGTCGGAGAACCAGTCTTTGGGAAAGCCGAAGAGCGCACGGCCGGTACTTCCAGACAAA
>DASREK010000134.1:0-28224 GCA_035652135.1 Bryobacterales bacterium | reverse complement strand
CTGCTGGAAATTGCCCAAGACGGAAGCGTCCAGGGGAAAGTGGCGCCCAGTTCGAGCGGTGTAAAGTTCATCAACGTTCCTCAAGTGCCCGACCCAACCCTCTCGATGAACCGGGGGAATCAACCCACGGTCCCGACTTTACAGCAAGTCGTCAATAATACGCCAGGGCAGGTTGTCTACGGCGTCCCGGGAGGGTTTAGCAACACGACGCTGACGCCCGGCGCTTACATAGGCGGCACGTACAATCCGTCAAGTAAACTGTTCGACATTTCGGGAGCGCCGATCACTCTCACCAATGTGACATTTAACTCGGGCGGCAAACCGGGGACCTACATCTTTTTCGGTGGCCTCAACCTCGCTGGAAACGTCAAGCTCGACCAGGGCACATATGTCATCGCCGGCGTCTCTAATGCCAGCAATCCCATACTCAGCTTGCAGGGATCTAGTCAGCTCAACTTGACAGACGGCGTCAGCGGTCCTGGGCCCGGCAGCTACCGGGGAGAAATGCTTTTGCTCACCCGTCCCGACTACACGCCGGACGGATCGGGATCGAATGCCGTGAAGCTTTTGCCGCCCGCCTATAGTCCTCCGATTCAGGCCATGACGAGCCTTTTTACGGTTCAGGCGGGCGTTCCGGCAGTACAACCATCGCCGGGCACGCCGTGGGCGGCGGTCGCCAACTGGGGCTTTGGCGGAATTTCGGAGTCGAATTCGGGCAAGGGAAATCTATCGGTCAACATCACGGGGCTGGAGAATTATCCGGCCTGCGATCCGGGCGTATGCGAGTCTCCGGCCACGAATCCACTGAATAACTCGAATTACCTGTACCAGCCGGCGATTGTGTGGGTGGACCGGCGCAACACCCCGCTCGCAAACAGCGCTATTAATTCCGCAGGCCTTCCCTGGCCCACGCCCGGTGGATCGGTCTGTCCCACTGCCACTTTTCTAGCGCCTTGCCCAACACAGAACACAGCCACCTGGGATGCGCAAGGATCGCCGCCCGCCGGGTTCAACGGGATGATTTACATGCCGCAAGGCTCGCTGATGAACATGCAGGGCGGCGGTGCGACAAGCCAGCCGACTCTGATCATCACAGGGGCCATGAGCCTCAACGGTAATGCAACCATAGCCCTGGTTTCGCCCAAGACGCCGGCTTTACAGACTCTCGTCTCCCTGATTCGCTGATATGCCGCAGAACGCCACAGCCCGCCGCAGCCTGTTGCCTTCGTTGAGCGACATGATTTTCTCGACGACGCTGGCGTTCCTTTTCCTTTTCGGCAAAGGAGCGACGACGCTGCTGGGCGATTCCGACACGGGCTGGCATATCCGCACCGGCGAGTGGATTCTCCAAAATCACGCGGTTCCCCGGCACGATTTGTTTTCCTTCTCCAAGCCGGGCGGCGAGTGGTTCGCCTGGGAATGGCTGAGCGATGTCCTGTTCGCCCTTGTACACCGTTATGCGGGCCTGGCAGGCTTGGTCCTGCTGGCGGGGCTGGTGATCGCGCTGGTGTTTACGTTCCTGTACCGATTCATGGTCCGGCGCGGCGCCAACGTGCTGCTGGCCACCGCCCTGGCGGTCACCGCCTCTTACGCCGCCTCGATCCACTGGCTCGCCCGCCCGCACATTTTCAGTTGGGCGTTCGCGTTGATTTTCTACTGGGTGCTGGAAGAGGCGCCGGTCGAGCGAAACGCGATTTTCTGGCTGGCGCCTTTGACCATACTATGGACGAACTTACACGGTAGTTTTGTCGTTGGTCTGTTTTTGATCGCGCTCTACGGGGCCGGCGAACTGGTGCAAGCCGCGCTGGCTGCGGGAGAAGACACGGCGGCAATACGCCGCGGGGCGCTGCGGCGGGCGGGCCGCTACGCGCTGCTGTTGGCGGTCTCCGGAGCGGCCAGCCTGGTGAATCCTTACTTCTATAAGGTTCATGTCCACATCTTCGGCTATCTGAAGAACGCCTACATTCTGGACCACATTACCGAATTCTTTTCGCCCAATTTCCACGCCGCGCCGGAACGCTTCTTTGAAATCCTTCTGCTAGGCGGAATTGCGAGCGCGCTCTGGGCCTGGCGGCAAGGGCGCTATACCGAGGCCCTGCTGGTGGTCAGTTTCGCCCACTTCAGTCTTCAGTCCGCGCGGCACGTCCCGCTTTATGCCATTCTGGCCGCACCGCTGATCGCTGCCGCGCTGACCGACTCGCTGGCTCCGCACCACACTGCGTCCTGGGCAGCCTGGGCTCGCGGGCTGGCGGGCGCGTTCGGGCGTTTCGGCGAGGACATCGCCAGGATGGACCGGGCGCCGCGGGTCTATGCGGCTTCCGCCATGGTCACGCTCCTGGTTGTGGCAATGCTGTGGTCCCCGGCTTCGTCTGCCGGTTTGCAGGATTTTCATCCCCGGTTCAACCCGAAACTGTTCCCCGTGGCGGCGGCGGACTTTCTGGAAAGAAGTTCTTTCTCGGGCAACGTGTTTTCCACCGATCAGTGGTCGAGCTATTTGATTTATCGCGAGTTTCCGCGCGTCCGGGTGTTCATGGACGGGCGCAGCGATTATTACGGTCCGAAGCTCGGCGAGCTGTATCTGGACCTCATCAACGTGCACCACGCCTGGGAGCGCACTTTCCAGCAATACGGAGTCGAAACCGTCGTGCTGCCGGTGGATTCCGGCCTGGTGGGCGCGTTGAAGGAGTCGCCTCACTGGAAAGTCGCCTACGACGACGGGATCGCTATTGTTTTTGAACGTGCCGCAAGCGCGCCGGCCCGATTGGTGGCCTCCGTGCGCGGCGCAGGCCGGCGGGAGCAGTAAGCCCGCCCAGAAACAACTGAAATCAACGCCGGGCGGAAGCGCTGCAAACAACCGGCGCGTTTTTTTGGAGGTAATCATGACATATCTCAAGTTTCTTGCCAGGAATTTCTGGCGAGGAGAAGACGGGCAGGACACGATGGAATACACGCTGTTGCTGGGGTTCGTTGCGCTGGCGGCGGCGGCCATCTTCCCGTTCGTAACCAGCAACATCAAGACCATCTGGCAAATTGCGAGCAACCACCTCTCAAATGCAGCCAGTGCCGCGCAGTAGCGAATCGCAGAGGCGCAGAGAAGCAGAGATTGAAATGCTCTCTGCCTCTCCGCGCTTCTGCGAGGCAGCCGTTGCGCCTGAGTAAGAGTCGCCTCTGGAAAAGGGAGGCGGAATGAGCGAAGCGATCACAAATCCGAAGGAGATTGAGTCTATGCGAAAAACCAAGAACATACTATGCAGTTTCTGGAAACACCAGGACGGGCAGGATACGATGGAATACACGCTGTTGCTGGGGTTCGTTGCCCTGGCGGCGGCGGCCATCTTCCCGTTCGTGACCAGCAATATCAAGACTATCTGGCAAATTGCGAGCAACCATCTTTCGAACGCAGCCAGTGCCGCAAAGTAGAGCGCTCCGGGCGCATGGAGGCCCCCCCAACCTCCATGCCTGCGGCTTGAATCAAAAAGCGCGGATTGCGACAAAGCCGCGCAGAATTTCATTGGGAGAGAGCGGGATGCGGGAACTTCTGGGAAGGTTTACACAAGAACAAGATGGACAGGACACGATGGAGTACACCCTTTTGCTGGGTTTTGTCGCGCTGGCGGCGGCAGCCATCTTCCCGGTTTTTGCCAACAATCTGAAGACTATCTGGCAAATCGCCAGCAACCATCTTTCCAACACGGCCAGCGCCGCCAAATGAGCGGCGCTGGGAATAAGGGTGTCTCATGAACAAACGCCTATTGACGGTGATCGGATTTTCTCTTTGTGTAGCGGCGGCGGCCACGCTGCTGCTCTACAGCCTGATTTCCAGCCGGCTGCACAGCGGCGCTCCGGCCGCGCCTGCCCAGCAGATCGTGGTGGCATCGCGCGATTTGCACCGCGGCGAACTTCTGAAGGATTCGGATATCGGCGTGGTTCGATGGGGTACGTCGATCCTGCCGAAGGGGTCCTTCACCGACAAATCGAACGTGGTGGGCAGGGGCGTCCTAGCCGAAGTCGCAACAGGCGAACCGGTGCTCGAGTCTCATCTTGCGCCAAGGGAAGCAGGGGCCGGCCTGGCGCCTGCTATTCCGATCGGGAAGCGGGCGGTCTCGGTGCGCGTGAACGAAGTAGTGGGCGTCGCCGGCTACGTGCTGCCCGGGTCCCGGGTGGATGTCCTGGTCACCGGCAACGCTCCGGGCCAGAATCAGCAGGGTCCCGAGATCCGAACCGTTCTCCAGAACGTGGAAGTGCTTTCGGCGGGAACCAACATCCAGCACGACGCGGAGGGCAAGCCGGTGCAGGTTCCCGTGGTGACGCTGCTGGTCACTCCGGAAGAAGCTGAGGTTCTGAGCTTGGCCAGCAACGAGACGCGGATTCAGCTTGTGCTCCGCAATCCTTTGGATTCCAACAAGGCGGAAACCAAAGGTACAGCGGTGGCTCGCTTGTTCCGTACGGGGCCGGCGCCCTCGGATACGCCGGCTCCCCCGAAGCCGCGGAAGGTAGTGACGAAGATGGTGGCGCCGGCGACTCCGCCCCCTCCGCCGCCACCGCCGCCGATTGTCGTGGAGCTGTTGAAGGGGCCGAGCCGGACAAGCGAGAAATTCAAGACAGAGGATACTCCGGGTGAGAAGCTGCAATAGCGCAGCGCACGGAAACGCCCGAAGAAGGAGCGCGGTTTGACACTGAAGGCTAAGCGGTTGGGCTCATGGAAATTCTGGTGGAAAGCCGCCCTGGTCTGGACGGCTTGCGCGGCCTTGTGTTTCGGCCAGGCCGCGCCGGCCCCTCAGGCTACGCGGGAGCTTTCCGTTCTGGTCGGCAAGTCGGTGATGATTGATTCCACTCCGATCATTCAACGTGTCTCGGTCGCCACGCCCGAAGTGGCGGACGCGATCATCGTCGATCCCCACGAAGTGCTCATCAACGGGCGCGCGGCGGGCGCCACTAGCCTTATTCTTTGGCAGGAAGGCGGCGGGCGCATTTTCTTCAACCTGACGGTGCGTCCGGATTTGCAGCCGCTGGCGCAGCAGATTCAGGAATCTTTTCCCGATGGCAACGTGCACTTGAGCTACGAAAACAATACATGGTTTCTGCGTGGAACGGTGCGCGACACGCAAGCGGCCGAGCGGGCGCAGGCGATCGCGGCCACGGCGGGAAAGGTCGTGAACTTGCTACAGGTCGAGGCTCCGCCGGCGGAGCCCCAGATTATGCTGAAGGTCCGGTTCGCCGACGTGGACCGGGCGGCGGTTCAGGAACTGGGCGCGAATATTATCAGCACCGGGGCGCTGAACACCATCGGCTCGACAACCACAGGCCAGTTCCAGGGCGGGCTTCAGCGCAACCAGATCGGCGGAGCCAACGCGGCGCAGGTCCCTTTTACCGTGACGGATCTGATGAACATCTTCGCCTTCCGGCCCGACCTGAACATCGCCGCGACGATTCACGCTCTCGAGCAGAAGAGGCTGCTTCAGATCCTTGCCGAACCGAACCTGATGACCGTTAACAACCGCGAAGCGACGTTTTTGGCCGGCGGCGAGTTCCCGTTCCCGGTGGTGCAGGGCGGAGCCGTGGCGGGCGCGGTAACTATTCAGTTCCGCGAATTCGGCGTGCGGATCGGCTTTCTGCCAGTCATTACCCCGCGCAATACGATCCGGCTGCGGGTGCGGCCTGAAGTGAGTTCGCTCGATTTTACGAACGCCCTGACCTTTCAGGGGTTCACGATCCCCGCTCTCAACACGCGAAAACTGGATTCGGAGGTGGAACTGGCCGACGGCCAAAGCTTTATTATCGGCGGGCTGCTGGACAACCGGGTGATTGAAAGCTTCTCCAAGATTCCCGGGCTGGGCGACATACCGATCATTAAGAACCTGTTCCGCAGCAAGTCGCTCACCCGGAGCAACACCGAGCTGATGGTGCTGGTGACGCCCGAGTTTGTCCGGCCGTTCAATGAGGGAGAAGCCCCTCCGCCGCCCAAGATGGACCGGCCGAATCTTGAAATTCCCGGCCAGCACCCGGCGGAGAATCCGCGGGTAAAGGGTGGGGCCGGCGCACAGGGGGCGAACCGTTGAAACCGTTGAGCCTAGCGCTGATTCTCGAACGGCCGAGCTTTCGGGAGCAGGTCCTCCAGGAGCTAAAAGAGATCCCTGTCCGCGTCGTTCTCGACCAGGGGGGCTTTGGCGCCTGGCATCTGGTGCACGAGCGAATCGAACGGCTCCAGCCGGATGTGATTTTAGCGGATCTGGGCGAACAGCCCGATGAGCGTTTCTCGTACATCCAGCTCATGCGCACGATGAGCCATCCGCCGGCCGTGGTCGTGGTTCACGATTCGAGCGACGCCGGGGTCATTCTGAAGGCGATGCGGGCGGGAGCGGCGGAGTTTTTAACCATGCCGCTCGAGCCAGGCGCACTGGTCAACGCCCTGGAACGTATTTCAGCGATTGCGCCGGGCGCTTCCGGCTCTAAAGCCGCGGGCGGGCGCCTCCTGGCGTTTGTTTCGGTAAAAGGCGGCGCTGGCGCAACGACGCTCGCGTGCAATGTGGCTGCCGCGCTGGGAAGATCCACCAAACAGGAAATCTTGCTGGCCGACCTGGATCTGGAGACGGGTAATGTGGCGTTCGCCATGAAAGCCGGATCCCAGTACAGCATTCTTGACGCTTGCCGGAACATCAGCCGGCTTGACGTGCACTACTGGAAGGGGCTTATTTCCAACGGCCAGCCGAACCTCAACATCCTGACTGCGCCGTCGGATCTGCGCGGGTTCGATAATCCCCAGGGCGTTGAAGTCCGCCAGGTTTTG
Organism: Bryobacterales bacterium; assembly: GCA_035652135.1. Taxonomy (GTDB): domain Bacteria; phylum Acidobacteriota; class Terriglobia; order Bryobacterales; family JACQDG01; genus DASREK01. Next base: position 21,437 of record DASREK010000134.1, on the reverse strand, counting down.
GGCTTTGCCCGAACCATTTACGCTTACAGCGTCCTGGATATGCCGAGCAGCTTGAGCCGCTTGACCCTGGCGGCGCTCGAAGATGCGGACAAGATCTTTCTGATCACCACAACAGATCTGCCTTGCTTGCACCTTGCGAAGAGGGCGTTGCAGAAATTGAATGCGGCCGGGCATCCGCTCGACCGCGTGGCGCTGGTCGTGAACCGGAGTTCGCGGCACGATGAAGTGCTCCCGGAAGACATCGAGCGCAACCTGGGAGTACCGGTCTTTTGGCGCTTTCCGAACGATGCAAAAAGCGTGACGGAATTTTATGTCAAAGGCGGCGTGATTTCTCCGAATTCGGACCTCGGAAAATCAATCACGAAATTCGTCGCCAAGATCTCCGGACCGCCCTCCTTGCCGGAGGCGGGCAAGAAGTGGTCTTTGCTCGGATTGTAGAAGAGCGCCGGCGAGACGCCGGCGTGAAGGGGGTCGAGAAAATCTATGGCCACAAGCACATTTCATTCACCATCAGGCACTAGCTGGGAAGACCGGTTGCTGCTCCGCAGCAACCCTTCGGCGGAGCATCTGGAGCGAAAGTTCGCCCTGCACCGCAAGTTATTGGACAAAATCAATCTGGAAAAACTCAGTTCCATCAACGGCCAGCGCATGCGCAACGAAGTTCGCGCGGCCGTCACCGGCCTGGTCGAGGAAGAAAAAACTCCTTTGAGCCTGGTCGAAAAGGAGCAACTGATCGAGGAAGTGCTCGATGAGGTTTTCGGCCTCGGACCGCTCGAGCCGCTGCTTCAGGACCCGACTATCAGCGACATCCTGGTGACAACGCCCCGCCTGGTGCATATCGAGCGCGCCGGGAAGTTGTATTTGACGCCCGTGCAGTTTAAAGATGACGCTCACTTGCTCCGCATCATCGAGAAGATCGTCTCGCGGGTCGGGCGGCGCATCGACGAATCGTCTCCTATGGTAGACGCCCGCCTCCCGGATGGATCGCGCGTAAACGCCGTGATACCTCCGCTGGCCGTGGACGGCCCGCTTCTGTCAATCCGCCGCTTCGGGCGCGATCCTCTGACGCACGAGGATCTGGTTAAGAATCTGACCCTCACCAAAGACATGCTCCAGTTGCTCAAAGGATGCATTCAGGCCCGGCTGAACATCGTCATATCCGGCGGAACGGGCGCCGGCAAGACCACGCTGCTGAACGCCCTTTCGGCGTTTATCGGGGTGGATGAACGAATCGTCACCATCGAAGACGCCGCCGAGTTGCAGTTGAAGCAGATCCACGTGGCGCGCCTGGAGACGCGGCCGCCGAATATCGAAGGCCAGGGGGCTGTGCGCCAAAGGCAGTTGGTGATCAATGCGCTCCGCATGCGGCCCGACCGAATCATCGTCGGCGAGGTGCGCGGCGAGGAAGCGCTGGACATGCTCCAGGCCATGAACACCGGCCACGACGGCTCCCTGACCACAATTCACGCCAACAGTTGCCGGGATGCCATCAGCCGCCTGGAAACGATGGTCGGCATGGCGAACTCGAACATTTCTCCGAAGAGCGTCCGCCAGCAAATCAGCTCGGCCGTCGATCTGTTTGTGCAAATCGCCCGGCTGAGCGACGGGACGCGGCGCGTCACGCACATCACCGAATGCGTCGGCATGGAAGAGGACACGATCACCCTGCAAGACGTGTTCGTTTTTGACCGGCTGGGCTTGACCAACGAGCGGCGCGTGATCGGGCAGTTCCGGGCGACCGGCATTCGTCCCAAGTTCGCGCAAAAGCTCAAAGCCTCGGGCATTCAGCTTCCACCGGCCATGTTCGAGACGATCACCCACATTCAGTGACGCCGCAGAAAGGCGGCAATGAGGTAGATCATGTTACCGACGATCATTTTGGTCACGGCGTTTCTGATGATCTTCGCGGTTTCCGCGATCGCTGCTTCGGCGGCATGGAACGTCGTAGAGAAGCGGCGCCAAAAAGCTCTGGACTCCCGGCTCCAGCGCACAATCGAGCAGGATGAGGAGGCGGACCCGGATCTGCTCAAGAAGGATACGACGAGCATACTGCCTTTTTACGGCCAGCTATTGGAGAAGTTTGCCTTTACCAGAACCTTGCAGCAATACCTTGCCCAGGCAAACCTGAAGTGGTCGGTCGGGCTGTTGACCGCCATGATGCTCGTGACGGCCTTCCTGGCGTTGAATATTTTGATCCGCCTTTCGTGGTTCCCTGGCTATCTGATCCCGCCCGCCGTGCTGCTGGCCGGGATGATCCCTTACGGCTACGTGATGCGGAAGCGGAGCAAACGGCTGGCGAAATTCGAGGAGCAGTTTCCCGAAGCGCTTGACTTTCTATCGCGGGCCATGCGCGCCGGCCATGCCTTCTCCATCAGCCTGGAACTGCTCTCCGAGGAGGCCATGGACCCAGTGTCTACCGAGTTTCGCCGCACGTTTGATGAGCACAACCTCGGGTTGCCGCTGGAAAACGCCCTGCAAAACCTTGCCGTCCGGGTGCCGCTGCTCGACGTTCGCTTCTTTGTGTCGGCCGTGATGCTCCAAGCCAGGACCGGCGGGAATCTGAGCGAAATTCTCCTGAAGCTGGCGCAGGTGATTCGAGAACGGTTCAAGTTGAGAGGTCAGGTCAGGGCTCTAAGCGCCCATGGCCGGCTCACGGGAAAGGTCCTGACCGTGCTGCCGGTGGTCGTTGTGCTGCTCATGATGGTAGTGAACCCCGAATACATGGTGGCCTTGGTCAAGTTTCCCATTGGAAAGCACCTGATCGGCGCAGCCATTATCATGCAGGGCATCGCCTTTTTGTTTATCCGCAAGATTGTGAATATCGAGGTGTAATCATGTCTTTGCTGATCTTGGGGCTAGTGTGGTTCGTACTGGTGGCCGGAGTGATCAGCCTTGTGGGGTACCGCTATTGGGTGAAACCCGCGGCCTACATGGACCGGGTGGGCGCCCAGACCTTCGATCATCTCGCGGATTACATCGAAGACGGACCCGATGAACTGGGGGTCACGAAGCTCGTACAGAGTCTCGGTGAGGCCGTTCCTGTATCTCCCTCTACCGTGCGGAGACTCCGGCGTCGTTTGATCACCGCCGGCTATCGTTCCGAATCCGCGGTGGCGGTTTTTTCCGGTTTGCGCGTGCTCTGCGCGGCGGGTTTGGCTTTGCTTTCAGCCATCGGGCTGGCGATTACCCACTTGCTTTCGGGCCAGATGATATTGGCGCTGTCGCTTCTCGCTGGCCTGCTGGGGTATGCGCTTCCAAACGAGATTCTGCTGATGTTAATACAGCGCCGGCGGCGGATTCTTCGGCACTCCCTCCCGGATGCCCTGGATTTGCTTGTGGTTTGCGTGGAATCGGGACTGGGTCTCGATCAGGCCATACTGGATGTGAGCAAAGAGCTGAGTATCACCCATCCTCAGCTCAGTGATGAATTTTCCCTGGTTACCCTGGAGCTTAAAGCGGGCAAGAGGCGCTCCGAGGCCTTGCGGAACCTGGCTGACCGGACCGGAGAGGACGAGTTCAAGAAGCTCGTCAGCATCCTGATACAAACCGATCGTTTCGGGACCTCCATCGCTCAGGCGCTGCGCAGCCACGCTGAGTTTATGCGCGTCAAGCGCCGCCAGATCGCAGAGGAAAAAGCAAATAAAGTCGGCGTCAAGCTGGTCTTCCCTATTTTCTTTTTCATTCTTCCGTCGATGTTTTTGGTGACGGTAGGTCCGGCATTATTAGAACTGATCTTCGAGTTTTTCCCGTGGATGAAGACGGTCCAATGATGCGGCCTCGCTGCAAAGTAGTGTAGACTACCTCGATGCGGAGGAAGAATGGACACAACAACCGTAAGAATTGTCTGCGCTGTATTGGCGGTGATTTTGCTGGGTATCATCATCATACGCCGGCGCAGTAAGCGGGAAGAATAGAGCGCTTTCACCTCGACTGGTAAGGCGCGGGCCTCGCGCCGGCTGAGGCGCCAGCGCGCTCGGTTTTTCGAGAATCGTTGGAGCTCGACTCATGTCTGGGGCGGCGTCATTACCGGTAGTCTTGAAACAGTCATCTCTGACTCCGGCGGCGCGGCGCGGGCAGCGCGTCCTGGAGTTCACCGCTGCAACCCTAATAGCCGCGATATGGATCGGCTTCGTCTTCTGGCAGTCTGCTGTCCGGAAGGTGGCTGCGGATTTTGCGCCTTTTTACTGCGCCGGAAAAATCCTGCGCGCCGAAGGCCCGCACGCGCTCTATGACTGGGCTGTCATTCGAGAACAACAGATGCGTCTGTTCCCGGAGGAGCGCAGGACTTCGCCGTTTATCCGCCCGCCTTTTTACGCCCTTGTTTTGTCGCCGTTCAGTTTGCTGTCTCCCGGCCGGGCGCTGCTGGTTTGGTTGAGTCTGAATATCCTAGCGCTGGTTGTCGCTTTGTTCTTGAGCGCCCGGGCTATGAACATGGAATTTTCCGCACTGAGCTGGCATACTGCTATCTTTTTCCCTGCCCTCTACGCCGTCTTCAACCGCCAGGATGTGCCGCTTGTGCTTCTGCTGGCGGCCGCCGCTTACTTATTGCTGGCCCGGGATCGCCCTTTCAGCGCCGGCTTAGCGTTGTCCCTGTGCGAGATCAAGTTCAATCTCCTGCTCCTGGTCCCGCTGTGTTTTCTCATCAGGAAGAACTGGCGTGCGCTGGCAGGGTTCGCCGTCGGCTCATCGGTTCTCTTGCTCATCTCGACCTTCCTGGTGGGGCCGGCCGGGATGATTGAGTACGCGCGAATGCTGATCCAGCGCACTCCGCCGCAAATGGAGTTCCCCGAACGGACGGCGAACGTCGCGAGCCTCGTTGCCAATACCTGGGTGCAGGTTCCCCTAATACTGTCTGTGGCGGCGGCCGTCATAACAGCCGCCCGCCGGCTGCCGCAACTCGAGGCAGTTTCCGCCGCGTGGTTGGGGTCGCTGCTCATTGTGCCGCATGTCTTTATTTCCGATTATCTGCTGGCTTTGCCTGCTTTGCTTTTGCTCGCGCGGCTTAACCCGGCCTGCCTGTTCAGCAGCCTGGTCGTTCTGTTTCCCGTGACGCCAATATTTATGGTTCGCGGCGACCGCTTCCTCCTACTGACGCCTCTGATGGTTCTGGTTTGCCTTGCAGGATCAGCCTTTCTTCCCGCTAAATCATGGAAAACAGCCGTGCAATGACTGCGGGATCTGCCGCGCATCCGGGTGGAGCCGTTCCCGATCCGCGCCGCAGAAAGCGACTGGCCTGTCTGCTGCTTTTTTCCTGCATATTTCTCTATAATTTCACGCGACACTACCTGGGCACATCCGATACAGTGCCGAACATGTATCTGCCCGTGAGCATTATCCTGCACGGCGATTTTTATCTCGATCGTTTCCCGACATTACCGAGGATAAACCAGAGACCACTTCCCTATTTTTTGCAATTTCGAAACGGCCGGGTGATATCCTCGTATCCCGTTCTGCCGGCAATCATGGCGGTCCCCGTTTATCTGGGGCCCGTGCTCTGGCTGAAGGCCGAGGGAATTTCCTACGGCAGCCCGATCTTTTCAGAAATGTGTATATTCTCGGCCAAGCTGGCTGCGTCGTTGATCGCGGCCTGCTCTGCCGTTTTTGTCTTTCTGACGCTGGCGGCTTATGCCTCACAGTCGAAGGCGTTCGCCTTGGCGCATTTATATGCGTTTGGGACATCCGCTTTCGCTATAGCGAGCCAAGCGTTGTGGATGCACGGGCCCGCCATGCTGTTCCTTTCGATTGCGGCTTACCTGTGGCTCTGCCGGCCAAAGCGGCTGATCGCCGCCGGCGCCATGCTCAGTCTGGCCGTTGCGGCGCGGCCCGTCATGATGGTGGCTGCCGGAATCTTCACGATGTATGTGGCCATGCGCCGCCCTCGCGAATTGCCGCGCTTTCTCGCCGTGCCGGCGGTGGTAGCCGCACTGTTACTCGCTTTTAATCTCCATTTTTACAACAGCCTCTCCGGCGGATACCGGGAGGTCAACGCGGATATGTTGCAACATCAACGATTGCCCTCCGTGTGGACCAGCGCAATTCCAACGGGGCTGGCGGGCCTGTTGATCAGTCCAAGCCGCGGTTTGTTTATCTTCTCGCCCTTTCTGCTTGCCGGATTCTGGGGAGGCATCCGCGTTCTGCGTGACAGCCGGTGGCGAGAATGGCAACCGCTGGCCCTCTCGGTTTTCGGCCAGGTGCTCCTTTTTAGCTGCTATTCCTCCTGGTGGGGGGGGATGTGCTATGGACCCCGCTTGCTCAGCGAGGCCTGTCCGTATCTGGTCTTGCTCATCGCGCCTGTAATTCCTGAAATTGACGCGAAGCGGTTGCGTCGCGTGACTTTTCAAGTTCTCGCGGCCGCGAGCATCTTCGTTCAAACCGCGGGGGCGATGCTCTGGACGGGAAACTGGTACGCGGATCCGACAGACGTGGACATCGATCACGCCCGGCTTTGGGACTGGAAGGACAACGAAATTACCCGCACGCTGCGTAATTATCGTTGGTCGCCGGAATCGCCGCACAAGCCCCCGTCCACAGAATCGTTGCCGCGTTAGCCGGCGCTCGCAAGCTGCGCGCGAGGGCTGCGACCCTACAGGCCCGGTTCGTTCTCCTTCACATTTCCGTTTCGCCACAGCCGGTCGCTGCCGCCCCCTCTGGGTTGCAGGTTCTTATCGTTGCCCGCCGCCGCCCGGAGGCTGCTACGATCTGTTTTTGCTCTGCGGCCACGGGGAGGTGAACTATCCAAAACCGGAAATGGATCAGCCTGTGCTACAAGTGGCAGGCGGCGGCCGTACAGTCTACGCCACGGATGGCATATGCGGGGATATTGGCTGTCTTTTTTATCTTCGCGTGGCTCACATGGGGTCACTGGGGAGAGTTTTCTAGGTACGACACCGGGCGGGAAATGTACGTGCCCTATGCGATCCTCCGGGGCAAAATGCTGTACCGGGACTTGTGGTATACGTATGGCCCCTTGGCGCCGTACTCGAATGCGCTGCTTTTTTACCTGTTTGGAACTCAACTCCGTGTCCTCTATCTCTGGGGTCTGACTCAGACGCTGCTTGTGGCCTTGACGCTGTTTGCCATCAGCCGGCGGCTGCTTCCCCTCGGCGCCGCTTTCCTGGCCGCCGGCTGCTTCTTGCTACAGGCGTTTCAAATCGACCTCTTTAACTTCGTTCTCCCTTATGCCTATGCCACGACCCTGGCATCCGTCTTCAGTTTGCTGGCGCTCTATTTTTGCGTTCGCCACAGCTTAGGAGAGCCGGGGCGCAATTTATGCGGAGCCAGCGCCTGCGCCGCCTTGGCTCTACTCACGAAACAGGAGTTCGGAGCAGCATCCTATCTCACGGTGGCGTTTCTCATCTCCGCCGACGCCATATCCGGACGCTCCGCTCGGAAGCTTGCGTCGGGCTTCTTGGTTTGTCTTCCGGGATTGCTGGTCAATGCCGGCGCTTATGGATGGTTTGCCTGGCGGCTATCACCGTCTTTTTTATTTTTGGAAAACCTGAATTCTCCCTTTTCCTATCACATGCGCGCAGTCGGAGCACAATGGATTCGCCGCTACGGGCTGCGCCTCGACCTGCAAGACATCGTCAGCTCAATGGTGACGGCCGTACTAGCGATGGCCGGCTGGTTTGTTGTCGCTTTCTTCTTTCGACAGTTATCCGCTCGCAGATGGGCTCTGCCGGCCCTCGGCGCCAGCCTGTTCACCGCCTGCGCCGCATTGCGGCTCTTTGGGCGGCAGGTCAGCGGTCCTCTTTACCTCTACGGCCTCCCGCTGCTGATGTTTCCTTCCGGAATGACCTGGCTTGCTGTCGGGGCGCTGTTTCTATCGCTGTTTCAGTGGCGGCGCAACCGGTTCGACCGCCGGCGCCTGAGCGTCGCCGTGGTTTGTTTTTATGCTTTGCTGATAGGTGTCAGGATCGCCTTTCTGGTCCTTCCCATTTACTATGGTGTTTATTGTAGCCAGGCGCTTTTTGTCGTCTTTCTCGTTGTCTTAGTCCGGATCACGGCGGGCGCTTGTGAAGATTTGAAAACTTTGCGGAGCCTCTCCGTTCGCCGCTGTGTATTGGCCGCAGAGGCCTTTGGTCTGTTCCTCACTCTTTTACCGGACCCTGGCGTCCATCCGGCGCTGGTTCGTACCAAGCATGGCGATATCTATGGGACGCCGGCGGAATCGGCGGTTTATAGACAACTCCTGTCGTTTATGGAGCAAAAGAAAGAGGCCGGCCAACGCGTCGTTGTTTTGCCGCAGGAGATTTCCCTTTATTTTTTTACCGACACGCTGGCGCCCACCCGCTGGTACGGGCTTCAACCGGGCGTGCTGGAGCCCGAGGGCCGGGAACGCGAGTATGTGGCCCAACTGGAGAAAGAAGATATTGATTATATCTTGCTCTCCAACCGCAAAACCGGCGAGTATGGTCTGCCTGATTTCGGCGTCGATTACTGCCGCACTGTTTATCACTGGATTGAACAGAATTACGAAGTGGTGGGCGAATTCGGCCGATTTGTCGGAGGAACAGAAGACGACTACGGGGTTCTGATCTACCAGCGCCGGCTCCGGCCGAAGTAGCACATACCGGCAAATCCATGTTCCCGCTCTGCGCCGGCCGAAAGCGCCGCCGGCGCGTCTTCCTGAATTTTTCTGAAGTTCTCCGGGGAATCTTCCGATTCTCAACATGAAAGGGGTAGGCGGCACACGGCATATGGCGTAGGCAGAACTACGAAGGAAGCTCGCTGACTCTTCGAATTTATCGAATGGAGCGGCCAGCCTGCGGCCAGGCCCTGGCGGCGGAAGAGCATGAATCAACAGGAACCGGCTGGCAGATGGAATCGGGAAAGGCATCCGCCAACGGCGGCTACACATTGCGGCGGTCGTCTCCGGCCCGTGGGAACGCCGGCGGACTGAAGTAACACCTATGAGCACTGCATTCCTAACACATTCAGGCCCTAAACAAACAGTGATCCAGGCCGCCAGTAGAATACTGGTTGTCGGCGGAGCCGGCTACATCGGCAGCGTGCTGGTTCGGGATCTTCTGGCCGACGGCTATGAGGTGCGGGTCCTGGACTCCCTGATTTACGGCGAAGAATCTCTCCAGGACCTCGCATCTCATCCCCGCTTTGCGTTGAGGCGAGGCGATTTTCGCCGCGTTGAGGACGTCGTACGGGCAGTCAGAGGCGTAGATGCCGTGATTCACCTGGGCGGGATTGTCGGCGACATGGCGTGCGCCTTTGATGAAAATCAGACGCTTCAAACCAACGTCGCCGCCACCCGGCTGTTAGCCGAAGTGTGCCGGGCTTTAGAAGCCGGCCGCTTTTTGTTCGCTTCCACGTGCAGCGTCTATGGAGCTGCCAGCAGCCCCGTCGATGAGCGCTCTGCGTTAAAGCCCCTCTCGCTTTACGCGGCTAGCAAGGCCGATGCAGAGCGGCTCTTGCTTGCGGCCCGTTCCCCCGGTTTTCACCCCTCCATTCTGCGGTTGGCCACAGCATTCGGATGGTCTTTCCGCCCCCGCTTCGATCTGGTTGTAAATCTGCTTGCGGCGAAGGCAGCGGTAGAGAAGCAAATCGTAATTTATAACCGCGAGCAGTGGAGACCCTTTATACACGTCGCCGATATCTCCCGCGCCTTTCGGGCCGTGCTCGCCGCACCCGTCAAACGGGTGAGCGGGGAAATTTTCAACGTCGGGTCAAATCGAATGAACGCCACCCTCGGACAGCTTGCGGAGCGAATCGCCGCAGTCTCGACCGGCCTGCAAATCGATTATGTCGACAACCCAGACGCTCGAAGCTATCGGCCAAGCTTTGAAAAAATACGGCAGGCGCTGGGATTTGAGTGCGCCATGTCCCTGGAAAGCGGAATTCGGGAAATCCAGAGCGCGCTCCGCTGCGGGCTGATCACCAGCTACGAGGAGCCCCGCTATCACAATGCGAAGCAAGCCTGCCTGCGCCGGGGAGAGCTGCCCAAAGAGAAGGAATACCCATTCACCGCCCTTGCGTTTGCGCCCAACAGCGCCTGGAGCGGCCGGGAAGGGGCAGCCGCAACAGGCCAGGGTACCGGAGCGGCGCCGGCCGTCTAGCCGGCTGCGCTCTTCTCTTCTTTCCGCGCCCGGCGTACTGCCGCGGGCGAACGGAAAGCAACCGGGCGTTGCCCTGCGCTGCGGCGAACTGCTTGCCGCGGCCTGATTCTCAACTTCCACCGGCGTATAGGATCGATCAAAGCCCGCTTCATCGTAACCGCGTAGCCGCTGTGGAACCAGAAGCGCCCAAACTGCTCGGGATGCTGGAGGTCCCGGTTTTCTACGCCGGCTGCGGTAATGCTCAGCCTCCACCGCTTTTCCACCAGGATGTCGGAAACCAGAGCGGGTATCACCTCTTCGAGCGCCTGCTCGGTTATCATCCCCTTGGCTAAAAGCATTTCCGCCAGCAGGTCATACAGGCTATAGAGCGCACGCCGCCACTCGATGAGACCCTTGGGATCTTTGATCCAGCCCATCTGAATCTGGCGGACTCCGGCGTCAATAGCGCTTTGCTCCGCCGGCGTGAACAGACCCCCCGGCGCGGCCGTTGCGGCCGCTTTGTTGAACTCCGCTTTTGACATTTCTCACCCCAATCCGCTTCGGCCAAAAGGCCCCCCGCGGCCCGCTGGCCGTAGTCCTCCGCCCGAATCCCGCATTTAGCGAAATGCAGGCAGGGCAGGAAGAAAATTCTCCAGATCCCACACGTCAATCTGGAAATACTGGCCGACTGTATAAGCGATATGCGCCCCGTCCGGGTGCGGGCTGATCAGCGACAACCCTCTTGCCGAAATGCCCGTTGTTTCGGGCGCTCCTCCTTCTGCTTTCACGCGAAACAACTCAGCCCCACCAGCGCGGCCCGTCTCCACAAGAAATAAGTAACGGCCGTCCACACTCCATGCGAGACCCTCTCTGGCAATGCTGTTTGTGAGGCGCACGACTTCCCTAGGCGCTCCCCCCGTTGAGCGCATGGTATAAATCACGTTCCGTTGCAACTCAGGATCCGCTACGCTGAAAGCAAGCATGCGGCCGTCGCGGGAAAGAGCCAGGTTGCGCAGAACCCAGCCGGCCGGCGCGCGATAGACTTCGCGGCCCTCTCCTGTCGCGACGTCGTACGACGTAATTGTGCCGAGGTTGGTGTTTTGATCCCCTCCCGCAACGAAAAACGAGCGGCCCTCCGGATGCACGGCGGCGAAGGGCAGGGTTACGTTGGAACGCGTAACGATCCGGAACTCCCCGGTTGCCAGATTTACCAGAGAAAAGGCGGCCCTGGCGCGGGTATCTGTGCCTTTAGCCGTCACCAGCAACGACCTGCCGTCGGGCATCCAGCGCACGGCCTGTCTCAAATCCAGGCTGGCTCCGGAGAAAATGCGCTCTGCGCCCCCTTCCATGGACCGGATCACAATATCGGCCGTGCCCACGCCGTACGCATGAGCCGGATTGCGATTCGAGAAGTAGGCCAGGAAGCGGCCGTCAGGCGACCACACAGGCGCGCTGTTTCGCCCGATGAAAGTTTCCACCAGCCGCACTGGGGATCCCCGCACCTTTCCCGTGGCCGGATCGATCTCGGCTTCGAAAATATCGTCCATTCCCCGGTGCTCCGCATAGAACAGCGCTCCCCGGCGAGTGATGCCGAGCGGCGTGATCTGTCCGAGGCCGCCTTTGAGAAGCTCCGGCGGGCCGGCTGGGCGTCCTTCGGCCACAGGAATCCCCCAGATCCCGACGGCTCCTGTACGCGTGCTGGCAAACAGCACGCTGCTTCCGTCAGGAGTCCATACGGGCGCGTAATCGTCAGCCGGATGCCGCACCAGAGGAAATTCCCGGCTGCCATCCGCTGCCATGATGAAAATATCTTGCTCCGGCCCTTCGTTGGATTGGGGAAGATCGTAGACTAGAAAGCGCCCGTCCGGTGACAGGCTCACACTGGTCGGGGATTGCCACTCGAGAGATTTCAACGGCCGGACGGCTCCGTTGGGAACGGAAACCCATGCCAGTTGGTTGGTGTCATCGCCGCGCGATAGCAATACGATCACCGATTTGTCATCGGAAGACCAGGCCCAGGGGATGATGTAATGCAGATCCGGATTTTGCAAGACGATTTGCGGCTGCGCCCCGGAAGGGCCGTCTGTTTCGACAACCCGTAGCTGGTGCCCATAGTTGGCAGTAGCCCAGGAATACGCCACCTTCTTTCCGTCGGCGGAAATTTTCGGCCATTCGGCGTACTCCGGGGAGTCCCTCCACGCGCCCTTTTGGGTCAAACGCCGGTTTTTACCGGTCGCCAGATCGCGAACGGCGACATCGCCCGTTTCCCAGTCCACAAAAGTCAGCAGCCGGCCGTCCGCTGACGGATTGCCGGAGTTGTCGGGCGCCAGCGCCCAGATTTTTCGGATCACGATTCCGGCGCTCGGAGAAGAACCGGACTCCAGCAACGCGATGCGCCGCCGGGCTTCTGCCGCCGCCTCCGGACGGTCCGCAAACTCCCGCAGGATTCTGCGATACGTGTCTATCGCCCTCTGCCTGCCCGCTCGTTCCCGGCATTCGCCCAAATAAAGCAGCGCCTGAGCCGCCAAATCCCGGTCTGGGCCATGGCTCAGATTCTCGAACACGACTGCGGCGGCCGCAGGATTATCTTTTTTCTGGAGTAAATCGATAGCCTGCTGGAATTGCTGATGAGACGGGTTGCTTGCGGAACGAATCGATGGACCAAGCGCCAAAACGACCGCTGCCAGCGCGATCCCGGTATTTCGCATCCCCGTCCTCGTAGCCTGATTTTACTACGAACAGAACAAGCCGCCTAGAGAACGCGGGAGACTCTCCAGAGAATAGCTGCGGCCGGTCCGGGGAGTCGAAGAGCCTGCCGGCACGGTTCCCTGGGGCGTCTGCCCGGAGAAGAAAAAGCCGGGCGCCGCGCAGGCGCCCGGCCTGAGAAGCATCCTGCCGTTTACCAATGCAATCGCAAGGCAAACCGGATAATGCGGTTGGTCGCATCCTGGGCAAACCGGCTGCCGAAAGAACTGTTGATCACCATGAACGTCGATGCGCTCGCGTTGCCGTCGGGCGCATTGAAGTGCGGCGTGTTGGTGATATTGAAGAACTCGGTGCGGAACTGCAATTTGAACCGCTCGGTCAGCGAGAATTCCCGGAACACGCTCGTGTCGAGGTTTACCATGCCGGGAGCACGGAGCTGGTAGAGGTTCATATTGCCGAAGTCGGCAAGCGTGCCGGTGCGGCGCGTTACGGGGGCAAAAGCTGTTTTGTCAAACCACTGGTCTGGAGTGCCCAGCTTCTTCACAATGGGATTGATCTGATCGGCGGTGAAGTTCCCCGATGTCACGGCCAACGGGCAGTTGCAGGCGGTAGCCGAGGAGGTCACATTGAACGGGCGGCCCGAGTACGCGGCGAAGATCCCGTTAAGCTGCCAATTGCCTGCCACGTGGCTCACTAATCCATTCGTGAGGTACCGCTTGCCTTTCCCGAAAGGCAGATCGTAAATATAAGACAACTGGAGATTGTGGCGCACATCAAAAAGCGAATTGCCGTAGTTCCGCCGTCGGAGCTCGGGCACCATGAAGACGATAGAGGCTCCCGTATCTCCGGTGCCATACATCCCGAGAGCGTGGGACCAAGTGTAAGCGCCCTTGAGCGTCAGGCCGTTGGTCACGCGCTTATTGATGCTGGTCTGCAAGGAGTGGTAGTTGCCGCTGAACATGCCATCTGAGAAGGAAGTGCTGGCCGTCCGTCCCGGGAATTTGATATTGAAGGGCTGGCCGGCAGTACCGGTTCCCGGAAGCGCAAAGTTTTCCTCAATGCTTCCGCGGACATGGGTCGATTCAGTACCTACATAACCCAAGGCAAAAACAATTTCGCTCGGCAACTGGCGTTCGACGAAGAAGTTCCACGACTGGAAATACGTCCGGACTACAGTCTTGGGGAAGAAGGTAATGCTGGCCTTCGGATCCGCCACGGCGGTCGGAGAGCCGGCTGGTGGGCCCACGATGGGCGGGATGCCCTCCTGCCAGGTGTCAAAGGGGGTGAAGCTGTTCGGACCGGTAAAGGTTCCGGTGATCGCATCCGGCCATTGCGCCCGGTTCCAGCCAAGGAACGGTTGTGGATCGATGTTGATGCCATAGCCGGTACGGATGACGGTTTTATCGTTGAGACGGTACGCGATTCCCACGCGCGGCGTGAACAACTTGTGGCTCGTGGTGATTCCCAGACCGCTGGGGTTATTTCCGTTGCCTCCCAGATACACAAGATTCGTATTGGGATCGTAGTTCTCGATGCCCGGGTGATGCGCGCCGGCGCGGTGCATCATGGGGAAAAGCTCATAGCGGATTCCGAGCGACAACGTCAGCTTCGGAGTCACCTGCCAGCGGTCGCGGAAATAGGTCCCAAACTGCCAGTCGATCGCGTAGGCCTCCTCCCACTGCACGCCCTTCACCCACTGCTGCACAGTGCCAAGCAAGTAAGCAGCCCAGGTGTTGAACTGGTTGGTGGGCGGGCCGCCGTTGAGCGCTGTCATGCCATCGGTGAAAAACGCATTCCCTTGAGTCGCCGGGCCGGGCTGGAAGTGGTTCAGTCGGTTATGAATGCCCTCAAAACCCCAGCGCAGGCTGTGGGTGCCCTTTTGCAGGCTGAAATTGTGCGTCATGTCGTAAACCATTTCATGGCGCTCAGCCGGCATCCAGTTGTCGAAGTTGCCCAGGCCTGAGTATTGATTATTCAGGTCGATTCGGATGTGCCCGCTCTGGTTGATATTCGGTCCATTGGTCCCGGGGATGCCGAGAACATCAAGGGCATAATTAGTTCCCCGAAGAGTCTGGTCCACGGTCTGCGCTTCCCGGCTCCAGCCGATGGTCATATCGTAGATGAAGTTCGGGCTGAAGGTCTTCGTCTGGCCAAACGTTGAGGTCTGCACCAGCGTGTTGCCGGCGCCCTTGCCGGTAGCTCCGCCGGTGCAAAGGCACTGGCCCTGGGCTTCGCCTAGTCCGCCGAGACCTCGAATGGCCGCTTTGAAAAGACCATATTTCAAGAACATGGTGTGAGTCGGGCTCAGGTTGTAGTTGCCTTTGCCTTCCACCTGGTCGCGGTTCGTAATGTCGTTGCCTGAGTTGAAGAAGTTATTGATGATCCCCGGCTGGTTGGTCGCCGGAATCAGGGACTGAAACTTCAGCGAAATCGGATTCAGCCGGCTCTGAGGAATGATGTTGTTGGGGAACTGCGTTCTTCCGCGGCCCGCCGAGTCTCCCGTGCCGGGATCGAAGATCGCGGTATTCGGATACTGGCTGAAATCCCCGGCCCGCTGATTGGCTGTGGGCAGCGTGTACAAGAGATTGAAATTCGTGCGTTCTTTTATGATGTCGTAGCTGGCGAAGAAAAAGAGCTTATCTCTCTTGATCGGGCCGCCGATTGTGGCGCCGTCATCGTTGATAATGTTCTTGGGAGTGCGCGCGCCTTTGAAGAAATAATCCTTCGCTATGAAGGCATTGTCCATGTGATACCCGAAAGCCGACCCGTGAAACTGGTTGGTGCCGGATTTCGTGGTCATAGTGATCGAGGAGCCGCCCGAGAGGCCCTGCTCCGCGTCGGCGGCGTCCGTCGTCACGTTCACCACCTCGATGCTTTCGGCCGCCGGGATATACATCGCGTGCGAAAGCTGGAGCTGCATAGTCAGCGTGCCGTCGATGCGCGTGCTGTTGTCCCGGCGGCTGGTGCCGTTGACGTTGGTCGCGAGCGAGCGCTGCGGGGAATCCGTATTCGCGTTCTGGAACCGGGCAGGCGTCGTTCCGGGCACCAGGTTGATCAGGCTCTGAAAGTTGCGGTAGCGGGGCAGCGGCAGATCTTGAATAATCGTCGCCGGGATCTCGGCGCTCACGTCAGCCTTGTCCGTTTGCAGCGTTACCGCAGAGGCCTCAACTTTCACTGTTTCGGCTACCTGTCCTACCTGCAAGGTCAGGTCGTGCCGCTGAACGGTGTTGACGTTCAGGATAATGCCCAACTGCGTGTACGTAGTGAAACCCGAAGCGGAGACGGTCAGGTCATATGTGCCGGCCGGCAGATTCTGGAACGTGTAGACTCCGGCGTCGTTCGTGGTCGTATCACGAACCAGCTGCGTACCAGTGTTGACGACTTTCACAGCGGCGCCGACGACCGCGCCCCCCGACGCGTCAGTCACGTTCCCCACCAGAGTTCCGTAGAGAACCTGCGCCTCGGCAACCGGCGCCAGAAGCAATGAAACCACGCACAGCGCCATCATCCCAACGGCTGCGCGAAGCAAACCCTGAGAACCTACACGCACATCCATATGGCCTCCCTGAGTTTTGAAAACCCGTCTCCTCACCCCCGCAGGGCGTTAAGATCCCCTGTTGGTCGTGCAGCAGACTAACCCTATCTCTTGTCTAGGTTCTAGAGGAAAAACGCCAACTTTTCTTGTAATAGAGTCTTTCCTAGTTGGCCGTGTAAAACTTCGGGGCAACCAACTGGGGCGAAGGCCGGCTTGAGATAAGATTCCGCGCGGGGCATTTTGCCGATTTTCAGCACAGCGCGGCGGCCGCCGCGTTTTTGCAAAATTTACCGGCCGCATGTAAAGGAGTCACGGGCCGGGGGTGTCTTGAGTAAGGCAAACTCCGTAGAATGTGTGGATTGCTGATTGGCTGGAGGCGTGCAAACCGTTGGATTCCGAACGGAGGAGGGTGTATGACTAAGTTCTTAACAGCGGTGGCCATCATCAGCCTGGCGGCCACTGCTACCTCGGGATGCGCCACCCGGCGATACGTAAGGAATCGGACGGACCCAATCAGCCAGCAAGTGGGCGAGCTCGACAAGCGGACTTCCGAGAATGCTCGAAACATCGGGCAGCTTGACGAGAAAACCCAGCGAGACATCGCTCGTGTGGACGAAGAGGCAAAGACGGCCGACGCTCACGCCGGCGACGCCAGCAAGCGGGCGGACGACGCTTTGGCCAAGGGGTCCGAGGCCGGTCAGAAGGCGGATGCGGCCCGCACCGTGGCTGAAAACAGCTTGACCCGCACGGGGGAGCTGCAAAAATACGTGGAAAATCTCGATAATTACCGGGTGAGCGCATCGAAGACCGTCTATTTTGGCTTCGACAAGTCGGTTTTGACCGATGACACGAAGAAGGATCTGGATGAGCTGGCGCAGACGCTCTCCGGCGCTTCGCGTTATGTTGTCGAGGTGCAGGGCTTCACCGATACGACCGGCTCGAACGAATACAATTACGCGCTGAGTGAGAAGCGCGCGAATGCAGTCGTCCGGTACCTGACAGAGCGCCACAACATCCCGGTGTACCGCATTCACACGATCGGCCTGGGAAAAGACGTGCCGGCTGCCGGCACGAACCCGCGTGAGGCTCGTAAAATGAGCCGGCGCGTGGAAGTAAAGGTGTACACGCCCCAGGATTTGCCGCGCACGGCGGAACAAAGCACAGCCTCTCAGCCGATGACGGCGCAGTCCTCGCCGGCTGGATCGCCACAACGCTAAACGCCGGCGGTGTGCAACAGGGGCGCGCGGCGGACGCGCCCCTGCTCGCGCCTCCTTGCCTGCTCCGCAGCCCCCGCTCATCCAAGTGGAAGAAGGAACCGAACCCCGCCGGCGGCCACAAACCCGCTTGCGCGCCAAAGTCAACTGCGGTGCGTCGATGAGGCCTGCCCTCAGCGCAGCGTTCCGGTATAATAAAAGGCTTGTAACGCCCTTTCGGGCGGAGCTGGCTGTATGTTCTTTGATATCCAGACCCTCGAAAGACACAAAATTCCGTTTGATGAAGCCTTTCCTCCCGGCTCGATTGATTTTCTCGACGAAAGCGTTCATCAGACCGGCGAAATCTGCGCGGAGGGTGTTGCCGAACTGATCGACCCGTTTGGCGTTCGCGAAATTCGGGTGCGCGGCAGCGTACGAGGCGAGTTGGAGGTGCTCTGCGCCCGCTGTCTCGAATCGGTCCGGCTTTCGGTATCTTCTCCTCTGGACCTGTTCTACCACCCCATGTCGGAGATCGCCGCCAACGAAGAAGTGGCGATCAGCCGCGCTGAAACCGAGATTGGCTTTTACGAGGGAGGGGGAATCGAGCTGGCGGACGTCATTCGGGAGCAGATCGCAATGGAATTGCCAATGCGGTGCCTCTGCCGCGAGGATTGCCAAGGCATCTGCCCGATTTGCGGAACCAACCGCAACCGTGGCGCCTGCTCGTGCCGCGAAGATATTTCGGACCCCCGCTGGGCAGCATTAAGAAACTGGAAGCAGTAGAATTCTAGGAAGGCAACACGAGCGGGGATTCGATTTTCCGCTTTTCCCGTGTTGTTTCGCGCAAGAAAGGGTTGTGAAATGCCGAATCCGAAACGAAGACACTCCAAGGCCAGGACATCCAAACGGCGCGCTCACGATGCGCTGAAGCGGGCGGGCCTGGCCGAATGCCCGAATTGCCACGAGCCGAAGCTGCCCCACCGCGCTTGCCCGCACTGCGGCCAATACAGGGGAAGGGACATCATCGAAGTCGAAACAGAATAGCATTCCCCGACACCATGTACACCGTTGCCGTCGATGCGATGGGGGGCGACGCCGCCCCACGGGTGGAAGTGGAAGGCGCCATTCTAGCCGCCCGGTCTTATCCGGTGAAGATCCTGCTGGTGGGACGCCAGGAGGTCTTGCGGCGAGAGCTCGCCGAGCACCTGGCGGATCATTTCCCGATTGAGATCGTCAACGCCACGGAAGTCATCACCATGGACGACGCGGCAGCGAAGGCGGTGAGGTCGAAGCGGGACAGTTCGATCCGCGTAGCCGCGAGACTGGTGCGGGACGGCCGCGCGCAGGGGCTGGTTTCGGCAGGGAACACAGGCGCGGTGATGGCCACGGCGAAGATCGTGCTGGGGACGCTGCCGGGCGTGCACCGCCCCGCGCTGGCTTCGGTGTTTCCCACTCTGCGGGGCACGGCCGCGGTCATGATCGATGTCGGCGCCAACGTGGATTCCACGCCGCAAATGCTCGCCCAGTTCGCGGTGATGGGCGAGGTTTACTCGCGGGTGATTTGCCGGCTCGAGCGCCCGCGCGTGGGGCTGCTCTCGATCGGCGAAGAAGAGCACAAAGGAAACGAGCTGACCCGCCAGGCCTCGCCCCTGCTCAAAGCGCTTCCCATCAATTTCATCGGCAACGTCGAAGGGCGGGATCTTTACAGCGGCGAAGCCGACGTTATCGTCTGCGACGGCTTCATCGGCAACGTAGCGCTCAAAGTGAGCGAGGGCCTGGTGGAGACGATCAAATTCATGCTCCAGGATTCACTAACGGCAACAGTAACCCGCAAAATCGGATATGTGCTCGCTCACGCGGCGTTTGATGATTTCAAAAAGCGGGTGGACTACTCGGAATACGGCGGCGCCCCGTTGCTCGGCTTGAAAGGCGTGTGTATCATTTGCCATGGCCGCTCGAATCCGAATGCGATTAAGAACGCCATTCGAGTCGCTATGGAATTCTCTAACGGCCGCATCAACGAAACCATCGAAGCAGCTCTCCATGGCCGGCCCCAGGAGCCGGTCCGGGCCGCCGGGGATTGATTCTGTCCGGGCGGGGAGCCGCTCCAAGATCGTCCGGAGGTGGTTATGACTCGTCGCACGTTCCTCGGAGCCTCGCTTTGCGGCGTGGCCGGAGTCACCGGAGGCGCTCTGGCGCCGCCCGGCATGCGAGCAGGCTTGGCAGCCCCTGCTCCTACGCCGCGGGCGCGAATCCGCACCGGAATCTGCGCCTATTCGTTCCGCCAGGCGCTGCAAGCGGGGACTATGAAGTACGACGACCTGGTTCACCTGGCTGTGGAAACGGGCATTGATGGCATCGACATGACGGTGTACTGGTTTCCCAGCATCGCGGACGACTTTCTGCTGCCGCTGCGCCGCCTGGCGTACAAAAACGGAGTCGAAATTTACAGCCTCGGGGTTCGCGTACGGCTGTGCCAGCCGACCGACGAGCTGCGGGAAAAGGAACTCGCGGAACTGCGCAAATGGGTGGATGTGGCGCAAAAAATGGGCGCGAGTCATGTGCGTGTTTTCGGGGGCGCGCAGCCCAAGGGCGCCTCGATGGACCAGGCGATCAGCTGGGCCGCCGAAACGCTGAAGCGCGGCGCGGAATACTCCGGCGCGCGCGGCATCCTTCTCGGGGTGGAAGATGACGGCGGCATCACCGACCACGCCGCCGAAACGATTGAGATCGTCAAGCGCGCCGATTCGCCCTGGGCGGGCATGAACCTGGATACGGGGAATTTCAAGCCGCCGAAAGTGATGGAGCAAATTGACATGTCGATTCCGTATGCCGTCAGCAGCCACTTGAAAACCGAAATCACGCTCGATGACGGCTCGAAAGCGCGCGCCGACTGGGACCGGATTCTCGGCATGTACGCCCGCCATGGATACAAAGGCCACGTCGGCCTCGAGTATGAGGCAGCCGAAGATCCGAAGATTGCGGCGCCACGCGAGCTGCGGCGCCTGCGGGATCTCGCGCAGAAGTACTCCGCCGTGTGAACTCCTGCCGCCGCAGATCGTCAAGTTTTCTTACGAACAGCATCGCTTAGGAACAACGTCGCTGTGCTCAGGATCACCGTTCAGGGCCGGGGCAGGGCGAGGGACGCTGCGGGTGTAGCAGAGACACTACGGGTGTAAAGGGTGGGGGAAGGGCGATAAAGAGTGCTCCGAGCCGGCTAAAGGAGAGGACGTCTCTCCAATAGCCGGGGTGCGAGGATCGGTCCCGGCGAGCCTTTCACGGCCGGCTAGCGAGAGAGGTGAATCGGCGCCCGATTCAGCGTCGGGCCGGTCACCGGCTAGGCTGCCTTGCAGATCCAGCTTGGTCCATCGATGGACTGCTTGTCCCGCCCCTCTCTTGCCACCCGGGCAACCCCGGGCGTCCGAAGAGCGGCCAGCTTCTGTGCGGGCGCCCTAGTTTCGGGGACTTACGCTGCCGGCTGCCCCTACCTTGGGGTCTTACCGCCGCCAGAGGCGCAAAACACCAAACTACGGAGCGGGTGGGCCCACGCTCGCGATCAGCTTCAGGATAAGGGCGGGTGGGATGGCCGAAGGCGGCCAGCGCCCGCAAGTGATTGCAGGCAGGGGGAAGAAAAAACAGGAAAGCGGGTGACCGCGGGGGGAGTGGATAGCTGCGAGGCGGGGCGATCAGCCGATCCCTGGCTGGCCCAGGCTCGGGCTGATGGACCGCGGCTTCCGCTGCGGGCGGGGCGAGAAAGTCGGTTCGTCCGCGGCCTGCGGCGTTTACTCGCTCACAAAATCCTGAGCGTAGTCGTTGGCCTGAAGCGGCGCGCCGGTAGCCAGCTTCGTCAGCTCATTCCAGGAGTAGCGGGCGCCCGGAGCGAACACGTTTTCCCTGAGGAAAGCGCCGACTTCCTTGCGGCCAACGTAAGCGAATCCAGCCGCGTCCTGGACT
>DASREK010000133.1:0-5548 GCA_035652135.1 Bryobacterales bacterium | reverse complement strand
GCCATGCCCACCGCCACCGGCCGCCAGATGCAAGAAGCGCTGGCCAACTGCCGGGCGGCCGGCGTCCCCTGCAAGACTGTGCCTGGCATCGGCGAGCTGCTGAGCGGCAAAGTGCTCAGCGGGCAAATCCGCAACGTATCGATCACCGACTTGCTGGGCCGCGAGCCGGTGATGCTCGAGGAAGGCCGCATTCGGTCGGCGATTGCGGGCCGTTCTCTTCTCGTCACAGGCGCCGGCGGTTCGATCGGCTCGGAGCTCTGCCGCCAGGCGGCTCTTTTTGAGCCACGCGCCTTGGTGCTCTTCGACCGGGCGGAAAGCGATTTGTTTCGAATCGACCTGGAGCTCCGCGGCAAGTTTCCCGGGCTCGATGTGATCCCGCAAATCGGCGACATCCAGGATTATCAGCGGGCGCACGAGGTGATCCGCCGTTATGCGGTGGATTCGATTTTTCATGCCGCCGCTTACAAACACGTTCCCATGATGGAAGCGCACGTTCTGGAAGCCGTCCAGAACAATGTTCTGGGCACATGGAACATGGTGCAGGCCGCTCATCAAAACAACGTTTCCGACTTCCTGATGATCTCTTCCGACAAGGCCGTAAACCCGACGAACATCATGGGCGTCACCAAAAGGGTGGCGGAACTGATTGTCTCGTCCATGCACGGATCGGGCACCAAATTTGTCTCCGTGCGATTCGGCAACGTGCTCGGCAGCAACGGCAGCGTCGTGCCCCTGTTCCAACAACAAATAGCCGCCGGCGGCCCGGTTACGGTCACCCACCCCGAGGTCCGGCGCTACTTCATGACCGTGCGAGAGGCTGTCCAGCTCGTGTTACAGGCCTCGACGATGGGCAAAGGGTCCGAGATCTTTGTACTTGACATGGGCGAGCCAATTCGCATCGCTGATCTGGCCCGGAATATGATTCGCCTCTCGGGGCGCATTCCCGATGAAGAGATTGAAATCCGGTTCATCGGACTGCGTCCCGGCGAAAAGCTGTACGAAGAGCTGATTACCGAAGGAGAGGGCGTCCAACCCACGTACCATCAAAAAATCAAGATATTCCAAGGCCCGCCGGTGGACCACACGTTGATCGAGATGGCCGTGCTCGAGCTCGGAACCCTGGTCGCCGAGCGCGATGAAGCCGGAGTGATCGCGTTGCTTCATAAGCTGGTGCCGGAATACCAGCCCGGCAAGACCCTCAAGCGGCCGCCGGCCGAGCAGATGGCGGCGCCTGCCGCCTCCGCCGGCAGACTGCGCGCGTAATCCGCGGCTATGCATTCGACGGCGACGCCGGCCGCCAGGCGTTTTCACACCTTGATGCTTGTGCTGCTCTCGGGAGTGCTGGCGTATGCCGTGTTCCGGGCCGGAGGCGTGCTGCGGAGAGATCAATACGTCTTCTTGTTCGTCCTAGGGTTGCTTGGGTCGGCGTATTCCCTATTCGCTGTTGTCAACCGCCTGCCATGCAAGGTTGATCGGGCGCTGCTCTGGCCGTTGATCCTGCTGCCCGCGTATGGCGCCTTGCAGCTCGTACCGCTGCCCGTAACGCTGTTACGTCTGGTTTCGCCGGCGCGAGCAAGTTTGGTGCAGGCGCTGGCCCCGGTGGTTCCCGGCCTGCGTTTCGCATCTCTCAGTGTGTATCCCTCCGCCGGGTTAAACAGGCTTTTGGTAATGGGCGGCTGCATTCTGATTTTCTTGTTGGCCTATCAGCTCTCCGTGAGCCTCGGGAACCAGCGCTGGGCGGCCGCCGCGCCGATCGTCATTATCGCGGCCGCCGAGGCGGCCCTGGGCGTCGCCCAGTTCTCCGGCAGCGGCATGGACGGTGGAACTGGCACTTATGGAAATCGCAATCACTTCGCTGGATTGCTGGAAATGGCCCTGCCCTTGGCTTCTATGTATCCGATCAGCATCTGGAGGCGTGCGGAGGGGCGGCAACCGCCCGCGCGGGCTGTCGCCGCCGTGTGTGCTGCCTCCGGTGCGGCCGTCCTGATATTTCTCGGCATCATCTGCTCCTTTTCCCGGATGGGTCTGATCGCGTGCCTGGGGTCGCTGGCGTGTTTGAGCGCCCTCGCTTTCAGGCAGGGTTCCCGGCGCAGCCGGCGGTGGCTGGTGGCAGCCGCTCTGGCGGCAGCCTCCGTGGCGGGCGCCGCCTCTCTTACGCCGATCCGGTTCATCGAACGGTTCGGCAAGATCTCTTCAAAACCCGCAGCGGAAGCGGATTTGCGCCCGCAGCTCTGGCGCGACACCAGCCGCTTGATTGCCGCTTATTGGACGGTCGGCTGCGGGTTGGGAGCCTATGAGCCTGCTTTCACAAAGTACAAAGTTGTGGATCCTTCAGGAGCCTACGATTACGCCCACAACGATTATTTGCAAATACTGGCCGAGTTCGGCGTGATCGGGTCCTTGCTTGTCGCCGCCTTTGTGTATGCCGTCGTCACCAGGAGCTTCCGCAACCTGGGGCCTCAGTTCAGCCCCGATCCACTCACGGCGGCATCTATGGCGGCGCTGGCCGCTATTATGATCCACAGCCTCACCGACTTCAATCTCTATATTCCTGCCAACGCCATGGTCTTAGCCTGGATCCTCGGCATCTCCACGGCGCCGCTTGCGGCCTCTGCGTCCTATAGCGGACGAGCTAGCGTATTGCCAAGAAATTGGACGAAGGATCCCCATGCACCAATCCACTCTTTGCGGCGACAGATGCTTGTCTGTAAGACAGCAAAAGCACAATTGCATTGAGAAATATTTGCAGTTCCCGGCTCCGAGGGCTTGCGCTCGAAGCTATATAGGAATAGAATCCACTTCTGATACATAGGAGGTGGCTAATGGGACGTCTGATCTTGGCGCTTGCTGTTTGTATGACAAGTGCGGTCGCAGCGACTCCCGCCGGTTCCATCACCAGTTCCGGTCGTGTGGAATTGAGCGGCATTTCCGTCGATGCCAGGCTGCTCCCATCCCTGCCGGTTGTCCTGGGCGATGAGATTGCGACATCCAAGGATCCCGCGGTTCTCGTCCTGCTTGATCGGAGCAGGCTGATTCTGGATGCGAATTCCCGGGTCAAATTAGACGCGAAAGGCGGGCGCACGGTCGTTCAGGTTTTGGAGGGCGCAGTCAACTACAGCCTGACCAGCAGTTCCACGACGGAAGTGGTCACCTCGGGCAGCCAGGCAACGCCCAAATCCGGCACTCGCGGTTTGCTGGCGGTCGGCAATCGGACGCCGGCGCCCTCGGTTCTGGGAAGCGGTTTCTTCAAGGGCGCCACGCCCTTTCGAACTGTCAGAACGAAGAGCTGCCCGGCCCCTCAGCCCAAGGATGATGCGTGCGTGGCAGCGGATTGCGGCGGCGTTTGCACCGCCACTTGCGCCTGCGCGGCTTGCGACAATAACTGCGGATTGGGCAACAACTAGCGCTTCCGGGTCAAAAAGAAGGAAGACCGCAGCGTGGTCCGTCAGGGCCGCGCTGCTTTTATTTTTAAGCCGTCGACCCAGGCTGTACCGGCGATCTGGCTGTCAAACTTCGAGGAAGGCCGCCGGACAGCTTGTATTTCAATCAGCCGCGTCGCCGGCCCAACAGTAAAATCCTTTCGGATTTCCCTCCAGTCACTTGTACCAAGGACCTGCTCCGTCAAAACATCCAAATGGTGTGAAGCTTCGGCATCTACAATTCGGAATCGGATCCCTTCGTCGGTCGATATGCCAGATGTTTTTGCATGCGCTTCAAAAATGTAACGGCCCGGCCGGATATGAGCAGTCTGCGCGAGGCCGGCATAGGTAACATTCTCTTTCCCGGTAAAATGCAGGCGAACCGACCACTTGCCTGACCAGGCCGTTTTAGAATCTCGAGCCGCCTGAAAGCCGCTGGAGCCGAGCATCTGCCAGTCAAAGACACACCCTGTTGGCGGTTTTTCGAAATCTCCATTGAACAGGAAATTGGCCTCGGGATAGTCTCCATCCCTTTGTCGAACGTAAGCCGACCAAGCAGCCGCGGCTTCCGCATACAGTTTGCGCCTAACGAGATATTCGACATATTGGTTGGCCAATGGATCGTCGGCAAACGAATGGCCGGCGATCCACTTCCACGCTTGTTGCGCCTGCGCTGGCGAACCCGACTGCATGGTGTATTTGAGGAAAGATTGGGCCGCCCGCCGGTCCTCGGGAATTCCGTGCTTCAGGATGCTGTTAAATTCCACTCCGAGGCGGGAATATGTGCCAAATACCAAGTTATCGTAGGCTGCGCCTTGCTCTAGGACGCGCGACGCATACACCAGGGCCTTCTCAGGCCGCTGGACCGCGAAATAAAAGTTAGCGACTCTCAGCAGAATGGGCGGCACGTGCGGCCCGAGCTCGGCCGCCCGCGCAAAGCAATAATCTGCCTGATCGATCTGGCCCGAGTCAGCAAGAGATTGACCCAGATCACACCAGCGGTAAGGAAACGCCATGTCTCTGACAAGCGCCTCTCGAAAGCCTTGCGCCGCCAGCCTGGGGCCTGCGGGGCCGCCATTCCACAGCGTCTCATAAGTCCGGCGGAGCAAAACGTTGTCGCCGCACAATAAATAGCGGCAGGAATTTTTCTCCAGACCCAGGTCGTTGGAGAAGCGGGGCTCCATGAAAATTCCCGCTAACGAGTAACCGACAAGAACAATGCTAATGACCGGAATGAGAAACTTCACGGATCGCTGCGTTCCTTTGCCCTCTGGATGATATCAGCTAGTTATACCATTAAGACATAGATACTCAAAAAAAACTTTAACGAGCCCGCATGGCGGCAAAGGCCCAATGGAACTCCGCAGAACCGTTTGACAACCGTCATGTGTCTGTATTACGATTCCGGGCTGATTTTGCTAGTTAGAAAGCCGTAAGGACGCCGCCCTTGAAGAAGAGCACCGCACCGGGGTTTAGTTCGGCGGAAACTGTGGTTATGGTATCGTCGAAGCCGCTCCTGCGTTTGTCCCCCGCTACTCTTTTGGCGCTGCTAGGGCTGATCTTCCTTTACAGTCTGGCCAATTTTGACTGGTTTGTCCGGAACTGGAATGTTTGTCTTCTAAGCCTCGCTCTTCTTCTGCTTGTCTACCGGCTTTTCACACCCGCCTACGAATTCGCCCCGGCCCTGGAGCGGTCGCTGAAATGGCCTTTGATCTTTCTGATATTCTATGTGGCCTTCCAGTTAGCGCCACTTCCGGAGCCGGTGTTGAAGGTATTCTCTCCATCCCGCGCCCGCCTTCTCGACAACCTACGCCCGCTCGCGATGGGAGGCGCTTTCGCGCCGCTAAGCGTCGCCCCGTGGGCCACGCTTCGCGAGCTGGTACGGATGATCAGTTACGTGGTAGTCTTTCTCCTGGTTCGCGAAGCATCGTGGCGCCTGCCCGACCGTCCCTGGGCGCCCACCCTCCCCTTGGTGATAGCGGCCGGCTTAGAAGCCGCCTTGGGTCTGGCGCAGTATGCCTCTGGGGACCCAGGGAGCTACGCGCGCGGCACCTATGTTACGCGGGACCACTTTTCAGGCTTGCTCGAGATGTGCCTGCCGTTCGCCATCGCTTATCCGGTCGCCATCC
>DASREK010000132.1:0-4977 GCA_035652135.1 Bryobacterales bacterium | reverse complement strand
GATGCCCTGGATGCGGTGCGGGCCTGGCCGGAGCTTCTTTCCGTTCAGATGCTGAGTGATGACCGGGCTCGCCGCCGGTTCGACAGCCACGGACAGAATCTTCTTGCCTTTCTCGTGCTTGATGTAACGGGAAACGCCGGTAATCGTGCCGCCCGTGCCGACGCCCGCCACCAGCACGTCGATTTGACCGTCGGTATCCTCCCAGATTTCCGGACCAGTGGTTTTGAAATGAATGGCGGGATTGGCAGGGTTTTTGAACTGTTGCAGCATGATGTAGCGTTGGGGATCGCTGGCCACGATCTGCTCGGCCCGGCGGATGGCGGCATTCATGCCCTGCTCATCAGGCGTTAGTTCCAGCTTCGCCCCGAGGATCTTCAGCACCGCCCGGCGCTCCAGGCTCATGGTGTCGGGCATGGTCAGCGTGATCGGATAGCCCCGAGCGGCCGCCACGAAGGCCAGGGCGATCCCGGTGTTGCCGCTGGTCGGCTCGATCAGCTCTTTTCCCGGACCGAGGATGCCGCGCTGTTCGGCGTCCCAGATCATCGAGGCGCCGATGCGGCACTTGACCGAGTAGGCCGGGTTCCGCCCTTCGACTTTCCCCAACACGGTGGCCGGGGCCCCGTTTACGATCCGGTTGAATTTGATTAGCGGCGTATGGCCGATACTCAAGGAGTTGTCTGTATAGTATCTAGGCATTGCTTCGAGGCAGCACCGGAACTAGATTTGCCAGTTGGCTACAAAACGGCTTTGTCGCTCGCTCCACCGGGCCGCCAGGTCGGCGAAGCTGGTGCGATCGACGATATCCGACACCGCCTTATCGACTTGCTCCCAGAGTTCCGTGAGGGGAGTCTCCTCCTCCAGGGCCCGGGAACGGCGCGCCGCCGGCCGGCTCTTGGCTCCGCGCGCGCGCGCCGGAGAAAGAGGGCCTTCGATGAAGCGCAGCACCTCGCCTACGCTGATGCGGTCGGGGGGGCGCGCGAGCAAATAGCCGCCCTCGGCGCCGCGGCGCGATTCGACGAAGCCGCCCTGTTTGAGCTGCGCCAGGATCAGCTCCAAAAATTTCTGCGGGATCTTCTGGCGGGCGGCGATTTCAGCAATCTTGACCGGTCCTGCGCCGCCCCGGTACGCCAAATCGAAGACCGCCTTCAGCGCGTAGTCCCCTTTCACCGAAATGTTCATGCCGGCTTGCTCATCCGCGGTGCTTCGCTTTGAGATTACGGTAAGTGGGCAGCGGGCGTCAAATGGAGCCGCTTTCCGCTGTGAAACAGCAGGCGGCCTCGGGAACGAATCAGTGGTGCAGCGCCAGCGCACGATCCAGTTTGTAGGTGAAGTCGGCCCAAAGGCGCTGCGCGTCGATCGCGGTGATCCAGACGACCTCCCGGGCGGCCTGGCCCGCCCGGCGGCCGGACGCCGGATGTTCAAAAGTCATATCGTCCCGCAGAACGGGGCGCGGGTGCACCCGGCTCTTGGTGAGGCCAAGCAGATAAGCGACCGTCACCTCGTCCCACACCGGCCATGCATTGCGGTTCCCGGTAATCGACCGCACGAGGTCTCCGTTGTCATCGAGCCAGGATATCAAAATGTTCGCCAGATAAACCCCCGGAGCTCCGCGCGGATAGAAAAGCTCGCGGGCCTTCTCGCGGGTCATTCGCAGATAACGATTGGTCACGGCCGTATCGCCGATAACAACCGGGGCGCGGGATTCGAGCAGCACCTGCCACGCCGTGACGTCGTTTTTCACATTGAAGGGATCCGTCCCCCGCGGCCAATTGTTGAATCCCATGGCGATGACCCGGATGCGGTCCCCCAACCCCGGATCGATCAGGAGCGCGGAGGCGACATCGGTCGCCGCCCCCGTCAGCAACAGGTCCAGACGGCGGTCCGGGCTATGGGAGCGCGAGCGGCGCAGCAGAAAATCGACGCCGGGGTTGGGTTGCGGTTTCCGCCCGGCGAGCGGGACGCTGGAACCTGGAATAACCAGCGGCCGGAAACGCAGGGGCAAGTGGTCGAGAACGTCCCTAGCGACGCGGGCCGAGGTCTGCGCCGCAGGCGCGGCCAGCGTGGGGGCGTGCGTGGTGACTACTCCCACCAGATTGAATTCCGGAGATAACGCCAGATGGGCGAGCGCCCACTGGTCATCCATATCGACGCCGCAATCCGTCACCATGAGAACCGGGCGAGGCGCCGGCCGGGCGCTGTCGTCCCGCCTGGAAGGGACATTGCCGGGCTGAGCCAGGGCGGCCGGCAAAGCCAGAAAAAACGGGAGCGCAAAGGCCGCGAAGACGGTGCGTAATCGGCTCATGCCTGGGATTTGCCGCGTTGTTTTTTAGGGCTCGCGCGCGCCTTTTCCCGCCGCTTTCGCAGCGAAGCCCCGTCTTCCGCTGGAATTTCCAGCCGCGCTTCCGCCCTACTGTAGTAAGACGCGAAAGCGAGCGCCGCAGCCAGCAAGGCGAGAGGCGCGATTTGCGAGAGCACCCGGTCGAGCGAGGAGCCAATCATCCATTGGAGGTTTACCGGGCCGGTGACATACACCAGACTCACGCCGAACAGTTGCCAGCACGCCAGGGCCGGCAGCGCCCAAAAGCGCCGGTCGAGGCCGGCGCGCCGGTATAAAAAGACAGCCAGCAAGCAGAACGGAAAGGCGAGGTTAAAAAGCCAGACCCGAGAGCCAAATGCGTCCGGCGGGGCAGGCGTGAACGCGTGCTCGAAAATGGCCTTGACCGTAGGTCCGTAGCTGGCGATGTTGGTTCGCATCATCTCTCCGGAGAGCTCGCCCGGGCGTTTCACGCCGTACACACTGCGCGCCGCGACCCAGGGGGTTACGAACAAAATGGGGAACGCGGCCAGCGTGAACCAATAACTGGAATTCCAAATTCGCCGAGAGATCAGACGCGCTGCGGCCAGCGCGCCGAATCCAGCCAGAAAAAACTGTCCTTCGTTTTTGGTCCAGGCAGCGATAGAGGCGAAGAAAACAGCGAGGGCGAAGTCAGCATAGTCTCCCTCGTAAAACCACGCATAAAGAAAACCGGCGGCGAGCAGGATGGCCGCTGCTACGGCCGTATCGGCGTAACCGGCGTAGCGAAAGGCTGCGACGTCCACCATGTACACGCCGGCCAGCATCGAGGTGAAAATCGCTGCAACGGGGCGGGAGCCGTACCGCCGAAGGAAGTAGTAAAATCCAGCCGCCAGCGACGCCAACAAACAGGGTGAAACAAGCTTCGCAAGCTGATCGGCGGCAGATCCGGAAAAGATATAGAGAAATGTCGTATACAGGGGCACCAGCAGGGGATACGCCGGATTCCCGAGGAACTCGTGGGCGCGGCTCATATAGGGAGCGATACTGCCGTCCAGATAAAAGGCCTTAGCCTTGAACATCCAAAGCATGATCGCGTCCCATTCGTTGAGCGGCATCAAGCGCTCATAGGGAACCCAGGCCAACAGAACGATTCCGGAGAAGGCGAGTGCCGCAATTTCCAGGAAGCAGGGCCGGCGCAGACGGGGCATGGGAGGCGCCCATCGCCGACGCCCAAACAAAGCATGGGCGGCGGCCGCGGCGATCCAGGGCGACAATACGGAAAACCGGGTCCAGGGGATATGCGCCAGGTTCAGAAGGAGCAGATCAAGGGAAAGGGCGGCCGTTCCGGCAGCGAAGCTCAGAGCTATCGCCGGGACCAGGCCCAGGCCGGGCCGGCGGGAAAGCCAGGGGCAAATGAGGAGCCACCCGGCGACGCAAGTGAAGAGGAAAGCGCATATCATCATCGGCGGGCGCGGTAGATATCGAGATTCGGCCCCGAGTAAACCTTCTCCAGAGGCGCCAGCCGGTGGTGCAACCAGCCCTCATCCCACACCCCGCGAAAGGGCTCTTCCGCGAGATTGGCCGGCGCGTCGCGGAATACCGCAAGGTAGCCGCAATTTTCCGCCGTTGCGCCGGTGCCGGCAGCGATGCGCACACGCCTTGGATAGAGATAATAGTCGAACCGCGTCTTGTAGTAGTTAACGTGTTCCGGGCCGGTGTAGGCAAGAAACAGGACGCAAGCGGCGGGCGGGACGACCTCTTCCACCCGCCTGGCGACGGAATACGCCGGATAATCTACGATCGCGGCCCGCTCCTCCGGAGTCCGGCCGCCCAGGCGCTGCCGCCAGTAATCGAGCGTGGCGAATTGGAGAGAAAGCCCGGGCCAGGCGATACTGACCCAAACGCCGAACACAGCAAGCAGAGCGGCGCGGTGCGCGTAGCGAGCCGGCAGCGAGCGCAGTGCAGGCTCCGGATGGTCTCCTGCCGGGTCTTTGCTGAGTTGGGAGCGGCGCAGGGCCCGGCCCACGGTTCACACCCCCCAGCAGTAATCTTCGACGACCTTCTCCACCGATTCGTCCTGCTCCGCCAGCCGCAGCAGCTCCAGCCGGACCGAGTCCACCAGGGCGTTCAAGCTGGCTTCCAGCACGTTTTCCGAGACGCCCACCGTAGTCCAACTGCGCTTGTGGTCGGTCCACTCCACCAGGACGCGCACCCGGGCGGCCGTGCCGCGCTTGGAATCGAGCACGCGAACCTTGTAGTCGGTCAGGCGAATGTCGGCGATCTGGGGATACAGTTTGGAAAGGCAACGCCGGAGGCAGAGATCCATGGCATGTACAGGGCCATGAGAGCTGGCGGTGGCCGAGTGCACGCCGTCTTTGGCCCGCACGGTCATGCTGGCGGTCGAGGTTGTGCGTCCGTCCTTCTTTCTCTCCGTCACTATCTTGGAGCTTTCCAGCTCGAAGAAGAACAGATCGGGATGCAGTGTCTCGCGCACAAGCAGCTCGAAGGTTCCTTCGGCTGCCTCCAGCTCATAACCGTCGTACTCCAGCTGCTTGATTCGCTCGAGCAATTCGCGCCTGGCTGCGTCGCTGAGCTTGTCGCCCAGGCCTCTTTCCTTCAGCTTGAAGAAGATGTTGCTGCGGCCCGAAAGATCGCTGATGAGCACGCGGCGGCGATTCCCC
>DASREK010000131.1:0-20523 GCA_035652135.1 Bryobacterales bacterium | reverse complement strand
CCTCCGGCGTCCCCTCCGGGGATAGCGTGCCGGTCCAGATCTCGATCGGAGGCGCTACCAGCAGCGACAAGATCACAATGGCGATACAGTAGGCCGGCTCGCCCCTGCCGTTCGGACAAGGCGAACTGCTGGCGGCGCGGTTCGGACCACAGATTCAGCGGCCGGAGCTACTGCGCGATTTCCTGATGTTCTCACGGAGAGGGGCAACACGGCATCCATGAATGGACTCTCTTCCGGTCTCATTCCGCGTCTGGCGGATAAAAAAACCGGCGGCAACACCGGCAGACAGAGGAGTTCCAAATTACTTTGTGAGAAGAGGTCTTTTATCTTGCGCTGATGGCGGATCCGGCCGCTGAGGCCCGAGTGCGGCTACCGGTGCGGTCCGAAGGGAGGCGTCCCCACCGGCTCGGGCTCCTCCAAATCCACGGAATAAACGCGGCCTGTCAGGGAGCGCAAAAAAGCCATCAAGTCGGATTTTTCGCTGGAGGTGAGCTCAAGCGGAGGCGCTTCGCCCTTCGGCGAACGCACCATATCGACTCCCTGGTAGAACGCCAGCACTTCGTCGAGGGTTCGATAACGGCCGTTGTGCATATAGGAGCCACGCAGGACGATATCCCGGAGTGAAGGCGTTTTATATGGTGTGCCTTGCGGCGAGTCACCCGCCATCTCTTGAACTCCGATGTAATGCATCTTCTGATCGGAGAGCAGAGGACCGTTGTGACAATTCGAGCATCCAGCCTTGCCTGTGAACAAAGCCATGCCCCGTTTGGCCGCTTCGCCGAGCGCCGCCTGATCGCCGGCCAGATAGCGATCCAGATCGCTGTCATAGGAAACCAGCGTGCGCTCGAAGGAGGCAATAGCCTCGGCCATCAACTTCCAGGTGATTTCGCGCCCCGGAAAGGCGGCGGCAAAAAGCCTTTGGTACTGGGGATCCTTGCGGATGCGTTCCGCCGCCGTGTTGGGGTCTAGATCCATCTCGAACTCGGCGCGCAGCGGAAACGCCGCCTGCTCTTCGAGCGATCCTGCACGCGCGTCATGAAAGAGCCGCTTGTGCCAACCCACATTGTAGAGCTGCGGAGTCTTGCGCCGGAGTTCGCTTTCCGCCAGCCCCCACGCCCTCGACAGGCCGTCGGAATACATGAGCTCAGGCCGGTGGCAGGTGCCGCAACTGCGGTTGCCGGGTCCGGAGAGCCGGTTGTCGAAGAAAAGCTTCTTGCCGAGTTCGACCTTGGCGGGCGTCGGCGGATTGTCGGGCGGCGCCGGAGGTTTGCCCGTGAGGATGCTAAAAGGAGGATCCGCCGCAAAAAGAACACATCCAAGCAACCACCAGCACACCAGCCGCATCATAGCCGCCAGCATAACAGAATCGCCTAAAAATGCAATACAGCTTCATTGTCCCGGATGTGAACAGGCCGCGGTTCGACGCTGCAATCGGGCACGATCCGGCCGGCGTAATAATAGAGCCCGTAGGCGACGCTGCGCGGCGCGCCATCGAGGCAAAGATCTTGCTGGCGGCCCTGGATCTGGCGCCACAAAGATCGTGCGCCGGCCTTCTGATCGATCAGCCGAAACGATGTCTGCGCAATCCAGATATACCCGGCGACGCTCGCCGCGAGAACGACAGCTACCGCCGCCTGTCTTCTCCCGATTCGCTCGAAAAGCACTACACACGCCGCCAGCGCTGCGGCAGCAGCCATGTCGCGGGCCGGGAAAGCAGCCGTCCGCAGAGCGGCGCGTGCGCCGCTATCGAGCGCTTCCGGCAAGATCGCGGCGGCAGCGGGGAACAATGCAAGCGTGGCGGCGCAAAGGGACAGAGCGATCGGCATGGGCTTCGCGCGCGCCAGCGCCGCGCCCGCCAGGGCTGCGATCGCAGGCAGGGCGGGAAGGACATAGGCGGGCAGCTTGTCACGCGAGAACGAGAAAAAGATCACCGTGACCGCCGCCCATGCCAGAAAGAAGAAAAGCTTGCGCTCGCGCCAAAGCGTCTTCGCTCCGAACGCAGTCAGCAGCGGCGTCCAGGGAAGCAGCCCTACAGCTAATACAGGCGCGAAATACCACAGCGGCTGGTTGTGCGCCAGCGCGCCGGCCGCATACCGGGAGAAATGCTGCCGCCAGAAAAATTCGGCGAGAAACGGCGCGCCGTTGCGAAGGTAGCAGAGCACATACCAGGGCGAGGCGACCGCGAGAAAGACAAGGAGAGCCGCGGGCCGCAAAGGGCTCCACAATTCCCGCAAGCCATTCCGCGCCGACCAGCACAACAGCGTCAAGGCCGCAAGCGCCGGCCCGACCAGCCCTTTGGCGAGAACTGATACTCCGAGAAATGCGCCAAAAGACGTCAGCCAGCGCGTCTGGCGGCGCTCCAACCAGGCAAGCAGCGCCAGCATGGCCGCGCCAAATGCGGCGCTGAGAGGCAAATCAAAAACGGCCACGCGGCTGTAAGCCACCCAGCCGGCGCAGGTCGCCAGGACGCCTGTGGCATAACCGGCTGCGGGATTTCCCAACTCCACTTTCAGGCGCCAGAAAAAAAAGAGAAGAAACAGCACGCTGAGGACGGCAACCGGCAGCCGCGGCGCCCAGTCCTCGCCGAGCCCGGCCCGGAACGCGGCGGCGGTTGTCCAGTAAAGGAGTGCGGGTTTTTCAAACCAAGGACGGCCCCATAACCGCGGCGTCACCCAATCTCCCGAGCGAGCCATTTCACGGCCAACCCAAGCATAGCGAGGCTCATCGGGTCCGGCCAAGCCAGCGCCGGTGAGGCGAAAGAAAAACAAAAAATACGCTGCGAGCGCCGCAGCCGCCCAGAGCCGCACTCCCCCAGTGTAGCGGCTGCGTCACGAGAATGCTGGAACGGCTGCCGTTCCCTTCGTGGCCGGCCGCTTCAAGGTATATTGTTTTTGGGAATGTCCAAGCACGGCGCGCTGCGCGACCTGGCTGAATGGGCTGCCGTATGGCCCGTGATAAAAACCCTCGAAAACCTGCCGCTGTTTCTGGCGCAACTGGAATGCCGGGTGTTGGCCCGAGTTCTGCGAGTTTCGACGCCTCGTCTGGTCAAGGTGGCGCGGCGCAATCTTGCGCTGGCGCTTCCCGGGATGCCTGAGCCGGAACGCGAAGCTATCGTGACTGGTGTGTATGAGACGCTCGCCCGATCGTTGCTTTCCTTTGCCCGGTTCCCGCAGTTGAGCCGCAGCACAATCGGAGCGTGGATCCGCTACGACGGATTCGAGCACTTCCGGCGAGCGGCGCAAAAAGGCAAGGGAGTCCTCTTCCTTACGGCGCACCTGGGGAACTGGGAGCTCAGCGCCCTGGCTCACGCGCTATATGGCCATCCCATGCACATTGTCGTGCGGCCGCTGGACAACCCGCATCTCGACCGCCTCGTGGCCCGCCACCGGACTCTGGCGGGCAATCGAATCGTCCAGAAGAACGAGTCGCCGCGCCGCATTTTAGAGGCGCTCGCCGCCAATCACGCCGTGGGGATGCTCATCGACCAAAACGCGTCGCCGGAAAACGGCGTGTTCGTCGATTTTTTCGGCGTCAAGGCTTGCGCTTCCACCGGCCTGGTCAAGATCGCATTGCGCACCGGAGCGCCGGTGATCCCGGGCTTTGCGCTCTGGAATGCGGGCGAGGGCCGCTACGTGCTGCGCTTCTGGCCGCCGGTGGAAATCACGGTGTCAAACGATACGGAAGCGGACGTTCGGGTGAATACGCAGCGGATGCACACCGTGCTCGAGCAGATCATCCGCCAGTATCCGGACCAATGGCTTTGGATTCATCGCCGGTGGAAATCGCGCCCGCCGGGAGAGCCGCCGGTCTACGAATGATGCCGGAAGGAGAAGGGCCGAGCGGGAGCCGGGGTACGCTCCGCGTCCGCTCGCGGCGCGACCGGCAGATAGCGCCTTTCCAATAACGGCACGATTTGCTGTGCCGCCACCGGCTCGCTAAACACGCGGCCTTGCATTTGGTCGCAGCCGCGCGAGCAAAGGAATTCCATCTCTTCCTCTGTTTCAACGCCCTCCGCGACGACATTGAGCTGGAGGCTGTGGCCCAGATTGATTACCGCCGTCGCGATCGCGGCGTTATCCAGATCGGTATCGACGGAGCGAACAAAGGAGGGGTCGATTTTGAGCGTGTCGATCGGGAAGCGCCGCAGATATTTCAGCGAAGAGTAGCCGGTCCCAAAATCGTCAATGGAGATGCGCACGCCCATAGAACACAGTTTTTGAATGGTTTCTAAAGCTTCCTCGCCGCCGGCCAGAGCGGTGCTTTCGCTCAGTTCTAAATCCAGGAACCCCGCGTCAAGACCGGTGTCCTCGAGCGCGCGGGCGATGCCGTCCACAAGATTCGGCTGCTTGAATTGCCGGGCCGAAAGGTTCACCGCCACTCGCAGGGAAGGAAGAATCCGCTGCCAGGCTTTGTTCTGCGCGCAGGCCGTTCGCAGAACCCACTCGCCGATGGGAAGAATAAGGCCGGTCTCCTCGGCGATAGGCATAAACCGGCCGCAACGGATCAATCCCCGGTGCGGCTGCCGCCAGCGCACGAGCGCCTCGACCGTCGTGATCTCGCCGCTCTCCCGCCGGACGATCGGCTGGTAATGGACCTGAAGCTCGCCGCGCTCCAGCGCCCGGCGCAGGTCGGTTTCGATCCGCAGCCGTTCAACTGCCTGCTTGTACAGTCCCGCATGGAATACTTCGTGACGCGCTTTTCCCAAAGCCTTGGCCCGGTACATGGCGGTATCCGCGTTTCGCAAAAGCTCCTCAGGTCGCCGGTAGCCGGCGGCGCTCGAGGCGATGCCGATGCTCGCCGTCGTAAACACCTGCTGGCGTCCCAGCAGGAACGGCGCCTGCAATTCTCTCT
The DNA here is from genome assembly GCA_035652135.1 of Bryobacterales bacterium. GTDB lineage: Bacteria > Acidobacteriota > Terriglobia > Bryobacterales > JACQDG01 > DASREK01. The sequence continues at coordinate 15,672 of DASREK010000131.1, read as the reverse complement.
GAATGCGCTCGGAAAGCTGCGTGGCGTCGCTGATGTTCTTCAGATCGTCGAGCAGAATAACGAATTCGTCTCCGCCCAGACGCGCAATGGTGTCCTCCGGGCGCAAGCAGGCTTCCAGCCGCCTGGCGATGCTTACCAGAAGCTGGTCCCCGGCCTGGTGGCTGAGACTGTCGTTGATGACCTTGAAACCGTCGAGATCCAAGAACAGCACGGCAAACAGATAGTTTTCGCGGCGCATGGCCCGGATCGCGGCGCGCTCCAGCCTTTCGATGAAAAGGGCGCGATTGGGCAGGCCGGTCAGCTCATCGTGAAACGCGTCATGCAGCAGCCGCTCCTCGCCCAGCTTCCGCACGGTAATGTCAGTCTGCGACCCGGCTATGCGATGGGGGTTCCCTTCCGCGTCCCGCACGGCCAATCCCCGGCACAGCACCCAGCGGCAAGTGCCGTCCTTGTGCCGGATCCGGTACTCATGCTGAAAATGGCGGTTATATCCCTCCAGGTGGAGGCCGATTTCGATCTTCAGGCGGCCCAAATCCTGCGGGTGCACGTGGCTGAACCAGTCCTCCGGACTGTTGCCGATGTCGGCTTCGTCGTAGCCGAGCATGGATTTCCAGCGAGGCGAGTAGTAAACTTTTCCCGTCTTCAAGTTCCAGTCCCAAAGGCCGTCGTTGGCGCCGCGCACGGCCAGAGCATAGCGCTCTTCGCTTTCCCGCAGAGCGTCCAGAACAAGCTGGTGCTCCGTCGCATCCATCAGAGCCGATCGGATCCCGACCACCCTCTGGTTCTTGTCCCGAATCAGCGTCTCATGCGTTTGTAAAACGATTTTGGAGCCGTCCCGGCGCAGGTATTCGGAGAGGTAGGGTCTCAGCGCTTCTTCTCCGGCGATCCTCTGGCGCACGCGTTCGAGGCGCGTTTCTACCGCTTCCGGCGACGCGAATGCCGAGAGAGGCCGGCCGATGAGGTCGGCCGCGTCGAATCTCAGCAGCCGGCAGGCTGACTTATTGATCCGGCGGATAATGCCGTCGCAGTCGATCTCGTAGTAGCCGATCGGAGCTTCTTCGAACAAAATGCGAAAGGATTTCTCGTTTTCGCACGATTCTTCCAGCTCCGAACATCCAGTAAGACACGTATTCAGCATGTGCGGAAGAGCGGCCCGTCCTACAAGGCTACGACCCGGCCATAAGGGCGGACAATAGTACGTCGTTCATATTTTCACCCTGGTACCGAGGAACTATTCCTTCGGCCACGGACCTTATCAGCGTGTGATTAACAGTATGTAGATGCAGGGATTCCGGCTCATGTTTACAATGCAGCCATGGCCTATGACTGGCGGCAGGCGCGCAATCAATTTCCCGTTCTGGAGCGCTGGACCTACTTGAACACAGCCACATTTGGTCCGGTGCCCCGGTGCGCGGTGGAAGCCGCCAACGACTATCTGTGCCGCCGCAACGAGCTCGCCTGCCTGGATTTTCTCGACTGGTTTGACGACGCCGACCAGACTCGGGCGGCAGCCGCAGCCCTGTTGCAGGCGGCGCCGGCGGATATAGCATTCGTCCCCAACACCGCCACGGCCCTGAGCTGGCTCGTGCAGGGAATCGATTGGAAGCCGGGCGATCGAGTCGTGGCGCTCGAAGGCGAGTTCCCCAATAACTCCTACTTCGGATATGCGCTGGCCGAGCGGGGAGCCGATTTCTTCGAAGCGCCTCTTCCCGGCGGCCAGTTCTCCCTCGACCGCTTTTGCTCGGCGATCCACCGCAACACCAGGCTCGTGCTGATGAGCGCGATCAATTACTCGACAGGCCTGCGGCCCCCTTTAGCCGAAATCGGCCGCTTCCTTCAGGAAAGAGGCGTCCTTTTTTACGTGGATGCCACGCAGGGGCTCGGAGCCATCCGGCTCGATGCTCCCTCCCTACGAGCCGCCATGATCGCGGCTCATGGTTACAAATGGCTGCTGTGCCCGCCTGGCATCGGGTTTTGCTATATCAGCCCCGAAGTGCGGGAATGGCTTCGGCCAGCAGTCTTCAGTTGGCGCAGCCACGAGGACTGGAGATGCGTGGATGCTCTCCACCACGGCCCGCCAAGGCTTTCCTCAAAGGCCGAGAAATACGAGGGAGGAACCCAGAATTTCCCCGGCATCTACGCCATGCGGGCCGTACTGGAGATGATGCTGCAAATCGGGCTGAGCGAAATTGAGCAGCGGGTGGCGCACCTCGCCGAGAAGGTCCGCGGCGTTTTGCGCCGGACCAGCGGCGACATGGCGTCCGATCGTCTCCCTTATTACGATTCTCCGCTGATCGCCGCGCGATTCCCTGGGACCGACGTGAGCCGCTTAGCCGTCCGACTGCGGGATCTGACCGTTGTGGTCGCGGCGCGCCACGACCATTTGCGGATTTCGCCGCACTTTTTCAATAACGAGCAGGACGTGGCGCGCCTGGAGGAGGCTCTGCGAAAAACCGGCCTGTGAGCCGATGCGGCTAACGTTCACCAGCCTCCTTCTGCTCTGCGCCTATCTCTCCCGCGGCTTCCAGGTCCGCTTTGGCTTCCTGGCGGGCTGTCTTCAGGTCGGCTTTGATGGTCGCTGAGCTGAGATCCGGCCTCAGAGTGGTGATGGCCTGCTTGAACGGGACCGGATTCGTGCCCGCTACCTGGGCCTTGAGCTGCGCAAACGGGATGTTTAAGTCGCGGGCCAGATGTTCAGCCACAAGAAACTCCCGGATGTTCTCGAATCCCGCCGCGGCGGCTTGCAGATCTGTACCGGCTGGAAGAAGCGACTGCGCCTTCGCGGCCAGAGCTGCGTTGGAAGAGAGCTTGCTTTCCAACTGCGCCGTGTCCACATCTTGCTCGGCCTGATGCCGCGCCTGGCGGACCTCGCTCCGGACCGTGTTCCTGCTGAGGTCCGGCCGGAGTTGGTGAATCGCTTGCCCGAGCGAGTCGGGATGGTTCTCCGTAAGCTCCGATTTCAACTGCTCAAACGGGATGCCCAGGTTCCGCGACACATGCAGAGCGGCGATGAATTGTCCTTGAGTCCGAAAACCGGCGGCCGCGGCCGCGATGGTTGCGCCCGGCGGAAGCAAAGGCTGAATGACAGTGGAGAGGGCGGGGTTGGCTGCCACCCGGCTGCTGACATCTACGTTCGCGGCAATCACAGGCCCCGCCGCCCGCGGGGACCGCGTCTCGACCGCCGCCTCACTGCCGGCTTTCGCTTTCCCACTCCCCTGGGGAAGGTTCACGCCGATTCCCGGCGCTCCCATCCTCCCTTGCCCTTTTTGGGCCAGCAGGCTTGCGCCTGTCGCGAAAATCCAGGTAGATAGAGTAAAGAGAATGAACCATTGCTTCATTGGCGACTTCTCCTTTCTTGCGGGGGGAGCGAGGTAAGACGCTTCGCTCCCCCGGGTTTGCCGAAATAGCACTCAGTCATAGGACCGCATGTTCCTCAAAACCGACCCCAGATTCACTCCGATGCCAAAGGAAATCGTGTTGAACGCGTAGTGGGCGCTCCGTGTGAAGGCTAGTTGTAGGCTGAGAGTCCTGGTTGGATGAACGGCGCCCCAGAAGGAAAAACCGTTGTCGCGCGCCAAGTCGGCGGAGCCGACGGTGATATGCGCGCTTTCGAACGCGCCCTGCCGGCCGCCCCGGCCGTCATTGTTGGCGGCCCGAGCTCGGGCTGGCGCGGTCTTCGGGACCAGTTCACTGACGACAGTCTGCTGTCCCGCCGGTTCAATCGCATACGCTGCTGCGCCGGCTTCCAGAAACCGTGCTACGCGATAAGCTCCGCCGCCTTCCAGATGAGTGACAAAGCCGAGCGTAGTGTACGGCCGGACGAAGAGCGGCGTGTCAGAGATCGTGTTTGCAAATCCGATATTGGCGAACGGAGTCAGCGGCCCGAACGATCTGTCGAAGTGATTGGTCCAGTCAGCGGTCGCCCGGCCGGTGCTCAGGCCTGAGTCTTTGTCACCGGTCGGCGCGGTTCCGGTCAAAACGGTAGAGTAGTTGATCAGGGAATTGGGGGCTGCGAATCGAAGCTCCAGATACGCGTTGCCGATTCCCGTAGCGGAGGTCGTGCCGGCTAAAGCTGTCGCCGTTCCCGAGGGCCGAACAAAGAAAACCGGAAGGCCGCCATCGATCGAAACGTGGCGGTTGAAGCTATAACCGGCTGTGGTATCCAACCGGAAGACATTTCCAAAGGTGTTCGAACTGGCGAGCAAGCGCTCGTAAAAAATCAGCCCGTGGGATTCGTCATCCGCTGAGAGCACCTGCGGCAAAAGAAACACCCAGAGGCACGCAACCCCCGATTTGTATAACATATCACCAGCTACGGGCTGCAATCGATATTCCAGCCACACCTTCCTGTAAGTCGCTGATTCTGAGAGGATTGTTCGGGGGACTCCTAGAGAGCCAGGCGCCAACGGAAGCTCTTACCGGCCTGAGGCTGCAAAAAATACAAAGCCAGTGCTTCAGCAGAGGCAGACTTGCGCAATGGCCAAGGGCGGGCGGATGAAAAAGGGGAAAACGCAAGTTTTTCGGCGCTTGTCCCCTCCCCGCTTTTTTGTGCCGGGAGAAGTCCGCTGTGGAAATATGAGTTGGAAGAAAAGGAAGTGATATAGGCTCAGGCGGAGCGTAGCCGCCACGCCTCGGAAACGGCGATCCAAACGTTCACTAGCCCTACTCCGCTGATCGCGCCGCGCAGGTAGCTGCTTGCAAACCATCTCCCGAATTGGGGCGCCAGGGCAAAGAAGTAATTCCGGTCCCACATAGAGGACCACGGAAACAGCACGAGCACGACTCCCATTTCCAGGCAAAACAGGATAAAGACAATGGTTTGAATACGCCGCCAGAGCTTGAGAGGACGCTGCTGCGAGTCTCCCGAATTTTCCGCCAGCAGGCTGCTAGGACTAGCCATCAAATAAGCCCCTCTCGTAGAAACAATCCGGCGGCTTCACGGCGAGGACGGGAATGCGCGCCGCCGCGGCGACGGGAAGAAAGCTCAGGCGGTGCAGTGGGGAAGGGCCGTAGGTCTCCAGGGCAGCTAGGTGCTCCGGCGTGGCGTAGCCCTTGTTTTGAGCCAGCCCGTATTGAGGAAAGACACCGTCCCAGGTGCGCATCCAGTGGTCTCGGTCGACCTTCGCGACAATCGAGGCGGCGGCGATCGATGCGGAGCGGCAATCGCCTTTAATCAAGGGCCGTTGGGGCTGCCGGGCATCTAGGCGCACTGCGTCGGTGAGCAGGAAATCGGGCTGCGGATCCAGCGCCTCCACCGCGGCGCGCATGGCGAGACGGGACGCCTGGTAAATATTCACCTGGTCGATGCGAGCCGCATCCACAGCCTTGACCGCGACCGCCAGCGCCCTTTGCCGGATCAACGCGGCCAGTTCTTCGCGCTGCTCCGGCAGCAACTGCTTGCTGTCATTCAATCCCCGTATAGGTCGGGCCGGATCGAGAATTACCGCCGCCGCCACCACGGGCCCGAACAGCGCGCCACGCCCGACCTCATCGACGCCCGCGACAAACCGATAGCCTTGACGCCAGGCCCGCGCTTCGAGTTGGCGAGTGCAACGCATCGCCGCGCAGAGAGCCGGCAGCCGCCTACTCTCTTTCCCGCAAGCGCGCGGCTTTGCCTTTCAGCCCTCGCAAATAGTATAGCTTCGCCCGGCGAACGCGGCCGGTGCGAATTCTGTCGATGTGGTCGATCACTTTGGAGTGCAGCGGGAAAATGCGCTCGACGCCTTGGCCAAAGCTGACTTTCCGGACAGTGATCGTTTCTCCAAGACCTTGATTCTTGCGGGCGATCAAAGTCCCTTCAAACGCCTGAAGCCGCTCCTTGTCGCCTTCCTTGATTTTGACGTATACGCGAATCGTATCGCCCGGATGGATTTCCGGAATGTCAGTCCGCTTGTTGCGGTCGTAAATAGTTTGTAAAGATCGGTCGATCATGACAACACTCCATTGCCTTTCAACTGTTCCAGGGTAGCGCGATCTTCTGCGCTGAGCTGCGCATGCTCCAACAAATCGGGGCGATTCCGCAGCGTTTTCGCCAATGCGGCGCGCCGCCGCCAGCGCCGCACGTCTTCGTGGCGCCCGCTCAAGAGAATTTCCGGCACTGACCATCCGCGGAAATCCGCAGGCCGCGTGTACTGGGGGGAATCCAGCAAACCCACGCCGTCCTCGGAAGCCTCGATGGGTTCAAACGACTCGGCCCTCGCGCTTTCCACGTTTCCCAGAACGCCCGGCGCCAATCGGGCGACGGCGTCTAAGATGATTGCGGCAGCCAGTTCGCCCCCGCTCAGGACGAAATCGCCAACCGACAATTCTTCATCGGCCAGATGCTCTGCAACCCGTTCGTCCACCCCTTCATAGCGCCCGCACACCAAAACGATCTGTTCCGACCGGGCAAGCCGGCGGGCCGCGGCTTGATCGAAAGGCCGTCCCTGAGCCGACAGCAGCACAACATGCGGAGTCGCGCCGCCGGAACAGGCCGTTTCACCCTTGATTTTTTCCAGAGCCAGAAAGATCGGCTCCACCTTCAGCAGCATTCCCTCGCCGCCGCCGAAAGGCCTGTCATCCACAGTCCGGCGCCGGTCGGAGGTGAAATCCCGCAGGTCCCAAATACGAACGCCAATGGCTCCGCTTTGGCGCGCGCGCGCGACCACTCCGTAATCGAGCGGCCCCTTGAAAAAATCCGGAAAGATGGTGACCAAATGGAACTGCACTACAATTCATCCAATCCCTCGGGCAGATCCACGCGAATCAAGCGCTGCGAGGGATTCACCTCCAAGCAAATCGACCGCGCCAGCGGGATCAAAATTTCCCGTTCCCCGCTTTTCACTTCAAGCAGCGGAACGCCGCCGGTCTCCAACAGCCCTTGCACTTCTCCCAGAAACCGGCCCGAACTTTTCTCCAGCACGCGGCAGCCGATTAAATCCGTGACGTAAAAACGCCCTTCCGGAGCTGGCGGGCGAAGGGCCGCCGGAATCTGCACGACCAATCCGGCCAAAGCCTGGGCCTGCTCGATGCTGTCGACGCCCTCAAACTTGACGACGAGCCGGCCCTTGTGGGGCCAGCTCCTTTCAACACGGGCTCTTTGCCGCCGTAGAGAGCCGTCCCAGAGGTAAACCTCAGAAAAACGCTCGAAGATGCGATTGTCGTCGCTTTCCAGCTCTGCGATCAGTTCTCCCCGGTTTCCGTGCGCTCGCATCAGGCGGGCCAAGGCAACAAACTCTTCGTCATTCGGGCTGCCCGCCACTACTCGAGAATTTCCAGCGTAAAACGCTTTTTCAACTTCATGCCGGCGGCCCCCAGGATGGTCCGTATAGATCGTGCCGTGCGCCCCTGTTTGCCAATGACCTTGCCCAGATCTCCCGGAGCTACGCGGAGCTCCAGCACCGTGACTTGCTGGCCTTCGACCGCTCGAACTGAAACCTCTTCGGGGTTATCGACCAGAGCTTTGGCAATCTGCTCGATCAACTCTTTCATCTCGCGCCTCCTGGACGAACAGCAGCTTCTCCCCGTCCTCTTCGCTGCAACTGGAACGTGCGCTCAGAAGTGCCTCTCTAGCAGTACCCCAAACTCTTTCTTTTTTATAAGAGCAAAGTCATCTGCTCCTAGGCCGATTATAACAGAGGCCTCCCGGACGGCATATGACGGCCCCGGCGTCCATCCTTTCTCTGCGCTATAAGCTACGGTCAGGCTTGTGCGCCGTGCGACATCAACCGGTGAACCGTGGGCGAGGGCTGGGCGCCCTTGCTGATCCAATACTGGACGCGCTCCTGGTTGAGTTTCAGGACGATCGGATGGGTGGTGGGGTTGTAGTGGCCGAGAATCTCAAGAAAACGGCCGTTCCTGGCCCGCTGCTTCTCAATCACTACGACCCGGTACTGTGGCTTTTTCTTGGCTCCGGTGCGAGCCAAGCGAATCGAAAGCATTCTTGCTCCTCAATTTAAGTTCATATGGGATACCCAGTTTACCAAGTTTCCCGCTGGTTTTGGAAAACGGCGACGCCTGCGCGCGGCGGCCGGCTCCTGGGTGGCCAGCCGGCTCTACCTAGCGCATCATCGTGCGGAGACGCTTCTTCAGCATGCCGCCAGTAAAGGACTTCATCATTTTGCGGACCTCGGCGTACTGCTTCAGAAGCTGATTGACTTCCTGGACTGTGGTTCCAGACCCCCGCGCGATCCGGCGGCGCCGGCTGCCGTTGATGATCTGGTGGTTCAATCTCTCCTTGATCGTCATCGAGTTGATGATCGCCTCCAGACGCGTCAATTCCTTCGGATCCACCTGGGCGCCTTGCAGCGCCTTAAAGGGACCCACCTGGGGCAGCATCGACAGGATGGATTCGAGCGGGCCTAGCTTTCGCAAGTGACGAAGCTGATCCCGGAAATCCTGCAACGAAAATTCGTTGTCAACGATTTTCTGCTGGAGTTCAAGAGCCTTCTTCTGATCGATGCTCTGCTCTACTTTTTCGATCAGGGAAAGGACGTCGCCCATGCCGAGAATGCGGGAGGCGATGCGGTCGGGATAGAAAGGCTCGAGCGCGTCGAACTTTTCTCCAACCCCCACAAGCTTGACAGGCTGGCCGGTGACGAATCGGATGGATAGCGCCGCGCCGCCGCGGGCGTCTCCGTCCATTTTGGTCAGGATGACGCCAGTGATTCCGAGACGCTTATGAAACTCCTCGGCCGAACGGACCGCATCCTGTCCGGTCATCGCGTCGGCGACGTAAAGGATTTCCGTAGGGCGCAGGGCCCCCCGCAGGGCCTCGAGCTCTTGCATCAAGGCATCATCAATATGCAGGCGCCCGGCAGTGTCGACCAGCACTACGTCGCGGCCTGTTTCCACCGCCTCTCTGCGGGCCGCCTGAGCCAGTTCGAGCGGCGAGGCGTCCGGCGGGCCCTCGAAGACTGGCAGCTTGACTGACTCGCCAATTACGCTCAACTGGCGCCGCGCCGCCGGCCGATACACATCCACGGAAACCATCAGCGGGCGGCGCCCATTGCGGGAAAGCCATAGGGCGAGCTTGCCGGTCGAAGTCGTCTTCCCAGAGCCTTGCAGGCCGGCGATTATCATCACGGTCGGCGGCTCGTTGGCGAACCGCAGTTTCGACTCGTGGCTGCCGAGCACGCGCACCAGTTCATCGCGCACGATCTGCACGACCTGCTCGGTGGGCGAAAAGGCAGTGAGCACCTCCTGGCCAAGGGACTTTTGCTTGATGCCGTCCAGAAGTTGCTTGACAACCTTGAAGTTGACGTCGGCTTCCAGGAGCGCGAGCCGGATTTCCCGCAAGGCTTCCTGGATGTTCGCCTCGGTCAGCTTGCCTTCGCCGCGCAGGTTTTTGAAGACACGCTGTAGTTTTTCGCTGAGACTTTCAAACAAACGACTATTCTAGCAGGCGGCCAGAAGAAGAGCGTCCCCGGCCCCGGGGCCAGTTCGATCCTGGACGCGGGGACGTTTCTCAAACGCCGCCCCGCTTGCAAAACGCTAAAGAGGCCGGCGCCCGAAAGCGCCGGCACAGCCAGCGTTTATTGCGCTTAAGGAAGAGGGGCGCCGGTGATGGATTGCCGCACGCCCGTTCCCGTCACCACTACTCCCTGATTCGCTTGCGCGTAGAAGAACTGAGTGCCATCGCCGACCAGCACGAAATTGATGATCCCTTGCCCGAAGCTGATAGTGGGGCCGCTGGTTGTTGTGCCGCCAGTCGTCGTGCCGCCGGTCGTTCCACCGGTCGTCGTTCCCCCAGTCGAGCCGCCCGTAGTCGTACCTCCTGTGGTTGTGCCGCCAGTGGTCGTCCCAACGGTGATGAAGGGATTGGTTGTGCCGGTGGTGAAGGGGTTGTTCGGCGTCGTTCCCGTCGTGGTCTGTCCCGGAGCAACGGTTGCGGTGGCAGCGGTGAAGGTAAGAAGCATGGTCCCGATGCAGTTCGTGCCAATCGTGTAGGTACCCGTGAAGTTTTGGACTACATTCACGCCGTTCACACTAGCAACCGCCGCACCGCTGGTGATTTTGCCCGCGCCATCGGCTGTGAGTACGCTAATCGACCCGAAGGGGCCTGTAATCGCGGTAGTCGCTCCTCCGGTCGTCGTGCCGCCTGTTGTTGTACCTCCAGTGGTTGTTCCTCCGGTTGTTGTCCCGCCCGTTGTCGTCCCCCCTGATGTTGTACCGCCCGTTGTTGTTCCGGCGCTTATCGCGGTTGTAATTTGTCCGGAGAAATCCACGGTTGCGTAGGTGCCTTTGAAAAATTGGGGCCCTGTGCAACTGCTCGTAGGGGCCACCTGAGCTTGCGCTGGGAGCGTCCATAGAGCCGCCGCCGCCAAGACCCCGAACAGCGTCATTCGCCTTGTCATTCTTCAGCTCCTTTCGATTTGCCGATTAGGATGCGGAGGTTTTCACTTCGCCTGCTGTAGCGAGACTCTCGGAAAGCCGGCCTGGCTGATCCGCCGAGCTCGATCGACAGCATCGGAAGGATGGACATGCCGCTTCCGTCTCGGCTTCTTTAGCGAGAACGGAGCCAAAGTAAAAAAAACGCCGGCAAAATCCCGATCTCGTGCGCGGTTTTACTCGGCGACCTTTGCGAAAGTGGAAATCAGAACTGCGAAAAATTGATAGGGGGTCCCGTCCAACGGAACCAGTAAGGAACAAAAAGCGCACTGCTTCCGGCTGAAGCTTCCGGCAGACGCCACCAGGTCCGCAAGGGTACGCGGGCTCCGAAAAGGCTTCTCTTCGGGCTTCGAAAACGCTTCAAGGGGCCCGGCCCCCGCGCTGGTGAAGGCCGACCGGGTGGCTCACCAGGTCAGGCCGGGCTGCCGGCCAGGGCCGTCCCGGAGTTCATGTCCGCCAGCACACTCTGCGCCGCCTGGCGCAGTTGGGCGAGGGCGCCGACGAGATCGACCGTATCGACCCGCACGTGCAGGAACCAGCCGAGCGCGCATCGAAACTCGAGAATCAAGAACAGGCCGTAGAACGTCAGCGCCTGTTGCGTGATGCGAGCGGCGAAATTCGGGTCGTGGCTTCTCGGCGCCAGAATGCGGCAAAGAGTGTGCAGACGCCCGAAGCCGATTCGTATCTCCCGCAGATACAACCGGAGCACTCGCTGGCGCTGGCGGCGCAGCCGCTTCAGCAAGTCAGGCTTGAGCCGGCCAACCAGAGCAAAATCGTCTTCAGCAAACAGCCGGCTCATCGGCTGATACACTTCCAGGGCTGACCGCCTGGGATTTGAAATTTCAGAGACCAAAGCCGGGATAGACTGCGCTTCCGGCCCCGTGCGGTAAAGCCGCCACAACGCGATGCCAGTACCCCCGGCGGCCGCCGCGATAAAGCCGAGGAGTAGTAACAGTATTGTCATTGTTTCAAAACCTTCACCAAAACTTGGTTAAAACTCTGCAACTGCAATGACAGGGCAGCGTCCAATTCCTGGCTTCCTTTGCTCCCAAAGACACTTATCGGCCGGGATTCGGCTTCCCCTGCCTTGGAAAGAAACCAGGCAATCCCCGACAGGCAACACAGATACGAGAGAGAACCCACAAAATTGCGGACCGGATCAAAGGCAGCGCCGAAATATCGGCGCATCGTGAACATGGCGGCGCTGGTGACGAAGTAGGTTCCGAAAAAAGCATAGAGGATCCAGACATTGCGCCGGATTCGAATTCGGTAGTGAGCGACGAACAAAAGCAGCAGGAGCGTCAGCGCGCTCAACGACAAAAACACGCTTCGTAGTTGCAAGGCCAGATAGGAAACCAGCGGGTAATAGTCGAAGCCCGCCTGATGATCCGACAACATCAATATGCTGCAAGCGGCGGCTACAATACCGAGGCCTGAGTAGAGAACCAGATTCCCCAAACGCCGGATCCCGGAGAACTCCTCCACCATGCGGGAATACAATTCGATAATTAAGAGAAAATATAAAATCCAGACTACAAGCTGGCTGGCAAAATAGACCGGACCGTAAAAACCCAACAGCCTTCTACTGCCATGGAGAAGGACTACGAGCACCAGCCCGCGTACAGAGGCAACGCATTGGTAGGCAAAAAGGACAGGATAGCGACCCATCAGTCTCAACTGGGCCAAACGGCCCGCTACGACGATATCGATCGCTATCCCGCTATACCACAACAAATCCCGAAGGTGCGCATTGTCCATTGCGGGCGGGTTTACAAACCCGTCCCAGGATTATAGCACCTCTTTTTTCAAATTTTGCGCAAAATTACATTGCGCACGGCCAGCAGGGCGGCATGGGCGGGTCATCGGCCGCCATCGGTCCTACTGAAAACAGCGCGATTTGCAGTAAAACCGCCGCTAAAAGAATCGCTTTCTTAATCATTTGCTTCTCCTGTGCCTTCCACTCGAAAATTTTGGGCCCGCTTACCGTAAGCCACTGTAGTACGAGCGGCTATCGGCTTCTCGCCCGGCAGACATATTTTTCGGGTATGGAACGGAACTTGCTCAGCTAGTGCGGGTCTGGCCGCCAGCCGTCAGCGCGGAGAAAACGCACGCGGAATGTGTTAAAATCCCCCGCAGGTATAACGCGGCGGCGGGAGAAAAAGGGAACTGGAATGCCGGAAACTCTTCCCAACCAGAGTGGGGAAAAAGCAATACGCGATCTGTGGAACCGGACGCTCTCCCAGGTACCCACAGCTTTTGGCCGGATCGCCTACCTGGCGTCCCTGCGCAACCCGAATACGGGCCTCTACGAACACTTTGGCCTGGCCCAGATCTACTCTGAGGAGCAGGCGGACCGGGCGATCCGGTTGAGCCACGCCGAAGCCTTCGGAACCTGGCTTAACTTTTCCCTCGCGCAGCAGAAGGCCGATTTGGACGAGTATTTAAATGAACTGGACCCCGACCGCCAGCGCGTGCTGGATACCTGGACATCGCTCGCCACCTACCGCAATCTCATCCCTATGGACGCCAGCGAGGCGGAAAGGCAGCTTTTTGTGTCCGATCTGGAGCTTATTTTAGAGCTGCTGCGGAGCGAGCTTTCAACTTCTTCGCGCCTTCCAAGCGCATAGCGACGGCCACGACTTGGCCTATCACCTCAATTTCCTGCGGGTAAAGCAGCATCTCCGGCGCGCAAGGCGAAGTGGTATGAGGCTGTAGGATCAAACGGTCGCCGCTCAGGCTGCACCAACTGCACGCATATCCATCCCGCTTCTCGAAGAAGTATACCGGCCGCTCGTATTCGTTGTTCCATCCGAACGTCTGAATCTCGCGGCGGCTTTCATCGATCTGAACCAGCGAGCCGGGCTGGAGCATGGGATACATCATGTAGTCGTCTGTGCCGATGTAGGCGTAGCGGTGCTCTTTCACCTTGAGCGTTTCGAGCAGCGCCAAAGGCATTTTGCCCCATTCCTGAATCATGCGGCTGAGGTAGGTCGTGCGGCGCAGGTCGATACCGGGATCCAGCTTCAGGGGCAGCGTCACGGTCCCGTAGCCGTTGGTCCGAAAGCCGATCGGGTGGGTCCGGCTCGGGTTGATCAGGGCTGCGTCCTGCGATAAGCGGTCCAGATCCACCCCGTACCAGTGCAGGACCTCGGCCACATCCAGCCGGTAAATGGCGCACAACGTGTACAGCCGATACAAAGTGGGCAGGGTGCCCTTATTCTCGATGTCGGAAAGGCGGCTCAGCGAGATAATGAACTCGGGGTTGTGGTTTCGCTGCGCGATCATCACGCTGGCCTCCTCCACTTCGCGGTAGCGCAGCCCCAGCTCCTCGCGAATTTGTTTGAGTTTCAGGCCGGCGTGCATTTTTTTCGCTCACAAATGAATGAAAAATCTTAGAATGCCGATTATATCGATTTGGCCTCCGGGCGGGCAACGCCGGGCTATCCATTTTTGTTCTGTTTTCAGAACACAATTTCCGCGCTTGTTTCATAATAGCAGATTCCTGCTCTTGGGTACTGGCGGCCTCTTGTGCTAAGCTATTGGAGAAAGGGGGCGTAAAGGATTCGACGGGATTGAATCGCGGTGGGAAGGCATGCCGGGTTCCGAGCTCCCGTAAAACGATCGGAAACCAATAACTGCCAACACGCAGTTAGCTTACGCTGCTTAGTCCTTAGGCAGCCGTTCCTGGACTCCGGGCCCGCAAGGAGTCTAAGGGGCGTAATTTCAGCGGGCTAGGCCGAGGGCTTCTGCTCGGAGCCGCAGGCCGAAACTAATCGGGCTAGGGCGGTGTAGTTTGGTCCGCTTCGATACGCCGGCCGACACTATCAAGCGCGACTAAGCATGTAGTCTTCCTGCCGGGAGCTTTTCCGGACGCGGGTTCGACTCCCGCCGCCTCCACCAATGTCACACTAGTTCCCGCCCTTCTGGCGGCCCATGTTGGGTCCCAAGCGGCGCCTGGGGACGCGGCAGCCAGCCGGCTCTGGCGGAAGCAGAAAGTGCAAGGAGGAGGCTTTGGCTTCGCGATCACGGACTACTTTTCAAAAGCGGCAGAAAGAGCAGGCCCGCGCCCAAAAGAAGCAAGACAAGGCGGCTAAGCGGCTGCAACGGAAACTGGAGCGGCAACAGGCCCGGGCTGCGGGCGAGTCTCCCAATACGGAGCCGATTCTGTCCGTCACACCGCCGGCGGATGCTGAGCAACCCTGATTTCCGCGGGCCGGCATCTTCGAGACTCGGCTACCGCGCCTGTGGTCTGCTGACGATGCGCGAGGCATGACGCCGGCACAGCGGCATTCTGAACCTGCTCCGGCGGATGCCGCGCCTGGGACCTATCTGATCTCGAGAATCTCTTTCTCTTTGGCCTTGCCGATTTGATCGATTTCTTCTATCGAACGGTTGGTAAGCTTCTGGATTTCGTCGTGCGCCCGCTTGTCTTCGTCTTCGGTAATCTTCTTGTCTTTGAGAAGCTTTTTGATGTTCTCATTGGCATCGCGGCGGATATTGCGGATCGCCACGCGATGCTCTTCCAGCACATGATGTAGATGCTTGACCAACTCCTTGCGGCGTTCCTCCGTCAGCGGCGGAATGGGCACGCGCACAATTTTGCCGTCGTTGGCCGGGTTAAGGCCGAGATCCGAGGCCCGAATCGCTTTCTCTATCGCGCCAATCTGAGAAACGTCCCACGGCTGCACAGTCACCATCGTGGGTTCTGGGATGGAGAGCGTTGCCAATTGATTGAGCGGCGTTGGCGTACCGTAGTAGTCGACCCGAACGTGATCCAGCAGGCTCAGCGAGGCCCGTCCCGTGCGGATGGTCGCCAACGCGTGATGCAAGTCCGCCTTGCATTTCTCCATCCGCGTTTTCGCCTGCTGCTCGATCTCCTTGACGGTTCCGAGACTGGGCGTGGCTACCGAGGAGTGTTGTTCCTTCATGATCTACTCCGTAATCACCGTTCCTATTGGCTCACCCATAGCCATGCGGAATATATTGCCCGGCACATTCATGTTAAACACGACAATCGGCAACCGGTTTTCGCGGCACATGGAAATGGCTGTGGAATCCATCACGGCCAGGTTGCGGGCCAGCACATCCTGATAGGAGACCCGCTCATACCGGAGCGCGTCGGAATGCCGCATGGGATCTTTATCATACACTCCATCGACCTTGGTGGCTTTGGCGATCACAGCGGCATTGATTTCCACCGCCCGCAGGCTGGCCGCGGTGTCGGTCGAGAAGTAAGGACTTCCGGTGCCAGCCGCGAAGATCACCAACCGGCCCTTCTCCAGGTGGCGAATCGCCCGGCGCCGG
>DASREK010000130.1:0-6286 GCA_035652135.1 Bryobacterales bacterium | reverse complement strand
GAGCCGCGCCTCCTCCACGCCGCCATCGCACGGCCAGTTCTGCTTATTGCCGCACGGCGCAGCGGGCCATCACCACGCCGTCAAAACGTTATCTTCGCCGCCAGTTGCAGAATGCGCGGCGCAATCGTCGTGCTTGGCTGGAGGAATGTCGAAGCGGGGCTAAAGACCCTGGTTGTCGCGTTGAAGTTGTACTGCGTGGCCAGGATCGTATCGAAATTGACCCGATTCGTAAGATTGAACGCTTCAAAAATCAAGCGCATCCTCAGCCTTTCATACAGGCCGATTTCGCGGGAAAAGCGCAAATCCACATCCGCAAAGTTCGGCCCGTTGATCGTATTCCGGCCAACGTAGGGCGGCCGGTCGGTCCGCGTATTGCCGTCGTTGTTTACGTCGGCGCCCACAGTCGCAGTAAAAGGACGGCCGCTTTGCACGGTCGTGATGGTCGAAAGCTCGTATCCCCGGAGTAAGGCGCGCAAGACGCTGTTTTGCAGCGAATTCGCATAATCGATATTCCACACGCCGGACAAGACGAACCGGTGCCGGATATCGGCGTTCCCGCGGCCGCGCTCGAGGTTCGGCTGAAGAGTGTCCTGGGCGTTTTTCGCGTCGTCGGTGCCGACCACCACCGAAGTTTGATCCGGGTCGTCGTCGATGACTTTCGAGAAGGTGTAGGAAGTCTGCACCTGAAAATTGTGCGAAAAGCGTTTTGTGAGCTGTACAAACCCGCCGTGATAGATGGAATCCGCGCCGCTATCCACCAGGCTGATGCGCCCGAAATTCGGGTTGGCCCTCCCGGGGTGCCGGAAGAATGTTACCGGCGTGCCGTCGGCAAACGAACCTTGCACGGCGACGGCCGGAAGGAGATTGATGTCGCGGGTGCGCGACAGGTGCTCGCCGCGCACGCCGAGATAACCAAACGTCAGAGCATAACTCCGCCCAAGCTGCCGGTCGATGTTCACACTCCACTGATGCGTCAGCGGCTGGACGTAGTCGTTGGCGAACAGGAAAATATCAGGAGTCCGGCTCAACGGCGGAGGCGCCGGGAGGATATTCGGATAGGTCGGAATGCCGGAAAACAGCGTATATGACTGCACTTGGATGCCGTTGGTGGTGATTGCAGTGCCGGTCAGAATCGACGGCGTCCGGCCATAGTACATGCCGTATCCGCCGCGTATGACAGTATTGCCGCTCCTATCCAGCTTATAGGCGAAACCGAACCGCGGGGCGAGATTGTTCGAGTCGAGATGGATGCGCGAGGTATCGAGTTTCAGCGCCGCCAATCCCGGATCCGGGTTTTTCACCTTCGGTTGCGCGTAATTGAAATAGTCGTAGCGCAGCCCGTAATTCAGCGTCAATTTATCCGTTATACGCCAGCTATCCTGGGCATAAAACGCATATTCGCCGACATTGGGCTGCGAGAGCGGGCCGTCAGTGCCGGGACCGGCGAAGGCCTGGGTAAAACTGAACGGGTTGTTGGCCGCGAAATCCGCGTAGCTGTTGAAGACGTAAGAACCGCTGAAGTTTCCGGGGAAAAAATTGGCAATGCGGTCAAAGCTCAAATCTGCGCCAAACTTCAACGAGTGCCGTCCAAGCACGCGCGAGAGGCTTTCCAGCCACTGATACGTTCTGTCATTGGTGTACCTTGGGCTGAAGCTATTGCGCCCAATGGACAACACCGCGATTCCGTTCTGGCGGATGACCGCTTCGGGGGCCGAGGAGTTGGCGAATCCGGGCTCGTCGTCTCGAGTAAACGCGAAGCGCGATTCGAGTACCGTGGTCGGGTTGATGACAAAAGTGTGGCTTGCCGCCAGGTTGTCCGTCGTGACATCCGAGTTGCCCGTATGCTCAAGCGCGCTTGCCGGGCCGCTATTTTCGAAGTTCTGGCCCACGAAGCGGTTGGCATTGTAGCGGACGCTCAGGCGCTGCCGGCCCGTCAGATCCCAATCCACCTTTCCCAGGTACACGTCGTTGTTCAACCCGTTAGAATAGGCCCCGAGATACTTCTGCAGGGACTGGAAGGCCTGCTGGGAGAGCGCGTCGGAAGGCGGCGCCACTTGCAGAAAGACTGGGTTCGGCGTCGTGTTGCGCTGGCCGTCGTAATCGAAAAAGAAGAAAATTTTGTTCTTCACGATGGGGCCGCCGATATTGCCCCCGAACTGATTGAAGTGATAAGCCCGCTTGGGGATGCCCCTCCGGTTATTTTCCCAGGTGTTGGCGTTCAATGCTTTATCCCGATAGAACTCGAACACCGTTCCGTGAACATCATTGGTCCCTGATTTCGTAATCACGTTGATGACACCCGCGCCGGCCCGCCCGATCTCCGCGTTGTAGCCGCTCGTATTTACCTGAAATTCCTGTACGGCGTCCTGGCTGAAGCTGTAAGGGTTGCGGCCGGTTCCGGCTCGCCCGGTGGACTGCATGAAGAAGACATTGTTCGAATCCGCGCCGTCAACCAGGAGGCTGTTGGACGTTCCGCGCTGGCCGCCAAAGGAAAGATCTCCGGTTCGCGTCGGGTCCCGCGTCACGCCCGGAGTCGAGACGGCAATGTCGAGGAAATTTCGCCCGTTGAGCGGAAGCTCGGCGACCGCCCGCTCGTTGATGACCGTAGAAGTCTGCGAGCGTGTCGTCTCGATCAGCGGCGCGTCAGTGGCGCTGACCGTTACGGTTTCCTGCGTAGCGCCGATCTCGAGGCTTATATCCAGGGTCGCGACGGCGCCGACGGCCAGCGAAACGCCTGTCCGCTTGCTGGTCCTGAAGCCCGCTGCCTCGATCGTCAAATCATATACCCCAACCGGCACCCGCACGAAACTGTAAAAGCCGGCGTCGTTGCTTTGGGTAGTGCGTGTCAATCCCGTCGCCGTGTTGGTCAAAGTAATTTTCGCGTTGGGAACAGCGGAGCCGCTGGGATCGGTAACGGTCCCATTCAATGTCGCGCTGGCAATTTCTCCCTGAGCGAAAAGGGCTGGGCTGGCGCCCAGGAGCAGCGCCGCCGTACACACAAAGAGCCGGATCGTAAGAGAAATGATGTTTTTCATAACGAAGATTACCCTGCGACGCGCGGAACCCTCCTGAAAGGGCCAAGTCACCTTCCCAAGTCAGTTCCAGCTTTTTAAGGATCGCCCGGAACACTGAACGAGTCAAGTGAATCCTTTGTGACAACTGGCTGCTTGAATAGGAACGTGATGAATCATCGCGGTATAGAGAGATCCGCCGCGTCCGGGCAGAAGAAAGGACCTGCTGTTTAGGGGTTGCCCAGGGGCAAAAAAGCACATGCCTCGCTCATCCTAAGGACAAGAGACAGCCCTCGTTAGCACGGCGGCGACGTGTGCCTCTTGCCCCCAGCCGTCCGTCAGCGAATGCCATTGGATTAGCCTGGCGAAACGCGGCGCCGAAGGGCGGGCCCAGCGGAAGTAAGCCGGTGTCAGGAGGAACCGCCAGGAAACCACTGGGGAGATGCCTGGTTGCCAGAGACGATTTCTGAATTACTGCGATTTACAATGAGGAATGGATGGGCGGCGCTTGGTATGGATCGGGTGTGGAGGGCGATGGCAGGTTCGGGGGTTCTATGTGCCGCTCAGCCGATGAGGCAATCGCTGAAGACTGCACATGGGGCGTCCAAGAACGAAAAGACGGCAACTCGACCTCGCAAGTTCTGAAAATAGCCCAAAGAGGCCGGCCGGCGTGTTCCATCATCCTCCGTAGCTCGCGCGGTCGGCGGGGTTTCCCCCAATGCCGCCGATCTCACGAGCCGGCTTCCCCTTTTGCAAACCGGCGCCTCTTCGGCGCCCTGAGCGCCCGAGTTAGTTCGCCGGGTGGGTTCCTGGAAAATCGCCTGTTGTTTTGATCCCGGCCGGAGCCGATGCGCATGTGCTCGAATTCTGTAACTGAACCATGACCAAAGCCCTTCTTTTCGATCTCGGAAACGTTCTGATCGGTTTTGACTTCGCTCGAGGCTACCGCGCAATGCAAGCGATTTGCGGGCACACGGCCGAGGAGATTCGCCGCATGATCAACCATGCCGAACTAGTGCATCCTTACGAGCGCGGCGAAATTTCGAGCGGGGAGTTTTACGAGCGCCTGTGCGGCGTGCTGAGCCTCAAGGTGTCTTACCGGCAGTTCTGCGATCTTTGGAGCGAGATCTTTCTGCCTGAGCCCTTGCTCCCGGTCGAGCTTTTAGCCGCTCTGCGCCGGCGCTATCGGATGGTGCTTGTCTCCAATACCAACGACATTCATTTTGAGATGATCCGCAGGCAGCACGAAGCCCTAATCCGGCACTTTGACGCGCGTGTACTTTCTTATTGCGTGGGC
The DNA here is from genome assembly GCA_035652135.1 of Bryobacterales bacterium. Taxonomy (GTDB): domain Bacteria; phylum Acidobacteriota; class Terriglobia; order Bryobacterales; family JACQDG01; genus DASREK01. The sequence continues at coordinate 1,978 of DASREK010000130.1, read as the reverse complement.
GCATCCAAGCCGTCAGAGCGCATTTATCAGGAAGCGGTCCGCCAGGCCCGGTGCGACCCGGGCGAGTGTTTCTTTACCGATGACATGCCCGAATTCGTGGAGGCCGCGCGCCGGTATGGCATTGATGCCGTCCAGTTCCAAGGTTATTCGCGGTTGCAACAGGAATTGCGGAAACGGGGGATTAACTGGGATGGGGCCTGAAGGCCGGCAAGTCTACACCTGACCCGTTCGTAGGGGAGGAATCCCGGTTGCCTCTCGCTGTTCCCGCGCTATGTGGCCTGAGCGATCGCTATTTCTCCCTGCTCAGCCGGCGGAAGTACTCTGCCACGGCCTTGCGGTAGCCCTCAGGAATCGGCTGGTCGGTTATCGCCCGTACCTGCGACCCCTGCTTTTCATCGAGCTTACGACGGAGCAAAAGCTCCAGGTCTTCCGCTTCTTGCAGCAGCTTCTGCTGCTCGGCGGTAAGCACGCTTAAGTCCCGGCCGCCCTGCGGACGGTTGCCCGGCAGCATGCGCAACTGCTTTCGCAACTCTTCTACTTCGCGGGCCAGATCTGGATCGTTTCTGAGACTGCCTTCGATCTGCGAAAGCTCAGCCGGGGCCTCGCGAAAGACACGGTTAGGATCGATCGGATCAGGGAAACGGCCAGGAGGCAGAATGTCACGGCCGTTCCACCCGGCCCATGCGCCGCCCCGCCAGTACCCGCCATTTGGCCCCCAGCCTCCGTAAGGCCCGCCCCCGCCCTGCTGGGCGCCCCCCGCCTGCTGGCCCGGCCCCTGCTGTTGACCTTGACCTTGCTGCCCTTGACCCTGCTGGCCAGCCTGCCCTTGCTGCTGGCCCTGCTGCTGACCTTGGCCCTGCTGCTGGGCTTGCCGCGCCGCCATGGCACGCTCAATCTGTTGGCGGAGCTGTTCCACGCGATTCAACGCTTGCTCCAGACCCTCGCCGCCCTGGCCTTTTTCCTCATTCTGAGCCAGACGCCGCGTCTCCTGGAGACCGTCTCGAAGCTGATTCAAAGCCCGAGCAGCCATTTGCTCCCGCTGGAGAGCGTAGGGTCCCAGGCCGCGCTTCAAATAGTCGGATGCCAGGCCGAGGTCCCGGAACGGTTCAGCCTGCTGCATGTTGCTGAGCGCGTTGCGGAGACTCCGGGAAGTTTTCGGCTGGTTTTCCGCCAGACGCCGCGCAGCCTCCTGCATCTGCTTTTCCAAGGCCTGGAGCTGTTCCCGCACCTGCTCCTCTTCCCGCGCCATTGCCTGGGCTTCCTGGCGCGATGGCCCGCCTTGCAGCCCGTCCTGGCCATAAATGGAGCGGCCCGTCACTGGGTCGCGGAGGCCTTCATTGGACTGCCGGAAGGAGTCGCGCAGCTTGTTTGCCAACGCCTGCTGCCGCGATGCCAGTTCACTGGCGCGCTGCTCCATGTCCTCCAGTTGCTCCCCCGCCCGCTGCTGGCGCTCCCCAGAGAGCAGTTGCTCGGCCTCTTTTAACCGCTCCTGGGCTCTGGCAATGGCGGCCCGGCGCTCGGCATCGGAACCAGCCTGGCCGTTCTGGCCTGATTGGGACCCTTGCTGCATATCGCGAGTAGCCGCCTGAAGCCGCTCGAGGGTTCTTTGGATGGCGCTGTTAGAGGCTTGGCTGCTGCTACTGCTGTTGACTTGCTGGCCGCCTTGCCGGCCCTGGGCGCTCTGCCGGCCATTTTGCTGTTGCTGCTGCATGCGCTGGAGCTGGCGGGTCAATTCCTCGGCTTCGCGCCGCAGCATCTCTTGTTGCCAGCGCTGGTCAAAATTCGGTATTTGCTGCCGGCGCTGCTGTTCGGCGAGCTGCTCCTGGCGGCGGGCCAGTTCCCGCAGCTTCTCCAGGGCCTGATCCAGCTCGCGATCGCGCTCCTGGGCGGAGGCCTGCTGGCCGGTCTCGTACTGGTTTTTCTCGGTGTCCAGCTCGAGGTTGAACATATCCGAGAGATCCCGTCCCATGCCGCCGCC
>DASREK010000129.1:0-3803 GCA_035652135.1 Bryobacterales bacterium | reverse complement strand
AGTCGTTAGGCCGCCCGGTGAAATGCCGGCGGCTGCCGGCGCTGGCTGCAACGCCGCCGCATTGACCACGCCAGCGGCGCTGAAGACGGGCTGTGCAAGACCCCTCGCCGATACACCCACCCCCTCCGACGCCGCCCCATCAGGTGAAGCGGTCAGAGTATTGGAAGCGCCGCTCGATGCCAGACGCCAGCTTACACGTACCCGCCCGGCGGCGTCGGTCAGGGCGCGAGAAGGAGTCACAACACCGTCGCCGCTAGCAGCGAAGTTGACGGGCACTCCCGAAAAAGGAACGTCATTATCATCGTGAAGCCGCAGCACGATGGGTTCCGAGAGCACTTGTCCGAGAGCCCCTTGCTGCCCGCCGCCGGAAACCAAGTCCAGATGGAGCTGGGACGCGCTCTCGCGGACCTGGACAATCGTCTGTGCAACCTCATAGGAGGCATCAACTGCGCGCGCGCTCAGAGCGGCTGTTCCCGGGCGGTTTCCTACAATCGAGAAAGAAGCCGAAACGGCTCCGGCAGGGATCGTGACCGACGGCGGAATCGCAATCACGCTGCTGTCCGTACTGAGAATCACGTCCAGCTTGGAAGAAAGGGGAGCGGCGACGCTCACGGTGGCTGTTGTGGCGGGACTCCCCTGCACTACGCCACCCGCCGGCCAAGTCGAAAGCAAAAGCTCCTTTACCAACCGCACCTCCGCCGTGCCGCGATTATCCACCGCGGCGGCAAAGTAACTGCCCCAAGCCCGGCGCAACTGCTCCAGCTTGGCCACGTCGGCCGCCGGCGGCGCGGAACCGGCGGGCGCCAGCAGAACGAATGCAAAATTGAAGTGTTTTTGCGCGACAGTCCAATCGGGGATTCGCTTTCCCTCGGCATCAGTGATCATTTGCAAGGTAATATCTTGCCGCGCGCCGTCGAAACGTACGCCCGGTTGCGGCGCGCTGGCAGCAGGAAGCGGAATCGACGGATTTCGCACCAGGAAAGATGGCGGCACATCATCGGGACCGCGCAGGCCCATCAAATACTGATCCAAAGCGCTGTAGTGCTCAACGGTTCCGATAGTCAAAAAGCGGGGCGACTGCCCGGTTCCCAGATCTTGAATGCGGTTTCCCTCGACCACAGACGCGTCGCTGTTGAAAAAGAAGCTCCAGTGAGCATTGGCGCGGCCGAGCAAGCTTGAGGACGGCTGGCCGGTCAGCGGATCAAGGTACCGTACATACGCCAGAAACCGGTGGCCGCTTTCTTGGCCCAGAATGGAGAGCGGGGTGTTTCTGCTCGAAGCGAAAGCAGGAATAATATCGGCTGGGTTCGCGGGGAAGTTGGCAAGCGGGCCCATGTTCACGAAGCTTTGCAAGCGCAGCGGCGAGCCCCAGCTCAGGCCGTCATCGAATACGCTGTTCCCCCGCGAGAGGCCGCCGATTCCACGGACGTGATTGCGGATGTTGCGCTCGGCGGAAAATGCTCCCGGATCATCTTCTCCCGTAAAACCCAAGGTATTAAACAGAATGATGTAGTCGTAGGCGTCCTCATGATTGCGGTAAAACTTTTGGCTCACGGCGATGAAATCGATCGAGTTCCTATTGCTGAACACCTCGGCCAGCGCGCCTCCCCGTGGAACCGCTACGCCAGCCGAGAAATCAACGGCCGTGAAGCCGCTCTGTTGAAAGCCAGGGGCGATCCCGACCACGGCCGCAGTGCCTGTGGCGATCGTCTGGTAGTTGAAGTCAATGCGGCCGTCGGGATAGAGAACGGCCTGAAACGTCTGGCGGGCGCCCGGCGTGGTTTCCGAAAATTCCGGCGTCTGATTCCACGTGACCACTGCACGATCGGCCGCGCCAAAGTATTCGACGGCAGCGCCTGGTTGCGAGGGATCGAGGTCGTCGAAGAAAGGGAAAATTCGCGGCGGACCGGAGATCGCCCGGCCTGCGCTCCGTGGATCGCTCGACGCATCGCCCCCCGTGAACGTCAGGTTTCCATCGGAGTTGACATAGAGGGACGTATACCGCTGCCCGAAGAATGGGAAAGAGAACGGCAGCGGCACCATTCGGGTGTCGTCGTCGCCCAGGCTGGCCAGCGGCGTTCCCGCGGCCGCTGCGGCCGCGTCGAAATGTAGCGCGCCTGTAGCGGCTGTGTACTCCGAAGCGCGCGCGCCGCTGGGCGAGAAATGCAACGTGAGCTGTTGCAAGTTGAATGGGTTGGGGCGGACCACCACGCCTTCGGAGTCGTCCACCATTGCGATATCTCCGATATCCGGAAGAAAGGCAGGCGCAGGACCGATCCCGAGCGCAGCGGGAGTCCGGCGCAATTGGGCCTGCTGGCGCCGGAACAGGTCAGTCAGGCGCAGCGCCGGATCGCTGCCGCAGCGAGGTTCATTTCCTTCCGGCGGCGCCGCGCCGAAAACGGGATAGATCCCAAGAAGTAAAATGAGGAAGCAGAGCCGAATCGATTTACACAAGTCGCAAAGCGCCAGCAAGGCTTTTTATCTTATCACCGGACCAACGGGAGCGTGTTTGGGACCGGGAAACGAGGGAATCCAGTGAAATTGCTACGCGTGAAGGTGGATATTGGCGGCACACGAAACGAAGAAGCCTGGACGGGCATGAAGCACTTCGAAGAGGTCCCGCCTCATGAGGAAATCTTCCGGCTGTTCTGTGGTCACGACGCCAACCAGCCGCATCCGGCTGGCGAGTGGGGCGAGGCAACTCTGAAATTCGAGGACTTTATCGCCGAATACGCAATTGCACACTACCTCAAGCAACCCCGCGTAATTGACGCCAATATTGAGCCGGATAAAGCTCCATTGGAATCCTAGCGCCGGGAAGCCCTCGCCGTGCGGCTCCCCAGGTCCAACTGCAAGGGGACCAGGAAGCCATCACCAAACTGCAAAGAAACAGCTATGGCAAAGAGGCCCGGGCACTATACCAGCACGAGGTGCAGCTCCTTCGGACCGTGGACGCCCAGGGTCAAGACCCCTTCCACGTCGGCGGTCCGGCTAGGGCCGGCGATCAGGACCAGGGAGCTGGAGAGGGCCGCCGGGTCTGGCAAAAGCGTAAAGAGTTCATCGAGTCCGGTGAGAATGCGGTCTGCCGGAGCCACCGCGATATGCGCCGGGGGCAGCAATGAAACTAGACGCGATTCCCGAGCGCCCGACAGCGTGACCAGCGCCCCGGTATCTGCCAGGACGTACTCGGCGGTGGTGATTCCGATATCGCTCTCAGCGCAGGCACGCTGCACTTCGGCTGGACCGCCCGCCGCTGTGGCCACTCCCGGCAGCGTGAGAATCCCGAGGCGATCGAGCAGCGGCGCCGGCGAGGCGATGGCGCGCAATCCATTAATTTGAGAAGCGACGTAATCGCGAGCTTCCTGATCGGAGCCGGCGCGCACAGCCTTACCGGGAAACCGCTCGATAGCCTGGCGGACCAGCTCAGCCGAACTGGCAGCGGCAAAGACCAATCGAGGCGGGGGCGCGGGAGCTGGGGGTTGTCCGGCATTGCGGCCCAGGGCCGTGCGGATCTTGTGAAGGATATGCTCTCGGGCCGGCATGCGTCAGTTGCTGCGGCGCCGCTGCCGCCGCCAAAGCTGCCGGAAGCTATGCGCGGCGGGCGGCGGAAAGTCTCGCCACCTTGTCCAGGCTTGGAGCAGACCGGGCAAGGAACGGATCCAGCCGCCATCGCGATCCGCCGGCAGCAGAACCTGGGCCGCCGAACCGGCGAGTTCAAACAAGCGCGGGCGCCGCATCAGCCACGCCCAAACGGCAAACGCGATCCGTTCCCAACCGGCGGCCTGCACTCCGATCGCGCCGCG
>DASREK010000128.1:0-9171 GCA_035652135.1 Bryobacterales bacterium | reverse complement strand
TCCATTTGCAGTGCGGTGAAGGGCCGCCGGATATAAGCGGCGGCGCCCAAGGAAAGAGCCTGTAAAACCGTCGATTCGGATCCATCCGTTGTCACGATCACCACCGGGACATGCCGCAGGCTCTGGGTGGCTTTGATCTGGCGCAAGAGCTCGAGGCCGTCCATGTTCGGCATATTCACGTCGGAAAAAACCATCTGTACTGCATGGGCGTGCAGCTTTTCCAAGGCTTCCTGCCCGTCGCCGGCCTCCAGCACGTTGTCGATGGCGATCTGAGTCTGCCTCAGGCTTCGTTCGAGGATTTTTCGCAAAACCACTGAATCATCGACGATCAGGATATCCATAGATGCCTGGGCTGCCGCCGCGACCTCAAATAAGCAATCGGCGAACCCGGGCGGCAACGGTAGAAGATGGCGCCCTTACCGCCGCCGATCCAGGGGCAGGTGTGAGATGCCAGCGGGAAGAACAGGCCGGAAACTCTGGCGAAAGTTTTCTAAGTGCCGGAAAACCGGCGGCGAAGAGACCGTTTCCGCTTACTGCCCGCCGCTAATCATGGGCAAGAGCTGGGTGAAGATTTGCACGACGGCCGGCCCGGCTGTGACCATCAACATGCACGGGAAAATCAGGAAAAAAATCGGGAAGAGAAGCTTGATGCTGATTTTGCGAGCGGCCTCTTCTGCCTTCTGTTTCGCTCGAATCCGCATGTACCGGGCGTGGACCCGCAGCGCCGGCCCAAGGCTGGTTCCAAACCGGTCGCTCTGGATGAGAACGTTCACGAGCTTGCGCAGTTCCGGGTCGGGATTGCGCCGGGCGAGATTTCTGAGGGCCTCGGCTCGAGTGGCGCCGGCTCGCAGTTCGAAGTGGGTCAGGGCGAGCTCGGAGCTCAAGTCCGGGCAGGCTCGTTTTAGCTCCGTGCTCGCATCGATCAGGGCCTGGTCCAAGGATTGTCCGGCTTCAATGCAGAGTACCAGCAGATCGAGGGCGTCGGGCAAGGCGGCGTGAATGCGTTCTTGCCGGCCCGCAATCATCGAGCGCAGAATGCGGTCCGGCAGCAGGTAGCCGAAGCCCGCCCCGGCGATCGCGGGAAGCAGCGCCGCGGAAGCGTCTTCGCGGACCAACACGACCGCCCAGCCTATGAGGATTCCCAGCAGCAATGCGCCCGCATATTTTAGACCGTAAAAAAGGGGTACCGTGGAGGGTGAGCGGTACCCCGCAGAAATCAAGCGCTTACGCAGCGCGCTCACCTCGCCCTGCTTAGCAGGCACGGCTTCTCCCAGGTGGCGAACTATCCGCGCCAGGATGTCCTTTGTCGAGGCGGGCTCGGGCTCGGAGCCTTGCAACAGACCGGATTCCGAAGGGCGGCTCCCGCTGCCATCGGCCGGCCGCAGGACAAATGCATACCCGGCGCCGGTGACCACGAGCATGACGAAGGCGAAAAAACCGATCAGGAGCCACAGTTCGGTGGTCATGTTTTTATGTTCACAATCCGGCGAATAACGAAATGCGCCAGAACCAGGCAGCCGATGGAGGCGAACAGCAGGTTTCTGCCGGTTGAACTCCCCAGAAGGATTTCCAAGTAGCCAGGATTAACGACAGCCATGACCGAGACGACAACCACCGGTATGAGCGTGAGCACGATACCCGTCATGCGTCCGTGAGCGGCGATGGCGCGGACCTCGCCGCGCAGGGCGAAGCGCTCGCGCATCGTCTCGGCGAGCCTGCCGAGCACCTCGCCCAGTTTGCCTCCAGTGCGGCTTTGCAACTGGACAGCGGCGGCAAAGAAGCCGATATCGATCAAGGGCACCCTGGTAGCGAGGTTATCCAGAGCCTGCTCCCAGGACATCCCCAATTGCCGCTCATCGCAAGTTTTGCGGATTTCGGCTGACAGCGGAGGCTGGCTCTCGTCGGCTAGCATTTCCAGACAGGCGGCAAACGGATGGCCCGCCCGCAGCGCGCGGGAGAGAAAATCGAGGGCGTCCGGAAGCTGTTCCTCAAACCGCGCCAGGCGCGCTTTTCGCTTGTGGAGCACATAGGCATAGGGGAGAAAGCCGCCCGCGCATCCGCCTGACAAAGCCACCCAGGACGGGAGAAAGCTTGCGTTTCCCAGCAAAGCCCCCATCAAGCTGCCGCCCAGCAGCATCATCAGGGTCAGCCGTCCGACAGGCCAGCGCAGATCTGCTTCCTCGAGCTGCGCCTTCATCACCTTTACGAAATCAAACCTCGCCAGGAGGCTGGAAAGCAGCGAGACCGTGCTCAGCTCTTCGCTTTTGAGCAGAGGCGACGCGGAGGTCTCCCCGAACATCGCTGCCCAATTCTCGGGGCTTTCGCCCGAGCGGCGCTGCAAGATGATCGAGGCGATCAACACGGCAATGGCGGCTGCCAGGAACGTAGCCACAAAGACGACCAGGATAGTGGATATGACGAGCATCGGCGTTTGTGCTTACGGCCGCTGGATCAGAGCTGCGGATCGCCGCTCGGGCTGAACCGTCTTCACCAGCCGCGGGGTCGCCAAAACCAGCAACTCGCCTGCTCCGGCCTCGGGCGTGCGGCCCGGGAAGAGCCGGGATATCAGACTGCTTCCTGCCTGACTGTCCGCCAAGCCGGCCACCAGGAAGCCCTGGCCGTCGGAGAGCTCGACTTCGGTTTCTATCTTGCGAGTGGTGACGCCCTCGCGCCCGGAAGATGTGACCTCCGGCGCCACGCGAATGCGGAAGGTGCCATTGCGGTTGAAGGAGGGCACAAACTGAATTCTCACTCCGGTTTCTTCCGCGCCTGCCGGAGTAGAGCCGGCAGAATGCGCGCCCGCCTGCATGCTGACTCCGTGGTTATTGCCAGCGAGGAGAGTGGAGGCCGAGAGGACCTCGATCTGCCGTTTTGCGCGCAGGCTCTCCACCGCGCTTTCCAGACTCCAGCCTGGCCGGAAAGCGCATACTTGCAGCAAATCCCGGCGCGCCGGGGGAGCCAGCCGCGAGCGGAGCTCTTCGGCGGCGCTGGGCGAAACCGCGACGATCTGGACACGAAGCTGGACCTGGGCAGCGGCCTCGTCCGGAACCGGCCCGGCGGGAGCCGCCGCCTTCGGGGATGCAGCCGCTGTTTTCACCGGCAGCGCAGCCCGCAGCACCGGGGACAAACCGGGACCAGCTTGAGGGTGGAACAGAGCCGGGAATGGAAGGCTCGGCAACGGCATCCTTTGCCTGTCGCTTGGATTGCGCAAGACGAGGCGAATGCGCCCGCCTGCGTCCGCAACGCCCAGCACATCGGCGTCCTCCGGCTTGGCCAGCAGCGTAATCACCGCGCCGGGCCCGCTGCGGTTTTGGGCGGACTCCGGCTGCACGGTCAACACCTCTACATCCTGCAGCACTGTGTGCAGTTCCGTCTCACCGCTGCCGCGGCTTCGGACCGCTTGCACATCGACCTTGTAGCCGGCGTGCAGCATCGCGACCACCCCGGGCGAATCGGTCACCCGAATGGAAACCGCCCGCAAGCCCTCCGGTATCGCCTGCGCCGAAGGGGCGGCCGAATCGCGCGAGGAAAGGCTGGCCTGAGTAATCGGCTGATCCGGCTCGATGTTCTGCAGGACCGTCAGGCCCGTGACCTGATCCGGATCGGTGAAAGCTCCCTCGGGAACGGCGCGCCCGGAAAGCGGCATCAGCTTGACATGCGTCTTGTCGAGAACCGTGCCTCGCGGCAGAGACCCCGCTGCTACCACGATCGGACGTGGCTGGCCCGAAGATGTCCGCATCTTCCCGACGATCAGCCCATAGAAAACGCCAGTCGAGATTACGGCGACCACAAATGCGACCCCCAACAGAGGCACGAGCCTTCTTTTCATAAAAATCCGCCGCGCAGCCCGGTGAAGACAAACCACTCCCGGGGAGCTGCAACTAGAAGTACAACACGGCGGGCCAAAGAGCAGAATTGGGCTTTACTACTAGGCCTCTAGGATTTTTGTCGTAGTTCCAGCCGGCTTCGCGCGCTTATGACGCCACCTCGGCGGCGGAATGGGCGCCATAAAACGCGTACCAGGGCGTGGCCGCTTTCAGGCACTCGTTGACTGCTTTGATATTGGCGACACCGTCTTTCCGAAGCCAATTCTCGAGCGCTTCGACGCCGCCTTTTGCGTAGAGCGGGATGCCGTCCTTCCAGGTGGCGCGGCCGCAGAGCACACCTGAGAATTTGACGCCGGCCTCGGCGGCCCAGCGGAGGGATTCTGTAAATTGCTCGTTGCTGACGCCGGCGCTGAGATAAATAAACGGACGGCCTGCGCATTCCGCAGCGCGCCGGTAGTGCTCCAAGGCTTCTTCTTTCGTGTACGCTTTCGGGCCGGTAAACGATTTGGCTCCTTCGGCGAACGCGAGATTGACCGGGATTTCAACCTTCAAAACGTCGACCAAATAACGGTCTTTGGAAAACTCCGCCATGCTGCGAGCCACAATTTCCGGTTTCTTTTTGGCAAATTCAAATCCTTTTTCGTCGCCGCCGGCGGGGTCGTAACCGACAAATTCCAGGAAAAACGGAATATCGACGGCCGCGCACTCCGCGCCGATGCGCTCGATGAAAGCGTGCTTCGCGTCATTGATGGCGGCGGCTTCCTCGGGCGTGTAATACAGGAGCACCTTCACCGCGTCAGCGCCCATCTCTTTCAGGCGGCGCGCGGAGATGAGCGGCAGAAGATCGGGGCGGCGGCCGGGCTGGGTGTTGTCATAGCCGCTCTTTTCATAGGCGAGCAGCAGGCCGCAGTTTTTATCCCGCAGCTTCGCGGCTTCGAGGCCCCACTCCGGATCGAGAAGGATGGCGCTGGCGTGCGGAGAGAGCACCCGCGTCACCGCCGACTTGAACTCGCTCATCTCCCGGTCGGACACTTCCTCCGGCTTCGCGCCGCGCGCCTTGGCGAGCGGCGTGCGAAGCGCGCCCCGCTGATCCATGGCTGCGGCGGCGATCACGCCGCGGGGATCTGAAACCGCCTCGAGGCCTTTCTGTTTTCCTGGCGAGAGCTTCACGAAACTACCTCCTTTGCGATGGTGGTCTTTTGAGCCGCACGCAGGCGGCGAAAGAATTTTTCTGTAGCAGCGACATCCTTCCAGATCTGCGCCCGGAGCTCATCCGGCGAGGCGAACTTTTTCTCGTCCCGCAGGCGGCGCCAAAACGCGATCGACAGGCGGACGGGACTCGGTCCGTCCAAAGGACGGAGCAGAAAGGTCTCGATGGACAAATCTGACCCGCCAAACGTGGGGCGATATCCGATGTTCGTAACCGAAGGCCATTCCCGGCCGGAATCGGGATCGGTCGTGCAGGTGCTGTAGACGCCGCGCTCCGGCAGCACTTCAGTTTCAGGCGCGAGATTCAGCGTGGGAACCGTTTGGCGGGCGCCTACGCCGTGTCCGCGCACGACCCGCCCTTCCACGGCAAAAGGACGTCCCAGCATATGAGCCGCCTGCGAGACCGCCCCGGCGCTGATAAGCTGCCGGACCGCGGAACTGGAGACAATTTTGCCGCGCCATATCACCGGGTCGATGATGCGCACCTCGAAGCCAAAACGCCGGCCGCAGGCGCCCAGCAGCGCCGCATCGCCCGCATGATTGCGCCCAAAGCGAAAATTGGCTCCCACGACGACGGCCTGAGCCCTCAGCTTTTCAACAAGAATTTTTTCTACAAATTCTTCCGGCGCCAGGCGCGCAACTTCCGGAGTGAAAGGAAGCACCAGGGCCGCTTGCAGGCCCGCCTGCGCGAAGAGCGCCAGCCGCGCGGGCATGGATGTCAGCAGCCTTGGCATCCGGTCGGGGGCCACCACTTTCGTCGGATGCGGATCAAACGTGAGCGCCAATGTCGCCCATCCGTGCTCCCGCCCGATTTGCGCCACCTCGCGCAAAATGCGGGAATGGCCCAGATGCACGCCGTCAAAATTGCCGACCGTAATGGCGCTGGGGCCGAAAACAGCGGGTATTTCGCCCAGCGAGCGGTAGATCGAAAACACTCTACTGGTCCCCTCCCACGAGGATCCGGAGACCGTCATACGCCAGGCGGACGTTGGGCGGCAGCGAGCGGTCGGTCTCTTCATGGCTGAGCTCGTGGCAGATGTGAGTGAAGTAGGCGCGGGCAGGACGCAGTTGCTCCACCCAGCGCAGCGAGCGCTCCACCGTCGAGTGCGTCGGATGAGGCACGTGGCGCAGCGCATCCAGAAAAAGGACGTCCAGGCCCTCCAGCAGCGGCATGGACTGCTCCGGGATATCGCTGTGATCGGTCAGATACGCGGCGCGCCCAAAGCGAAATCCCACGATCAGCCGCTCCCCGTGCAGCACCGGCACCGGTATGAACCGAAGGCCGAACAGCTCCACTCCGGAGTCATCCAGGGGGCATGCCTCCACCCTTGGAATCCCGCCGCAATGGTTGGTTTCCTCAAAGATGTAGCGGAACACCCGCCGGATAACCGTCAGCACTTCCGGCCGCGCATAGATGGGGATGTTCTCGGAATGGCCGTAGTTGAACGGCCGAACGTCATCGAGGCCCAGGATGTGATCGGCGTGAGCGTGCGTGTACAGCGCCGCATCCAGGGTGCGAAAGCCCGCCCGCAGAGCTTGCATGCGGAAATCGGGGCCAGTGTCGATCACCACGTTGCGGTTGTTGTAGCTGACCAATATCGACGGGCGGAGCCGCTGGTCTCGAGGGTCGTCGGAGCGGCACACCCGGCAGTCGCACCCGATCGTAGGCACGCCTACGCTGGTTCCCGAGCCGAGCACGGTAATCTGCACTGTTCCGTTGGCTGGCATTTATTTCTTTTTCGCGAACCGTTCCACAGCCTCGACGTAGCGAAAACGCAGTTCGGTCAGCGAGTTTTCGAGCAGCCGCTGCTCTTCCAGGGTCAGGTTTCCCCGAGTTTTTTCCTGCAACATGCCCAGGAGATCAATTGAGTGCCGGGCGCCCTCCAGGTCCGGCATCGGCTCCTGCTCTTTGTCATCGCTGAACATGCCGAGTTGGAGCTCCGCCTGCCACCGCAAGGAAAGGACCAGCACATCGAATGTGGGAGGCGGCAGCGGAGTATGGTTGACTGCCGGCTGGGAGGGCGGAGCGGCGGGCTCAGCAGCCCGCTCCGTTTTTTCTTCCGCGGCGTCTTCTTCTTCCGGCTGCAAGGGTTCCCCTTCCCGCGAAAACCGGCGCCGATCGGTGATCTTCACCTCCGGTTCATGCTCTCCTTTATCCATAGAAATTATTGTAGCCCAGGGCGTTTGACCGGAAGTGCGTCCGGCGGGCGGCCCTCGTCTTTGCGACGGAACCGGAGAGGCCAACCAAACGAACCGCGGTTCGGTAGCGCCCGCGCTTCCCGAATTTTGAGTGGAACGACGTTTACTTCCCCGGCTGGCTGGCGTGCTCTTCGATCCACTCGAAAAGGAAGCGGGCGCTCCGGGAACCGGGGCCGGGGAGGTCTGCGAATTGCACGCGGTAGTTGATCGAGAAAGGCTTGCGATCAGCCTCAATCCTCGCGTTGGGAACATCAATCGCAAAACGCGCGTGGCCCTTGGGCCCGGCCCAGGCCAGGTCCGGCGCCGCCGAAACTAACCAGTCGCCTGAGCGGCCAGTTTCTTCCACCTCGAAATAGGAATCTTCTCCGCCAAGCGAGATGATTCGCGTAAGGCCGCCGCCATGCAATTCGATACGCCCCGGCCCAAGCACGCGCCCTTCCATGGGAAAGCCGGCATCCAGAGCGCCGCGTATCGAGAACGCATTGATGCCCTCGTCTTTCAGCAGGAATTCCGTCGAGCGCCCGCCCTGGCGGGGAAAAAAGACGGCGCGCAGTTTGCGATTTTCGAGCACCAGTTCCGGGGATCCGTCCCGGTCCATGTCGAATTCATAGGCGAGCGATTCGCCTGGAGCAATCACCGCGAGCGCCAGCGGGACGTTGCTCTTCTGAGATCCCTGCCGAATCTCCAGGTTCCCGCGGTAGAGGCCGGTCCGCGAACGCTCGGAGCCGCTGTTTCCCCGCCCGGGGGAGTCATCGGTTCCGGGATTCTGGCCGGACCCGCCGGCCGGCGCTGCATAGAACGTGATTTGCCGCTCCAGTCCGCCGCCTACGCTGACTTCCAGATGGGATGGAGAAAAAACCAGTCCCTCGCCGGAAGCGGTGATCTCGAAATTTCGAATCTCGTCATAGTTGTTGCGCAGCAGCACGCGATACGCACGCCGGCCCGGCAGGTGGAGCGCGGCGAGGTACGGGCGAATTGCGAACCGTTCATCGGGCCGCGGGTGCAGCGCTTCTTCCGGCTCGATGCGCACCGTGCAGAAGGGAGCAAGCGGCAGCGTGGCAGCCTGGACGATTTTGCCGTCGGCTTCCACGGCCAGTGTCACAGTATCTCCGGCCACCGCGCCGGCCGGGACAACGACGCTGTAATCAATCTCGCCCGGCAACGCGTCTTTCCCGGGCGGGTCGGCTTTGAGGCGCCATCCGGGGGGCGCCAGAAGCCGCGAGCGGCGCGCCAGCGCCGGCGGAGAAAACACAGCCGTCACTTTGGCCGTCGAACCAATGACCAGACGCCGGGCTGTCTTCAAAAAAACAGAGCTATCCGGCAGATCGATGGCCAAGCCGACCCGCGTGCGATACTCCGGGGCCGGACCGGCGGGAATGCGAACGTGCAATCGATGCGTCTTCTCGTCCCAGTCAAACGGGCGGATGTGACCGCCCGTGATCAGCGGCCCTTTCGGCTCTCTGGCAAGTTCGAGTGTCAGCTCTCCCTCGGCGGGCGCGGCGAACTCCATGGCCAGCACGCCGTTTTCAAAGGAAACCGAGAGCAACTCGGCCGTCGCCCAAACCAGGCGCTCATCCGGAGCGAAAGAAGAGCAGTCACCGCATATCTCGGGCTGCGACAAAGGAAAATTGACCGGCATCAGCAGCGCCTGCCGCGGCGGGAGATTCAAGCCGCGCAGCACGAGCGGTCTGCCCGTGCGCGGATCAGCGGTCTGAATATCGCTATCTACAGGGCGGGTCTCGCTGAAATTGAGCGCGGAAATTAGAGCCGGGCCGCGCGCGTCCGACGCCAGCATCGCCAGCCGCAGCAGCGGAAAGGACCTTTCTCCCCCGCGCGGCACAGGGCGCAAGGGCACATCGCCGGCGGGATGCATCGCCGCCAGCAACGGCCCGAAGCTGCTGAGCAGAGCGCCGTTGCGGCGGAAGACAGAAGCCTG
>DASREK010000127.1:0-11367 GCA_035652135.1 Bryobacterales bacterium | reverse complement strand
ATATTGGGGGCGCGCGGCGTCGCTGATCCACACCTCGATTGACGGCCGGTCCGACGCGAGAATTCCGGAGAACGTCCGGATTTACATGTTTGCCGGCGGGCAGCATGGCCCGGCCGCGTTCCCGCCGACGCGCACCATCGGCCAGCAATTGAACAATCCGAACGATTACCGCTGGGCTATGCGCGCGCTGCTGGTGGCTATGGACCGCTGGGTCACCGCCGGCGCCGCGCCGCCTCCCAGCGCCTACCCGCAGATCGCGAAGGACTCGCTCGTGACCCCGCAAGCCGTGCAATTTCCCAGAATCCCGGGCGTCAATTTTCCGACTATCATCCACAAGGCGTATCGCGTGGATTACGGGCCGCAGTGGAAGGCCGGCATTATCGGGTTCGAGCCGCCGAAAGTCGGCGCGCCCTTCCCCATCCTGGTTTCTCAAGTGGACCTGGACGGCAATGAAATCGGGGGCTTAAAAATGCCCGAGGTCGCGGTGCCGCTGGCGACTTACACCGGCTGGAATTTGTTTGACGGAAAGGCCGGTCCTTCCGACGAACTGGCGAGCATGCAGGGCAGCTATATCCCGTTCCCGCGCACGCGCGCGGAACGCGAGCGGAACCACGATCCGCGCCGGTCGATCGAAGAGCGCTATTACGACCGCAGCGAGTATATGGGAGAAGTTTCCGACGCGGCGCTGCGGCTGATCGAGCAGGGCTACGTGCTCGATCGGGATTTGCCCGCGATCCTCGAACAGGCCAATGTCCGCTGGAAGCGCGCGACAGGGCAGTGACCGAGGCTGCCGGGCGCAGGGTTTTCCGCGGGCAAAGTGGATCCCGTGGATTTCGAAGATTCGCTGCGCTAAGAAGTTGGATGCAGCGGCGGGTTCGGACCGGTTATTCCGCGCAAGGCGCCCGGGTCGGCCAGGGCCGCCGGCTCGATGCGGTTTCGGCCTTTCGCTTTGGCGCGGCGCACAGCGGCATCGGCTGCAATCATTAGTGCGGAAACATCGGAAGCTTCCGCGGCGGTAGCCACGCCCGCGCTTATCGAAACATTGATAGCCGCGCCGAGCAGGTCGATGGGGCTGGCGCTGACGGCAGTTCGCAATTCTTCGGCTTGTCTCATCAGTTGAGCCGGGTCACACCCCGACATAATAATGAGAAACTCGCCGGTCCTGGTCCGGCCGATGACGCCGCGCGAGTCCACCACAGAACGCAGTCTCCTCGCCACCTCGCGGAGCACCATATCCCCGGCGGGCAGGCCATACGCATGGACGGCCTGCCGGAAGCAATCGACGTTGGCGAGTATGACGCCCAACGGCCGGAATCCCCGTTCCTGAACAAGTTTCTGCCGCAGGAGCCCGAGAATGGACTCCCGGTTGGCCAAACCGGTCAGGGGATCATAAGATTCCGGGTGCTGCATCGCCTCCCGCATAGAAAGGAGGTCCTGTTGAAGATCCAGAATGCGCTTGCCTGCCCGAAGACGGTACCGCAACTCTTCCGGATCGAAGGGCTTCACCAGATAGTCATCCGCGCCCGCTTCGAGGCCGGCGAGCAGCTCCTGCTTCTCCGATTTCGACGTAAGCAGCATGAGGTAAACATAAGGTCTGCCCGTTTGCTTACGGATCTCCCGGCAGATGTGCACGCCGTCCATTCCGGGCATCATCCAATCGAGGATCGCCAGGCGCGGCCCATCCGGTTCTTGTAGAAGGGCCCACGCTTCATTCCCATCAGCGGCAAAAAGCACCTCGTGGCTCCATTTGGCCAGAAATGACTCGACTAATTTGCGGCTGACCGGATCGTCTTCGGCGAGCAGTATTCTCATCGGCGCTGACCCGCTCTTATGCTAATCCGGCATACTCTCACGAGCCAATAGGTCGCCAGTACCCCCGCCCTGAGGTAGCTTTCCTAGTTCACAATTCGCGCAAGCGCCCTTGTTGCGCGCCCCAAAACGCAATCTCACGGTTTTCTCCTGGCTGCTGTGAGCAGGCTTTTTGCCTACTCGAGGCGCGTGCGGCCCCGGGAACTCGACCCTCTGCGCCGCGCCTGTCAAACCGGAGCTTCGGCGCGCTCCAGCAGGAGCCAGAGAGCAGCCAGCCGTTCGGGCTCCAACTGTTCGGCTCGCAAACGCAGTTCCGGAAGGCGCGCCAGAGCCCCGGAGCGCAACCGGTCGCCGAATTTCGCGGCCAGATTGTTGAGCAGCGTCTTTCGCTTCTGATGAAAGCAGAGTTTCACGAAATCGAGAAACCGCGCGGGGTCGTCTACGCCCCACGCCGCCCAATGCGGCTCAAAGTGAAGACGCACGAGCGCCGAAGTTACCTTGGGAGCGGGGCGGAAGGCCCCCGGCGGGACGGTGAAACACAGCTCCGGCCGGCTATAAACCCGGCACAAGACGCTCAAATAGCCGTACTCCCGGGACCCCGCGCGGGCGGCAATACGGGCGGCCACCTCTTTTTGTACTAATAATACGGCGTCGGACACGCTCCCAGCGGCTTTGAAGATGTGGTGAAGGACGGGAGAGGTAATGTAATACGGAAGATTGCCGGCCACCACGGCCCGGCGGGCGCCGCGCTCTTCCAACAATCGACGCAAGTCCACTTTGAGAATGTCGGCGTTGACGACATCGAGCAGCGGGCTCGGGAGAGCGGCGCGCAGCGATTCCGCCAGCTTGGCGTCGATTTCGACGGCCACTAGCGGCGTAGCCAGCTCCAGCAGATATTTGGTCAGCGCTCCCGAGCCGGCCCCGATTTCGACAATCAGATCCGCGCTGGGCGCGGGGGCAGGCCCTACCACCAGCGACGCCGCGCCGCTCTTCGGCGGTGCTGCCTGGGCGGAATCAGGCCGCTGGCCCCCTGTCACGGCACTACGTATCTCCCCTGCAATCCGAGCCAGATAGGAGGGGCTGGCGAGGAAGTTTTGTCCGAGCGGGGCGCGGCGCGAGGCGGGCAATGGGAGTCCGGGCGCGTTCAGTCAGCGCCCGAAAGGGCGGCGTTATCCGCGAATATTGATTCGCCGGAGCGCAAGGAGAACCTTGCTGGCAGTGGGCTGGCCGAAGCGCGTGGCCGGCTCGAAAAAGGTAGTCAGCATCACGTTGTTCAGTTGCGCTTGCAGAGCTTTTTCCGGAACGCTTCCCTGCACCGGATTCAACACCTGAAAGTAGGAAACGCGGCCCTGCTCGTCGATCCAGGCTTCGACCAGAATATCTTCGTTCAAAGGAAGGAACGAAGCCTGTTTGAACCGGGGTTCCGTGCTCAGCACGGTGGGCACATCATTGGTAAGCGCCACGGCCCGGCTCACTGCCACTGCCGGCATGAGAATGGCGAAGAGCATCAGGGCGGTCAACAAACCACCCGCCGCGGGGAGCGCCACCGGGCGCAGAAAATTGGAGAGATAGACCTGCCAGCGTTCCCAGAATCCCGGCTGATCGCGATAAGACAGCCGGACCCGGATCTGCATCGCCAGATTGGCGGGCGGCTCGATCCTCGGCAATTCGCGGAGCGGGGAGATCAGCCGGGCTTGATATTCATACTCCTCGTGGCACCCGGAGCATTTCTCCAGATGGCGCCGCAGCCCAGCAGACTGGCTGGCGTCCAATTCTTCGCAAAGGAACGCCGTCAGTTTCTCACGCGCGAAGACACAGTTCATACATTATTCCACTGCTTCCAGAGGGCACGCCGTCAGGCTGCGCTTCGGGTCCAG
Organism: Bryobacterales bacterium; assembly: GCA_035652135.1. Taxonomy (GTDB): domain Bacteria; phylum Acidobacteriota; class Terriglobia; order Bryobacterales; family JACQDG01; genus DASREK01. The sequence goes on along the minus strand of DASREK010000127.1, from coordinate 7,681 downwards.
CGCCGCCAGCGCGTGCTTCAGCGCCTCGCGCCCTCTCAGTATGCGGGATTTCACCGTACCTAATGATACTTGCAGAATTTCGGCGATCTCCTCATAGCTCAGGCCTTCGATGTCGCGCAGCACAACCGCGACGCGGTAAGGCTCGTGAATTTGCGAGAGGGCGCGTTCGATGACGCGGATGCGTTCATGGCGCAAAACCTGCTCGTACTGGCTCTCTTGCCCGTCTCGGAGAGTATCGGCGAATCCGTTACGGCCTTCCTCCTTTTCATCCAGCGATAGTTCGCCGCAGCGATGCCGTGAGAACCAGCGCCTGAAATTCGAGGCCTCATGCAGCGCGATGCGATAAATCCAGGTTTTCAGGCTGCATTGGCCGCGAAAGTCGCCGATGCCGCGAAACACTTTCAGAAACACCTCCTGGGTTACGTCCGGGGCATCCGCCGCGTCGCCCAACAAGCGAAAAACGAAGTTGTAGACTGGCCTCTCATACAGCGAAAGCAACGATGCAAACGCCTCGTCGGACCCCTCTCGTAATTTTTCTATCAGTTCCAGATCCCGGTCGGGAAGCGCGAAACCGGCGACAATATCCGCCAATGCCGTTTCTCCAGTAAATGAGAATTATGTCCGTCTACCCCTCACCTTACCAACGATCAGGAACGCTTTGCAAGGCGCGTTTTCAGCCCTGCATCTTAGGTAGACACCGGCGGGGGTTGAAAGTTCCCGCTCCCCGGCTTCTGTTACCATCGTAGGGGCAGGCCGGGGGCAATCCCGCCGTTATAAATGGGGGAACTTGATTGGATTCAAAAAGATACGAGCAATGGCAGACGCCGGACCCTCTGGGCTACCGCTTCGAGGCGCCCTACACCGAATCGTATTCGCCTCTCGGCTTCCCTCTGATTCTCAGGACCAACTCGCAGGAGGTGCTCGCCGCAGGCCGCCGGAGTTGGGAGGAATCCGAGGCCGCTTTTGAAACGAAGCCGATTGAGCTGCGCGTTCTGGTGCTCGGGGACGAAGCGGAGCCGCCGCGGGCTTTGCCAGAAGGTCCCGTCTATCGGGCACAGGGGCATCTGTTGGCCCTGGTGCTGGGAACCGAGAACTTCGCAGTCTGCGATCTTGATCGAGGCTTCGGCTTCGCGCGGCTCACGCCCGGCGTAGTGAAAAATCACCTTTTCACCGCCTTTCACTTTTTGGACTGCATGGCCTACCTGTGCCTCTCGCACCAGCACCTCACGCCAATCCATGCTGCTTGCGTAGTGCGCAACGGACGTGGCATTCTGCTGGCCGGAGGGCCTGGCGCCGGCAAAAGTTCTCTCGCGTGGGCTTGCGCGCGGGCCGGCATGACTTTTGTTTCCGACGACGCGACCTGGCTGCTGCGAAAGGAGCCGGTCCTGATCGGCAGGCCGCAACGGATGCGATTCCGCCCGGATGCGGTCCAATTGTTCCCGGAATTGGCGCGGTTTCCGCGATGGGACACAGTGATAGGGAAGCATTCGTTCGAAATTCGCACGGCCGATGTCCCGGGGTTGTTGACGGTCCGGTGCTGCCGCCCGGGGCCGGTCGTTTTTTTGGATCGCCAGCCCTCGGGTGAAGCCCAGCTTGATCGAGTCGGCCCCGAGGAAGCCGGGCGGCGGCTCGCGGCGGCGACTACGCTCTACGAGTTTCAGGTATGGAAGCAACAAGAGAAATCGAGAGAAATCTTGCTGCAACAAGGAGCGCTGCGGTTGCGCTACAGCACTCTCGCCAGCGCCGTCCAGCAGATTTCGAAAATTGAGTAGCGGCGCAGGCCATGACTTTAACGTGGAAAAAAGCGGCGCTCCCGGGGCCGGTTCAGGCAGCCCTCCATGCTTTGCGCCTGGATGAAACCGATCCGGAAATGCTTTGCCGCTTGAACGAGGACCAGTGGCGGCAGGCGCTGCGTTTCACCGATCCCGCGCAATTGACGCTCGTGCTTCAGGGGCGCCTTGCCGAGGCCGGCGTATGCAAACGCCTGCCCCCTTCCATACGCCTTCGCTTTCACCGCAACTGGAGCGATAACACCGAGCGGCTCGCGCGCACCCGGACCGAGTACTCGGCCATAGCGGAACGGCTGACAGCCTCGGGCGTGGATTTCGTGGCTCTCAAGGGGCTTACGCATTCGCCGCACTTTACACCCGATCCCCGGCTCCGTGTGCAATATGACATTGACCTGTTCTGCCCGCCTCAAGATGTCTACCGCGCCCGGGACGCGTTGCGGAAGATGGGCTATGAGACCGTAACCGCCCTGGAAGGCCTTCCCACGGACCACTTGCCGGCTATGGTTCGTAAAACCGGCTGGCGGTGGCGCGGCAACTACTTCGATCCCGAACTGCCTCTCTCCGTGGATCTGCATTTCCGCTTCTGGGACTCTGAGACGGAACGATTGCCCGCTCCGGGCGTGGAAGCGTTTTGGGAGCGCCGCGCAGGGCACGATCTCGATCTCGCCGATCGCCTGGGATATGCCGCGCTCCACGCCTTGCGGCACCTGCTGCGCGGCAGCCTGCGCCTGCACCAAATCTACGAGATCGCCTATTTCATTCAGAAACACAGCGGGGACGCCGATTTTTGGCGGCGATGGAACCTGGCGCACGAGCCCGGAATGCGGACGCTTGAATCGGTTGTTTTCCGGTTGGCTGGGTGCTATTTCGGTTCGCCGCGCCTGGACGCGTTTGCGCCTCTGCCGGCTCCAGTGGAGAGATGGCTGGAGCAATATGCCTGGTCGCCGGTGGAAGCTGGCTTCCGGCCAAACAAGGATGAGCTGTACCTGCATGTGAGCCTGTTGGCAAACCGCGCCGACCGGTGGTTTGTGATCCGCCGCCGTATGTTTCCGATAACTTGGCCCGGCCCTGTTGAGGGGGTCCACGCGCCCGACAGTCAAAAGACTCGCGCCTCGCGGATCCGAGACCGTATCCAATGGGCCGGATTCGTGGCTTCCCGCCTTATGTTTCACGCGCGAGCGATGGGACCGGCCATTTGGGGCTTAGCACGATGTATGAAATGCTCCCGCGCAGGACACGCTTCGCAACCGCTTCCGCCGCGAGAACATACCACCGTGATCACGGATCCACGCCACTCGGGGGACTGACACGCATCCTGCGCCCGGTTCGCCGTCGCAGGACGACGAAAAGTGTTTCCCAGTACCCGTCCTCAGAGTCCATTTCAGACCCGATCGTTCCTTCCGCAGCTCCTGCCGGCTCGGAAGGTTTTACATTTGATCCCTGCTGGCGGGCGTTAGAATAACATTCGTCGTGTGCGGCTGTTGCCCGCGCGAATCGCCCGATGCGGTCCAAAAAGGTCGTTTTTTTCTTTCCCGCCTTTTCCAGCCAGGAAGCGACGGCGCCGCTGGCCATACTGGCGATTTCGACTCCGCTGCTGCGAGCCGGCTACCAGGTTCGAATTATCGATTCCACAATCACACCGAATTTTCAGAAGCAAGTTCTTAAAGAACTCGAAAATGCTCTGTGCCTGGCAGTATCGCTCGTGACAGGACCTATGATTCGCGAGACGGTGCAAATTGCGCGGGCCGCAAAGGCCTTGTATCCCGGACTTCCCGTGATCCTCGGCGGCTGGCACCCCTCGCTGTTGCCGGATCAGACTTTGGCCGCAGAATTCATCGACGTAGTCGTGCGAGGCCAGGGGGAGGACGCGCTGCTGGAGATTCTGGAGCGGCTGGAAGCGGGAGCATCGCTCGAGGGCGTCGCAGGCGTAGGTTACAAACAGGATGGCCGGCTCATATTCAATCCGCCGCGGCCTTTGAAACCAATCCGGGATTTGCCGCCGAAGGCATACCATCTGGCCGATTTCGATGCTTATGAGCGCCTCTGCGGGCGCCGCTGGGCAATGTACATTTCCAGCCTGGCTTGTCCCTATAGTTGTTCCTACTGCACCAACCAGGGCGTCTATGGCCGGCAGTGGAATGCGCTCGATGCCGGGCAGGCGGCCCAGGAAATGTCGGATCTGGTCTCCCGGTACCGCCTGAGCCTGCTGTGGGTGGTGGACGATAACTTTCTCGTGGACCGGGAACGAGCTGTGGCGATCGCCGAGGAGCTGCTGCGGCGCGGGGTGAAGTTCGATTGGAGCATCCAGGCCTCTACCAACCTGGTGACCCGCTTGACCACCGAGGAGCTCAAGCTGCTGCGGCGCGCCGGCCTTTCGCAGGTTTCGCAAGGCGCGGACTCCGGCTCGCCGAAGATTCTGCATTTGATGAACAAAGATTTTCAGAAGATTGAGACGGTCTATGAGGCCGCCCACAAACTTCACGAAGTTGGCATCCGCCCTTCCTTCAACATGATTTTCGGATACCCGGGCGAGGGAGAGAAGGAACGGCGCGAAAGCATTGCCTTGATTATGGACATCTGCCGCCGGTTTCCCGGCGCCGAATTCTGGACCAATATCTTTACGCCTTATCCAGGATCTCCCGTGATGGAGCGGGCTTTTGAGCTTGGCATCGACGTTCCAAAATCGCTTGAAGGCTGGGCCGACTTTTTCCCGCGCTACACGGTGCTGCCCTGGTTAAAGGGACGCAAGCACCACCGCTTGCAAATCATGCGTGAATATCTGCGCGTCGCGTTTCACCGCGTGCCGATCGCCGCAGACCGGCGGAACCGCGTCACGCGCGCCGTGCACGAGGCGATTAGCGTTCCCGCCCGCTGGCGGCTGGATCATGATTTTTACGTGTTCCCGTTCGAACTTTGGCTGAAAAACGCCGCCGCCCGCGTATTGCAAGCTCCCAAACCCAAGGTGGACGCCCGGCAGCTCTCCGCCGAGCCGGTGACGTGCTGAGATGGCCGACGTACTGCTCACCCACTCCAATCATCTCTACTTCGACCGGAAACAGACTCGTAAAATGCAGCCGTATCCGCCGCTACAGACGCTCATAGCGGCGGCGGCGCTCCGCGAAGAAGGCCTTGAGACGGCGCTTTTCGATGCGACGTTGAATCCTCCAGAAGAAGGATTTTACGCCGCGCTCGACCAGCACCGGCCCCGTTTGGTGGCCGTGTGCGAAGACAATTTCAATTATTTGACAAAAATGTGTCTCGCCCGGAACCGCGAGTTGGCCTTTTTTATGTGCCGTGCGGCCAAGGCGCGGGGCCTGCCGGTGCTGGTCAATGGATCGGACGCTTCCGATCATGCCGGCGAATATCTGGCCCAGGGAGCCGATTTCATCCTCATCGGCGAGGTCGAGAAAACGCTGGTCGAGACCGCGGCCAAGCTGCTTCGCTCCCCGCAGGCGGAAACAGAAGGCCGGCTGCCGGGCCGCGTTGCCGAAGAGATCAGAGGCCTGGCGTACCTGGACTCTGTCTCGGGCCAAGTGCGCCGGACTCCTCCGCGAGAAGTGATCGCCGATCTGGACCGGATTCCCCCGCCGGCCTGGGACCTGATTGATGCATCCCAATACCGCAAGGCCTGGCTGTCCGCCCACGGCTATTTTTCCGTAAACATGGTCTCGAGCCGGGGCTGCCCTTACCGGTGCAACTGGTGCGCCAAGCCGATTTACGGGCAGAGCTATCACTTCCGGTCTCCTTCTCGAGTCGCTGACGAGATGCTGTACCTGAAAACCAGGTTCCAGCCCGATCGCTTGTGGTTTGCCGACGATATATTTGCGCTTTCCCCGCGCTGGACGGAAGAATTTGCGGAGGCCGTGGAGACCCGCGGCGCGCAGATTCCGTTCCAGATGCAGTCGCGATGCGATCTCATGACGCGCGACACAGTGGCGGCGCTGCGGCGGGCGGGCTGCGCCGAGGTTTGGATGGGCGTGGAATCAGGATCGCAGAGGGTCCTCGACGCCATGGAGAAGGGCCTCCGCGTACAGCACGTTTACCAAGCTCGCGAAAACCTGCTCCGGCATGGAATCCGCGCTTGTTATTTTTTGCAGTTTGGATACCCCGGCGAAACCTGGATTGACATCCAGAGCACCATTCACCTAGTTCGGGAAACGAAACCCGACGATATCGGCGTTTCCGTGGCCTACCCTCTGCCGGGAACGAAGTTTTACGGCCTGGTAAAAGCGCAGCTCGGTTCCCAAAAAAACTGGCTCGACAGCGACGATCTCGCGATGATGTTTCAAGGAGCCTACACGAGCGAGTTCTACAAGGCGCTCCGCGACGCGCTGCACCTCGAAGTGGATATCGCGCAGAAGCGGAAAACCGGTTCGAGCCGGGAGCAGCTCTGCGTGTTGTGGCGGCAGGTGGAGCAGATGCAAAAGACTTGCTCCAACCCGAACGCTACGGCACTGCCGGATCCGGCGCCTGTATGGACCTGCTGCTGACCCACGGCTATTTTCTCTACGAAGACGCGAAAGAGCTTCATATCATGAAGCCCTACCCGCCGCTCGGCATTCTTTATATCTCTTCGCATCTGCGGCAGAAGGGCTTTGCCGTCGAAATTTACGACACGACGTTCGGCTCTCGGCAGGAGCTGTTCGGAATTTTGGAGAAAGGCCCGCCGTCGGTGATCGGCATCGGGGGCAACCTCATGACGCGGCCCAGCGTCCTAGAAATTTCGGCGGCCGCCAAGCGGGCCGGCTGGACGGTGGTGCTGGGCGGTCCGGAGCCGGCGAATTACCCGCGCGAATATCTCGAAGCAGGGGCCGACGTGATCGTAGAGGGTGAAGCGGAAGCCACCATGGAGGAACTGCTTCCGGCGCTGCGGTCGCGGCGCTGCGACGCCCTCGCCCACGTGGACGGCATTTTTTTCCGGAGCGAGGACGGAGCGCTCGCCCGCACGGCGCCGCGCGCCCTGATCCCCGATCTCGACGCGCAGCCCTGGCCGGATCGCGAGCGCATTGATATCGGCCGGTATCTGGCCGCATGGCGGAAACGGCATGGGGCCGGATCGATCTCAGTAATTACATCCCGGGGCTGCCCGTATCACTGCCGCTGGTGCAGTCACTCGACCTACGGAAAAACTCATCGCCGGCGCTCGCCGGGCAACGTGGCGGACGAGGTCGAATGGATCTTGCGCCGCTACGAGCCGGACATGCTGTGGATGGCGGACGACGTGTTCACCATTCATCCCGGCTGGATACTGGACTACGCCGCGGAGATGAAACGCCGCGCCCTGCGGATTCCCTTTGAGTGCATTACGCGCGCCGACCGCGTGAGCCCGCGCATCGCCGAAGCACTCGCCGAGCTCGGCTGCTTCCGCATATGGATCGGCTCGGAAAGCGGTTCGCAGCGCATTCTGGACGCCATGCAGCGCGGCGTCAAGGTGGAGCAAGTTCAGCGCGCCATAGCTCTGTGCCGGGGGCAGGGCATTCAGACCGGCATGTTCCTCATGTGGGGATACGAAGGCGAGGAGCTCGCGGACATCGAAGCGACCGTGGAACACGTAAAGGCTTGTGCTCCCGATGTCTTTCTGACGACCGTCTCCTACCCGATCAAGGGAACTCCCTATTATTACGAGGTAGAGCCGCGCCTGGTGCGCCTTGCGCCCTGGGCCGGTTCCACGGACCGCGACTTCAGGATCGCCGGCCGCCATTCGCGGCGGTTTTATCAGTTCGCCGACCAACTGCTGAAAAGCTCGGTTGCCTTGAGCCGGCTGAACGGCGAGCAGCCGGCGGCTCCGGATCTGAAAGCGCAGGTGGAGCTGGCGCGGCGCGGGCTGCAAGAAAGTTTCGAGGAAACCGAGGTATGAGCGCCGCGGCTGCGTTTGACCGATTGGCCCCCCG
>DASREK010000126.1:0-5273 GCA_035652135.1 Bryobacterales bacterium | reverse complement strand
TGGCGGCCTTTTGCCTGCCAGTTGGGAGCGTCTTTTGCCGGCCTTCGCTTCTCATCTCGCGGATTTCGTTTTTCCTGCGAGCTGGTATCAGTTCGTCCAGCCGGTCTTCGTGGTCGCGCTGGCGCCCGTGTTTGCCTGGCTGTGGCTGGCGCTCCATCGCAAAGGCGCGGAGCCTTCAAGCCCCGCCAAGTTTTCCTTTGGATTACTGTGGGCGGGCGCGGCATTCGCGATCCTGGTCCCGGCCGCGCTTGCCGCAAGCGATGGCCGGCAGGTAGGCCCTTGGTGGCTGGTGGGCACGTATTTTCTGCAAACTTTGGGCGAGCTTTCGCTCAGCCCCGTGGGCCTCAGCGCCATGACGAAACTTGCTCCCGAGCGCGCTGCCGGGTTCATGATGGGAATCTGGTTTCTTTCGACGAGCATCGGCAACTGGCTGGCGGGCAAAGCCGCATCGCTTTACAGTTCGCTGCCGCTGCCTACGCTCTTCGGATCCGTGGCCGGCTTTGCCATCGCCGCCGGCGTAATTCTGGCGCTGCTGGCGAAACGGACAAAAAGGCTGATGGGTGATGTCAATTAGATTCTTGAACGTTCTCAGCCCGGAGCGAACGGACCGCTCGGCTGTTCGATGAGGCACGGCTTTCAAGGCGGCCGTATGAGCCGGTTGCCAGGCGCCTTCGATTTTTACATAGAACCTTCACCGCATCCGAGACCGCCCCTATGAATATTGATGAGATCCAAGCCGCGCTGTGCGCCGAAAAGCTGGACGGCTGGCTTTTCTTCGACCACCATCGCCGCGATCCGATCGCCTACCGCGTTCTGGGATTCGAGCCTCGGCAACACGTCACGCGCCGCTGGTACTATCTGATTCCCGCCGAGGGCGAACCGCGGAAGCTGGTTCATCGTATTGAAAGCGGGATGCTGGACGCCTTACCCGGCGCCCGCCGCGTCTACTCCGGCTGGCAGGAGATGCGCGCCGAGCTCTTCGGCATGCTCTCTGGTTTGCGCCGTATCGCGATGCAGTATTCACCTGATTGCATGATTCCTTATGTATCTCTGGTGGATGCAGGCACGGTGGAGCTGGTGCGCGGCTTGGGCGTGGAAGTGGCAAGCTCCTCCGCCTTGGTCCAGCGGTTTGAGGCCTGTTGGACGGCCGAGCAGCTCGAGATGCATTTGGAAGCCGGGCGCAGGGTGGACAAAATCCGCGCCGAGGCGTTTGAGGAGATCGGCCGCCGGGTCCGCTCGGCAGGCTTGGTTCAGGAATTGGAAATCCGCGATTTCATTCTCAGCCGCTTCCGCGATCACAACTTGATTGCCGAGGACGGCCCGATCGTCGGCGTGAACGCAAACAGCGGCAACCCGCATTACGAGCCGGGGCCCGGCCGGACGTCGCCCATCCGGAGCGGCGACTTCGTCCTGCTCGATATGTGGGCCAAGCTCGGCCGTCCTGGCGCCGTCTATTACGACATCACCTGGACCGGCTATCTTGGCCAGGAGCCTCCCGCGCGGATTAGCGGCATATTCGAGATCGTGAGCTCCGCCCGGGATCGCGCGATCGCGTTTATCCAATCGGCGGTGCGCGAACGGCGTACCATTTGCGGCTATCAAGTGGACGACGTCGCCCGCGCGTACATCACAGAGCAGGGCTACGGTGAGCGCTTTATCCACCGGACGGGGCACTCGATCGGCGAAGAGGTGCATGGCAATGGCGCCAATATGGACAATCTGGAGACCCATGACGACCGTCCACTGGCGCCCGGAACGTGCTTCTCCATCGAGCCGGGCATCTATTTTCCGGATTTCGGCGTGCGCTCGGAGGTGAATGTCTATATCGGGCCGAGCGAAGCGCAAGTGACGGGAGAGATCCAGCGGGCTATCGTGATGATTCGCGTGTAGCCGCTGGATTTGGGCCGGTTACGCTCAATTGCCTGTGTGGAATAATTAACAGCATGCATCTGCTTCCGACGCCGGACGAAATTATTCGCATTTTAAAGGACACCGGAGCGCTGCGGCGCGGCCACTTTGAGCTGCCCAACGGCAAGCACACGGACCAGTTCCTGCAACTGCCGCTTGCCCTGCGCTACTACCAGCACTGCCGGACGCTCAGCGTTGCGCTCAGCCGGCTGCTGCGGGCCAATCTGGAGATTTCCGCTTTGGTTCCGGAGTTGAGCGTGGTCACTCCCGCCTCGGGCGGCTTGCCCGTCGCCTTCGGCATCGCCGAGGCCTTGCGCACCCGCCAGGTTTATTGGGCAGAAAATGAAGGCGGCCGGCTGCGCTTCCGCCAGTACATGGAGGACCATCAGGGCGAAAAAGTCATACTGGTGGACGATACTCTACGCACCGGCCAGAAGCTGCACGAGCTCAAGGCCCTGCTGGAATCCGCCGGCGCGACGATCATGGCCCTGGCGGTCGTGGTCGATCAGCCGCACGGGCGCCGGCTCCAATTCGACCATATCCCGCTTTACAGCCTTGTCACTCTCGAAACGGAAGTTTATGCGGACGCCGGCTGCTGCGCGATGTGCCGTTCCGGCCAGCCGCTGGAAAGAGTCCGCACCTGACCAGCCGCGCTTCCGGAAAGGAACGATTCCATTGCGGCCCCGCCAGGCGGGTTGTACAAGGAAAAGTGATGTGATCGACAGTCGCTTCCGCAAGGCTCGTGTGGACGCGCTGTTTTCTCGCGGTCCGGCAGCCGGTTTCTATACTCAGCAGCTCATCGGAGAGCAGCGAGGAGCAGCCCGTTTTCCGGGGCTGAAGCCGCGACGGCCGTTTTCGATATAATGGGAAACGGTCTAGAGGGAGCCATGGTAGAAACCGAACCCGTCGTCAAAATGCACCCAAAGTCCGAGGGCATCAAGACGCCTCGAAAGAAAAAGCCCAAGGAAATTGCCGTTATTACCGAGTGCTGCACCGGCTGTGCCGGCTCGCCCGCCTGCATTCCCTATTGCCCGGTGGAAGAGTGCATGTATTGGGTGCCCGACGAAGAGCACCCTCCTTTCGGCCACGTGGAAGTGGACCCGCAATTGTGTATCGGCTGCAAGAAGTGCACGAGCAAGGGTCCTGATGACACGTTTCTGGATGGCTGCCCGTGGGACGCGATCGAAATGGTGGATACCGCCGAGTGGGAAGCCGCTCACGGCATCAAGATGGCGTACTGAAAGCCTTTTTCACAAGACAATCTTACCTGTCTGGCTGGTCTCATAGCCTCCGAGCGCTTCTAATTCGAGGCGGAATCCGCGGCCCGTCATTCGATCCAGCATGGCGTCGACCGCCCGCAGATCCAGAAAACGGCGGGGAATCACCAGATCGTAACGGTTGCTGCCCAGCGGGATGAAATCCAGCCCGAAGACACGCGCGGCTGCCGTCGTCGCCAGACAGCAATCGGCCTGCCCCGCGTAGACGTGCCAGGCCGCGTCAATGTGGCCACGGGTTAAGCGGTCATATCCGCGCACGGCCGCCCCTGCGATGCCCGCCTTCTTTAATTCACGGTCCAACAGAAACCGGCTCCCGGCTCCTTGCTCGCGATTGACGATGGCCACGTCCGGGCGGCCCAGGTCGGATATGCTGCGGATCTTTTTAGGATTGCCTTTGCGGACGATCAAGCCTTCCTCCCAGACGGCGAAAGTGACCATCTTATAACCGCCCTTCGGAAAAACGCTCTTCACCGCCGGGACATTCAATTCTCCGCTTGCTTCATCGCGAAGGTGCAAGCCGGCGACGTGAACCTTCCCCTCGCGGAGCCATGCCAGCGCCTGGAGGCTGGAGCAGCCCGCGGTGATCAGCTCCACAGAAGCCTCGCACATCAGGCGCCGCGCCAGCACTCCCATGCCCGGATCGCATCCGGCCACGAGCAGGCGTTTTGCCGGATCCACGTCGGGATCGCACAGCGGCTCGGCCAAAGCCATTTGCGGTCCGGCCGGCCCGGCGGCTATCGCATCGGCGGGGGGCAGTTCGAAAGGCGCTGGCGATGAGAAAACGCCCACCTTGCGCCGGCCGATTTGGCACAAGCGGAGGGGCTGACCCGGCGCGAGCGTTTCCGCGCCCAGCAGATCGACAGTCTGCATCTTCGCCGCCGCGCCTTCCCGTGCCAGCGAGAACAGCTCTTCTACCCGCACCCCCAGCGCCTCAGCCAGCCGGAGGGCGACTACCGTGTTCGGCGTGTACCCGCCGGCTTCGATGGCGTAAATCGTCTGCCGGCTGACCCCAACCTGGGCCGCCAGATCCGCCGCTGCTACGCCGCGCTTCCGCCGGATTTCTCCGACCCGGTTTCTGACTTCCATAGCCTCCGCCCTCGGGGGCGCTCTTGTCCCTTATACGCTACAATTTTTTCCTTTGCATGACAAGTCTTGTATAAGTTACAATGTCGTCTTTATGAGAAAAACCGAAATCGACCCTTTGCGCCTTCTGCTGTTTCTATTGGCGGGAATCGTTCCAGCCGCCGCGCCCGCGCTCGCCCAGATCGGGAACTCCGAGCTTTTCGGGACGGTTCGCGATGCTTCGGGACTGGTCGTCGCCGGTGCGGAGGTGGAGGTGCGTGATGCGGGAACCGGCCGCACGGTGAAAGCCGCGACCAACGATGGCGGCGCATTTTATTTCTTCGCCCTGGAGCCCGGCGAGTACGCGGTGGCCGTTTCCAAAGCCGGGTTCGCGCCCCTGCGCCGGTCCGGAATTCACTTGCGTGTTGCGGATCGGGTGTCTCTCGATCTGCAACTTGCCATCGGCGATCTGTCGCAGACCGTAGACGTATCCACCTCCGCGCCATTCCTCCAGACCACCACCGGCGCCGAGAGCTTCATCGCCGACAATATCAAGGTGACAACCCTGCCGCTCGATGGCAGAAACTTCGTGCCGCTGGTGGCGCTCGCTCCGGGCGTGGCGCTTCCCCCGGGCTCTACAGCTTCCCCCTCGCTGCTCCCGCGCATTAATGGGAGCCGGCCGAGGACGAGCGAGTACATCTACGACGGCATCAGCGTTCTCCAGCCCGAGCCCGGCCAGGTTGCCTATTTTCCGGTGATCGACGCGATCGAGGAATTTCGCGTCCAACTCAATAGCTACTCGGCGGAATACGGCCGTTCCAATGGCGGCGTGATTCAAGTGGAGACAAAGTCCGGAACCAACGATTTTCATGGCACGCTGTTTGAGTTTTTCCGCAACGAGGGCCTGAATGCGCGCAATTTCTTCGCGCCTTTCAGTCCCAAGCCGCCCGTTAAGCGGAATCAGTACGGCTTAGCTCTCGGGGGGCCGGTTCAGAAGAACCGAACGTTTTTCTTCGCGGACTGGCA
>DASREK010000125.1:0-2376 GCA_035652135.1 Bryobacterales bacterium | reverse complement strand
ATCGAGAGCAAACTGTTGACACATCCCGCGGTCGAGGCCTGCTGCCTGATGGGGGCGGGCCATCCGAGCCCGTTCGCAATTGTGCTGCTGTCGATGGAAGCCCGTGAAAAGTGCACCGATGCCGACGGCCAGAGACAGTTGGCCGAATCCCTCCACTTGCAGATGCAAAACGTCAACGCGGATCTGGACCCGCACGAGCGCGTGGCGTTTCTGGCGGTCGTGGACGGGCCGTGGACGATCGGCAACGGCCTGATAACGCCGACGCTGAAGATCAAGCGAACGGCGCTGGAGGGCCGCTACCAGGCGTTATTTGAAGAATGGCAGCGCCAGGAGTTGCCCGTCGTCTGGGAGAAGCTCTCGTAGCCTTCGACTGGATAATAACGTTCTCAGTGTTACGGAACCCGTGGTTCACGCGGGGGGCCGCTTGACCGATTTCGAGCATATTGCACGCTTCCGCAAGCCGACGGCGGCAGGCTGCGGTACAGGGGTCCGCCTTCACAGCCGCTAAACTAAATCAGGAGTGCATCGGCCGCCTTCTGACGAGAATTACCGTTCCTGATCCGGGCCAGGTTCCGGCTGGGCGATCCGCCCAGGGCAGCCTGCCGGCGCTTCCTTCACCGGGGGATCAGAATGAAACCGTGAACCTCGCCATTAGCCGTCAGAGCCACACCCACGTTCTCCCCGGCCGAGTCGATCGAGTTTGCCGGCACCAGATACAGGGGTTACCGCCTGCTCCCTGTGCCCCGGTGCATGGAACCAACGACGAAACCGGGACGACTGTGCTATTTTTTGGTACGCGTGAGTGAGAATGCCGGCGGCGGTCCCCCGGTCTGCGGAAATCACGAAGTTACTCAAACCCTGGAGCGGCGGCGATGATGCCGCGCTGGAGAGCGTGGTCGAGCAGGTCTGCGCGGAATTACCCGTTATCGCTCGCCGCTATATGAAGAACGAACGACAGGGGAATACCCTGCAAGCCACGGCGTTCGTAAATGAGGTCGATCTCCACCTGGTCGACGTGACCCACGTCGATTGGCAGGAGCGAGCGCAGTTCTTTGCCATGGCCGCGCAGATGATGCCGCACATCTCCGTAGATAAGCCTCGAGCCCGGGCGTCGGACAAGCGGGGCGGGCGGGTTGCCCGGCTGAATATCGAGAAAACGCCGTGATCGCTCCGGTTCCCGGGCCCTCCATCGTCGCTCTGGACGAGGCCTTAGACGAATTTTCACGTGTCGAGCCGCGCCGGACGAAGGTGGTCGAATTGAGATACTCCGGCGGCCTGACGGAAGAGGAGATCGTTTCGGTACTGAAAATTCGTTGCGGACCGTGCGGTCGACTGGGATCTTGGCAAGGCATGGTTGATGAGGAGTTGCAGCAGTAAACCATAGGCGAGATTCTTATGACTTCTTCACGCTTTCGACAGATCGAGCGGCTCTATCACGCCGTGCGGGAGCGGCCGACGGGCGAGCGTGTGAGCTTTCTCGACGAGGCCTGCGCCGGGGACGAGGACCTGCGCCGCGAAATCGAGTCTTTGCTGGCGCAGGATATCTCCGCGACGAACCCACTCGATCGGCTTGGCGGAGCGCTGGCGGACGCGGCCGGTATCGAAGATACCAGCGCGCCGGTGTTCGCCGTAGGGTCGGAAGTCGGCTGTTACAGGATTGAGGGGCCAATCGGCGAAGGCGGGATGGGAGTCGTCTACAAGGCTCTCGACACGCGGCTGAACCGGCCCGTGGCGGTGAAGGTGCTTTCCAGCCGGCTTGCCGACGCCGCGGCACGCCGCCGTTTTCAGCGGGAAGCGCAAACGGCGTCTTCGCTCAATCATCCTCACATCCTCACGGTGTATGACGTCGGCGAGCGCGACGGGGAGCAGTACCTGGTTACCGAGTACATCGACGGCGGTACGTTGCGCGAATGGGCCGGGGCCGGCACGCGCACGTGGCGGGAGATCGTGGAACTTCTGGTAGGAGTGGCCGATGGTTTGGCGTCCGCGCACGAGGCCAATATCCTGCATCGGGACATCAAGCCGGCGAATATCCTCGTCATGAAGAGCGGCTACGCAAAGCTGGCGGATTTCGGGCTTGCGAAACTGGCGGGCGCCTCGCCGCAACCCGCTGATGCGACGAAAACGGCCACCGTGCAGACAAGGCCGGGCATGGTGGTGGGAACCATCGCGTACATGTGTCCGGAGCAGGCCCAGGGAAGAGCGACCGACGCCCGCAGCGATATCTTCTCCTTTGGGGTAGTGCTCTACGAGTTGCTCGCGGGGCGCCGGCCGTTTGACGGGCGGAGCGATCTGGAGACCCTGCACAAGGTAATCGAGACCGCGCCGGAACCTCTCGGCGACAATGTGCCCACAGCGCTGCGCGCTATCGTGGAG
>DASREK010000124.1:0-14107 GCA_035652135.1 Bryobacterales bacterium | reverse complement strand
AGCGCGGCGCCGCCCGCCTTGCCGGAACCAGAGTTTCCCAAGCCGCCCGGAGATCGCGAGATCGCAAAACCGCTCGCGAAGCGGCCAAGGCGGACCTCCTCCCCCGGCGAGCCGCCAATGCACGAGGGAGCAACAGGAAGGGCCTTGTCTCCGCCTTCAGGCTTCTGCTTCCTCTTCCTCTTGTTCCGTGGCTACCGGCTCGAGGTCCTCTGCCTCGAAAACTTTTTTACAGTCGAGGCATTCGACGTAGTCCACATTGCCATCTCGGGCAATGATTTTGGTGCGCGAGTGCTCGCAGTACGGCTCCATATTGATGGACTCAGTTTTCCAGTTAAGTGCGGATGTTATGAAGAGGTCGTTGCGTCATCCATGCGAGACGAACATACAGATCGCCCTTATTTTATCCATCCTTTCCTGATTGTCAAGCGGAACGGGTTCGAAAAAATGCATCCAAAACCGCTGGCCCGGGAGAATTAACCATGCGAGTCAGGGTGGAATCCTATAGCGGCTATAAGGCGGACGAATCCCCCTTAAGGTTTCTACTTGGGGAGCATAGGTACTCGGTCGTGGAGATCATCGATCGCTGGTATGGCCCCGGGTATCGCTACTTCCGCGTGAGAGCCGATGATGGGAATCTGTATCTGCTGCGCTTCGATGAAGTGACACAGGAATGGTCGCTGGCCGGCTACCGGGAAGAAGAGGGCTGAGGCCGCGGTCTCAGACTTCGCTGCGCGACGGCCGCCGGTACGGCGATTGCAAATACTTGTTCGCCTCGTCCAGCGCGTTCTGCGTGTTGTCTTTGGTGCGGATTGCCTGCTGGTATTCGTTTACGGCCCGATCCCGCTGATCGGTGATATCAAAGATCTTGCCGAGATTGATATGGGACCAAACCTCGGTCCATTTGGGCTCGCCGTCCCCGTTGATGGCCTCCCGGAATTCATTGGCCGCGGATTGATAGTTGCGCTGCAAGAAAAATACTTCTGCGATGCGGTAATGCGCCAGGGAGCTGTTTCGATTCACGTCGAGGGCTTTTTGGTACTCCTGAAGCGCCTCGTTGTAATACCCGAGCTCCGCCTGTTGCTCGCCCTTCTTGATCGCCACGGCGACCCGGATTTTGTCATCGAGCCGCAGTACTTTGTGGTCTGGATCCAGAATCACTCGTTTGGGCTTGCCGAAAGTATCGACCGAGAATTCCGAAGACGTGCCCGCCACCTCGATCTTCTTCCTCTCCGGCTCACCCTCGGTTTCAATGAGCATCTCCACTGGCATGCGGAAGGTGTCCTTATCTTGCGTCACCTTCCCGACCACGCGGAAGCCTTTGCCTTCGCCGAGGCGGAATATCGTGTACTCGAGCTTGAACTCCGAGGCCCCGCTGGATTCGATCCATTCGATGAAAAAGTATTGAAGGCCCTGCTTGGCCTCGGCAGACACGATTTTCTCGAAGTCCGCCGTGATCGCCGAATTCCAGGCATACTTCTGAGCGAACTCTTTCACCGAGCGGAAAAACACGTCGTCCCCGACCAGGTATCGGAGCATATGGAGCACCATCGCGCCCTTGGCCGAGGTTATCGCCATGAGTTCCGGAGAGTAATCCGGCAGCGTATCAGCCTGGATGACCGGCGTCTCTTCATTGGTGAGCGCCTCGATGCTGGTATCTTGCACCTCGGCGTTGAATGCCGCCGGCCCGGCGCTGTTCTCCACCCAGAGAAGATGAGCGTAGTTGGCGAAACCGTTTTCGAGCCAGAGGTGGCGCCGCGACGCCGGTGAGACCAGTATTCCCCACCACTGATGCGCGATTTCCAGGCTGAGCAGCCGGCTGTTCAGCTTTTTGCCGATGCCGCGGGGGCTCAAGAAGAGAATTCCAGGCGCCGCATAGCCGTTCGGCGCATTGTCTTCGGTCTCAAGGACGGTTAAATTGGCGGAAGGGGGCAGATCAAACAGGCTGCTGAAATACCTTACGATCTTGCCGGCTGCGTCGCCGTAAGCGCTGGCCTGCTCCTTCTCCGGCCCCCGGAAGTAGAGAGTAGTAGTAATGCCTTCGCTCGATACGCGCTCGGGCTGCCCGGTCACCACGCCAACGCTCCCGGGAAAGGAAGGGTGATCGTAGGTGAAGCTATGTATAACTTTACCTTCCGGCGCGGGCTTGGTGGTGTGCAAGCCGCTGGCAATCACGTCCATTCCGGCGGGAACGGTGATATTCAGTTCAGCGGTATACCGGTCGCTGGTATACCCGCTGACCGGGAACCAGCGGGCCGGATAGAGGAGATACGCGCGGTCCCCCGCGATAGAGGCGAAACTGATGCCTTCGACCGGCGAGTTGTCCAGACCCATAAGCCGGCCGTCGTACTGAAACGTAACAGCCACGGGCTTCCCTTTGGGCAGCGTGGCCGGAAAGTTGAGCCGGACGGTGAAGTCCTGCTGGTAGCGTGTAGCGGGGATTTCTTCGTTTTTCTCGCCGGACACGCGCGTGACATTGAGGCCGTTGTTGAGCTCGAAGATGGCGCTCGAGGTGTCCTCCTGGGGCGTGAACTGTACAAGAACCCGCGCCGTCAAAGACTGCGTGTTCGGATGAATCTCGGCGTCGATCCGGTAGTGCTCGACATCAATGCGCGGCCGCCGATCCTGGGCCGAAGCCGGCGCCAACAGGCCCAGCGCGATAAGAACGGAAAGCAACGACCTGCGAACCATCACCAGCTCCTCACCTCATTTTGCGCCGTGGCGCGCACTTGCGGGGGGACCCGGCGGGCAGCGGTCAAAACCTCTTCGCAAACGTCAGCCGCGCGCTCCATCACGCCGCTCCCTGTATCCAGTCGCCCTGCCAGTTCCGCCAGCGCACGGCGCATTTGTCCGGCGTGCTCCGGACCGTCAAGCAGCGCGCGCGCCTCCTCGGCCAGGCGCGCGGAGGTAAATTCGCTCTGAATCAATTCGGGCACGATTTTACGCCCGGCGAGCAAGTTGACCATACTCAGGAAGGGAGCATCCACCAGCCATTTTCCCAAAATCCAGGTTGCGGGATGAACCCTGTAAAAAGTCACCATAGGCGCGCCCAGCAGTGCGGCCTCGACGGTCGCGGTGCCGCTGGCCACCAGAGCCAGATCGCAATGGGCCAGCAAGTTGTGCGTGTCGCCCTCGATCACCGGGACGCCCGACCCGGCCGCGTACCGGGCATAAAACTTCTTTCCCGTAGACCGGGAGGCGGCCACAACAAACGTCATGGCCCTCCATGTGTTTAGCTGCCGGATCGCGTCCAATAACAGGGGCAGGTGCCGCGCGGCTTCGCCCTGGCGGCTGCCCGGGAGCACCGCTATAAGGGGACGCTCCGAAGCAAGCCTGTGTTTCCGAAAAAAATCGTGGCGCGACAAAGAGGGCCGCGCAGCCTCCGCCAGCGGATGGCCGATATAGACCGCCGGGACGCCCCGCTTGTTAAAAAATTCTTCCTCGAAAGGAAAAATGCAGAGCAGTCTGGTAATCACGCGGCGCATCTGCCTTACCCGCCATTGCCTCCACGCCCAGGCTTGCGGAGCGATCAGGTAGACCACCGGGATTTGCAGCCGGGCGAGCTTGGCCGCCAGCCGCAGGTGGAAGTCCGGCGAGTCAACGAGTATCGCCAGATCGGGCCGCTCCTGCCGGGCGGCGCGGTATAGGCGGCGAAAATCCCTGTAAATGCGCGGCAGGTGTCCAGCGACTTCGACCAGTCCGACTACGGCGAGACGCTCTGCACTGACCACGGGATGAACGCCCGCCGCACGCAGCCGCGGTCCGGCGCAGCCAAAGAAGACCGAGGATTCCCACCGCCGCTGAAGAACAGAGACGAGTGCCGCTCCGTACTGATCGCCGGAGTCTTCCCCCGCTGAGATGAACACCTTCATTTGACTCCAGTATAGAATGCGGCGCTGCGGATGCATCGCTGTGCTACGATGGCAGCAGGACATGTCTGGTTCTATTTCCTTGGCGTCGCGCTTGCCGGTGGAGGAGTTCGCCGAGCAGTTCCAGCGCGAGATGCTCCCTCTCAATAACACCTATTCGTACTTCGCGGCGCTGCCGCTCGACGACCATCAGGTCCAGCAATACGTGCAGGAGCCAGTAGCGGCCCTGCCGCCGTCGTTAAGCGAAATTTTACCGAAAGTGCGCCTGGTGCTGGTCCCCTATCTGGAGCGGAGCAACGGAAAGGATCTGGTGGCGTTCGAGAAGCCGGCGGAGGCGCGCCAGGTGCCGGCGGCGAGCCTCGAGCTGGGGGGTGAGATTTTTTTCTTTCTGGCAGTCAAAGACGAGGAAATCGCCGACTATCATTACACCTTTTACAACGGCCTTGCCTCGCTTGCCTCCTTCCGGCTCACCGAGGCGCAGCGCGAGCGGTTCAGCCGGCTCCTGCGGGAAGAGTTGGCCAACGAGGCGCATGGGGAAGTGGAAGAAAAGAGCTGGCGTCTGAAGCAGCAGTTGCTGCGCCGGCAAACGAATCTGCTGCGCGATACAAAGTTGCAGCGGGAGTACTTTCGCCAGGCGTTCGAAGACACGGCCACTCTTTATCTCCATGGCCTGTGCTGCGATATAGACGTGGAAACCGGCCCGCGACAGTTGCCCACGCGCTATCTGCGGAAGCGGCTGGAACTGCTGCGCCAGACTTTTCCTCCGCCTGAAGGCTTCGCGCTCTTCCCGGAAGAATTGGGAAGACGCGAATAACCTTCAGAATGGCGCTTCAGGATCCTCCCTCCTGCCACCGCGCGCGCAAAGTTTTCACCAAGCCCCCTGGATCGGCAGCGTTTTGAAACATGGATATTGCCGCGATTCCCGCCGCCGCCCGGCATTGAAGGAAGTTCTGCGGGGTAACGCCTCCTAGGGCGAGTACCGGAATCCGGCGGCCCTGCACCGCTTCCGCCAGAGCGTTGGTCCCGAGCGGCGGGCCGTAGCTTCGTTTGGAAGGCGTTTCAAAAACGGGCCCGAATACGGCGAAGTCGGCGCCCGCCGCCTCCGCAAAAGCAACTTCCTCCGCCGAGTGACAGGAACTGCCGATCAGGAAGCCCGCCGGGACGACCCGGCGAATCCGCGCGGGGGAGATCGATCCAGCGGGCAGATGCACGCCGTGAGCGCCGGCAGCCAGAGCGACATCGGTGCGCTCGTTCACCAGAATCCTTGTTCCGTGCGGATTAGGAAGAGCAACGGCCGATTTAACCACTTCGAACAGTTCGCGAGGCGAGAGATCCTTTTCCCGGATCTGAAGAAAATCGACGCCCGCCTGGAGCAAAAGGGCGATACGCTCGCTCAACGGCGCCGTCAATTGCGAGCGGTCGGTAATGGCGTAAAGAAGCACGATTTCGTCTCGAAGTCTGTGGCTTGCGGCGCGGCCGAAAGCGGCCTCGACCACTCTCCTTCACTTTACGCCGGCCGGCGGCATGAGTTGCAAGCGGGCCTGTGGCTGCGCAGCAAGGCACAAGCCCTGCCGATCTCTTTTCGCGCGAACCAGCCAGAGAGCCGGGTTATGCAGGAAACAAAGAAGACGGCGGGCCGGCGGGACCGGACGCGGATACCGCGCCGCAGCGGTTCCTGGAGTCGCTACCTCTCGCGGCTGTGTGCCGCAAAGGGCAAGAGACGGAGCAGAGAAAAGAACTCGGAAATGGCCGGCCAGGGATCGGAAAGCGACCACACGGCATCCGTTACAGGGGAGAAAAAGTCGGCCCCGAAGCGGCCTATCTCGCGCCATAGTTTGGAAAGAGGGAATCTGCCGGCTCTCCACTCCTGAAGCAAGCCGAGCAGCCGCAGGCAGTCGCCCGCCCTCCACATCACGCAGACGCCGGGTGGATAACGGGCGGGCATCTGGGGCCGGCGCTGATGCGCGAGCTCCCAAA
This sequence comes from Bryobacterales bacterium, assembly GCA_035652135.1. Taxonomy (GTDB): domain Bacteria; phylum Acidobacteriota; class Terriglobia; order Bryobacterales; family JACQDG01; genus DASREK01. The sequence continues at coordinate 8,264 of DASREK010000124.1, read as the reverse complement.
GATAGTAGGGAAAATCAACGCCGGCATGCACAGGCAGCGACAAAGACCCCCAAAATCGGCCGTTAATCTCCATGAACACCGCTGACCTCGTCGCGGGATCGAAGCGGTATTCGACCATGGCCACGCCTTGCCACCCGAGCCTCCGAAGCAGCCGCACCGAGCCTTCCGCCAGTTCCGGATCGGGCGGCTCGGCTGCGCACTTCACACTCACTCCTCCGGAACTGGGCAGTTCCTTCACCCGCCTGTGCTGGAACACAATGAGAGGTTCGTTGTCCCACAGCAGTACTTCAACGCCTACGCCGAAGCCGGAGCAATATTCTTGTAATACCCATTCCTCGCAAAAACGCGGGTTGGCCAGAATCGTTTGGCGCAGATCTTCGAAATCTTCAATGCGGCGGCTGCCGGGCTGCTGATTCCGAGCTTTGTTTGCCGGTTTGGCAACGAGAGGAAATGGCAGAATATGGCGGAAATCCTCCAAACGCTGTCCATCGACGCAAAATTGGGCCGGCGTTCGAAGCCCGCACTCACGGGCTAAGGCCAAACTTTTCGGTTTGTCCAGCACGAGGCCGGCGATGTCCGGCGGAGGACAAAGCAACCTGACGCGGCGGCGAAGCTCGGCGTCGACCGGCCCCAGCGAAACCAGTGCATCGTCGCCGGCCGGCAAGAGAGTTTTGTACGAATAGCGATCAATCAAGGCCAAAAGGCGTTCGCGGAATAAGTCGGGATTTCTCCGGAAGTCGGGAAGGCTGAAGTGGCGCTGTATGAAGCGAGAACGCGTTGGACTTCCACCCGAGGAGTCGAAGCCGGCAGTATGAACCGGAATGCCGTGCCGGGCAAGCGACCGGGCGATGGTTATAACTACCCGCTTCGTGCCTGAAAGAACCAGAATGGGACCGGAACGAGAATCAGCGTCGCTTCCCATGCCTCATGGGCAGAGTGCCTGGCAAGATTTTGGACTCTTTCCCGGCAGCCGATCGTTGTTGTAGGGCCTCTGTGAAACCCCGTCAACTTCGTCCAAAAGCACGCCCCGGCCGATTCCGGGCGAAATTGCAGGGCATTTTCCGCGACAATCGCCAAATTTCGACCACAGTAGGATCTCCCGCAGCCGAGAGCCGGCCGGGCAAGAACCCGATTCCTGCAAAACTGGTGCGAACGGGGAGGGTCGAACTCCCATGGCCTTGCGGCCGCCAGATCCTAAGTCTGGTGCGTCTGCCAATTCCGCCACGTTCGCAAATCAGGTCTCCCATTCAGTTTACACCGCTCAGGTCGTAAATCAGCCGGCGCTCGCAAGAGGGCGGGGCTGCGGCGCGCGGCGTCAAAAAGACGGCAGCTAAGGGAATAAACCTATGGGGTAGGACGATCGGTTCACTGGATGGTCGGGAGTCTCACGGGTGCGGATGAGACATCCGTAGGGGCAAAGAATGAGAGGCTCGTACCATAGTAATTTCACCGCCATCCCAGTATTTTAGAAACGGGAACATCTTATGAGTTCCAGTCTCGCCATTGCCGGAATTATAGAAATGCAACGGAGCTATAAAACCCTGAGTCTTCCTCCTCCGCCGCCGGCCCAGCCAGAAGATGACCTTATTGGCTGGATGGGGCTGCCCGAATTGGCAGAGTTCGCGCCCGCGGTGAGCGATGGCCAGGGCGGCGATGATGTGCTGCGAGCCGTCGCCGCCCAGGCTGCGGCCCGCCGGGAGTCAGGCCGGCGATCGCTGTTTTCCAGACTTTTTTCTTTCCGATTTTTCCGCCGCTGAAAGGGAAGTGGTAGGCACGGGCGGATTCGAACCGCCGACCTGTCGCTTAGGAGGCGACCGCTCTATCCATCTGAGCTACGTGCCCTTGCCGCTTCATTTTACCTCACCGCCAGTGAACTTCCTTGCGGGTCGAGAACGGGCGGTATCCGTGCCTCTCCCACATCCGCCGTGTCCCTGCCAGGCGCCGCCGGGTGGGCGAGACGGCCGCGCCGCTCGGACGGGATCCGAGGTTTCCACCGCCGCGGGGTTTGGGATTGAGTACAATAGATTGCTAACTCACGCAGCATTACACCCACATCGCGGTTGCGATGCAGCTTACAACCAGGAGCTGTCGTATGAAGGGAATCACGGTGAAGATTCTGCGTCACATTCTCGTTGCAGCCGTTTTAGTGTTCATGCCCATTTCCATGCGGGCCCAGCAGGCGCAGCCGAAAGCGCAACGAAAGGCCGGCGGGCAGGCGCAGGCGGAGCCGTCAAAGCCTCCGGCGGAGCCCGTCCAGTTTCCGGACAAGAATTTGGAAGCCGCCGTGCGCCAGCAGGTGATCGGAAAAAAAGATCCTAGCCAGCCTCTCACGAAAGACGATGTCCGCTATGTGGCCACTATTGAGGCCAAAGGCAAAGGCATACGGGACTTGACCGGGCTGGAGAACTGCGTCAGCCTCACGTCGCTGGACTTATCCGGAAACGAAATCACCGATCTGACGTCGCTTGAGAAACTGAAAAGCGTGGAGAAACCGGACACGCTGGAAGTCGGAAGCCAGATCAAGTGGGTCGATCTTTCCAAAAACAAAATTACCAGCCTGAAAGGCCTCGACGCGCTTGGGAAACTGGAGTACGCTCAGCTTTCGGACAACCAGATCACCGATCTAACGCCGCTGGGCAGCCTGACGCGTTTGAATGATCTGTACCTTTCAAACAACCAGATCAAAGACCTAACCCCGCTCGCCAACCTGAAAAAACTCTGGACCCTTTACGCCGACGGCAATCAGATCACCGATCTGAAACCGCTGGCCGGTTTGACGCAGCTCACTTCGTTGGATCTGAAAGGAAATCAGATCACCGATATTTCGCCGCTTGCTGCGCTTACTTCACTGCGCTACTTAGCGCTCGACGGAAACAAGATCCACACTCTCGCTCCTCTGGTCAGCTCGGCAAAGAAGGATTTTGCGGGCGACAAAAGCTTTGCGCCCTATCTGAAGCTTTACGTGGCGCGCAATCCGCTCACTTCGGCGGCGAAGACCGCCCAAGTGGCCGAGCTCAAGAGCTATGGGGTGACCGTGATAGACGGCGGCATGACTCCCTCGGCAGCGCCGAAGACGGGGACACGCCCCGGCGCTTCAGGCCCGCGGCCCAAGGCCGTCGCCAAGTCATCTGCCTCGAGCAAGACCAGCGCCAGCGCGAAAGCGTTGAAGTAGGCCGAAGCGGGGATCACGGCCGGCGCAAGAGAATTTCCCGGTCACGGGAAAATCCCGCTTCGCCGCGGCTGGAGCGGATCTGGCGTGGCGAATTCGGAAACTTCGTTAGATCTCGAGAGTGGCTGCGACCTCCTCTATCTCCTCGCGGGTCGTGTTACGGCCAAGGCTGAAACGAATCGCGCCGGCAGCCACCGAGAGCGGCGTCCCCATCGCCTTTAAGACAGGGGAGATTTCTATCGAGCCCGCATGGCAGGCCGAACCGGTAGATGCCGCGATATTTTCCATCCGGGCCAGAATCTCCGCCCCGATTCTCCCGACAAAACTCACATTGAGGGTATTCGGCAGCCGCTCGGCCGGATGCCCGTTGAGCACAACGCACTCGCCAAACCGTTTTTGCAGGAGACTCCAGAACAGATCCCGGAGATCCTGTATGTGCGGCCGGCCGATCCAGGACTGAGCCAGCCGGCAGGCTGCGCCCAAAGCCACGTCCAGCAGCACGTTTTCGGTGCCGGCGCGGCGTCCCGATTCGTGCGCAGCCCCGTGAATCAACGGCTCAATGGCAACTCCCCGGCGCAGAAACAGCGCTCCCACGCCCTTCGGAGCGTAGAGTTTGTGACCCGCCACAGAAAGCAGGTCCACGCCGAATTCGCCGGCTCTTACCGGAATTTTGCCGCAGGATTGCGCTGCGTCGGTGTGAAACAGGATTTCATGCTCGCGGGCGATTCGTGAGATCTCGCGAAGCGGCTGGATGGTTCCCACTTCGTTGTTGGCGTGCATCACCGAAATCAGGATCGTGCCGGGAATGATGGCCCGCCGCACATCGTCAGGGTCCACGCGGCCGAATCGGTCCACCGGCACACGCGTGACTTTGGCGCCGAGCTGCTCCAGAAAGCGGCACGGGTTCAGCACAGCCGGGTGCTCGATCTGAGTGGTAATAATGTGTCCGCCGGCGCCTCCTCTGGCGAAAAACACGCCTTTCAAAGCGTGGTTATTCGCCTCGCTGCCGCCGCTGGTGAAAATGATTTCCTCCGCCGAGCAGCCTATTAAGGCGGCGACTTCAGCCCGGGCGGTTTCGACCGCTTCCCGCGCGGAGCGGCCGGCCCAATGCGCGCTGGAGGGGTTGCCGAAATGCTCGGAGAAGAAGGGGCGCATCGCCTCCTCTACTTCCGGTGCGATCGGGGTGCTGGCGTTGTAATCGAGATAAATGCGGCGGGGCATAAGCAGCGCGGGGCCGTCCCGGTCAGGGATTCGGACCGGCTTCAGCTGCTCCTCCTGCTCCCTGCTGGATCTCCGTCGTGTCAGCGGGGCGGGCGCCCTCGGACGGGGGCGCCGCAGAAGGAGGAGCGAGGACGCGCATGCCTTGCGCCGTGAGTATCACCGTGCGCACCTGGCCTTTCGGGCCGATGGGAGGCTGCGGCTGGCCATTGAGGGTGACCATGAGCGCTCCCGCATCACCAACCCGGAGCCGTACCGATGACTGCGCGGCGATCCGGCGTGTCTGTTGAGCGCGCAGAGTCGTCTGGAAGCGGGGCTGGCCGTCCGCCGAGGCCCCAACCCACACGATGCTGGTAGCCTGGATTTCCACACGCACGGGCGCCTCGGCCCAGACGGTCTCCGCAGGCGTCTCCGAACTGACATCGGCAGCCGGCGTGACGCCGGAACTGAGAGCCGCCGGCTGTGTCGGGGAAGACGCCGTCTGCTCGTGAATGGGCGCCGCCCCAGCCGCCGGCGCGGGCTTTCGGGACTGGATCGCCGCGGCCGTGGGCGAAGCCGGATTTTGCGGCGCCGCGCTCGCCGGGCGTTCCACCGCCGGGGCGTGCTCTTCCGGCGCAGAAGGCCGGCTGGACAGGCTTTGCGCACTGTCTGCTGGCAGGCCCTCCGGGCGGGTCGGCTCGGGAATACCGGCGGGAGCCGCCGGCGTCGGTGCGGAGGCAGCCGGCGGCGAGAGTCTCTCCAGCGCGGGCGCCCGCCGGCCTGACCAAATCAGATACGCGGCGCCGCCGATCGCGATGGCCGCCACTACGACAGTCGCCGCCATCCAGACGCGTGGCTCGCGCTCCCGAGCCCGCTGCTCCGCCGCGCGCGCAATCCACTCCGGGGGCAGAGAGGAACGCGGCGTTTCGGTTTCAACCGGCGGCGCCGTGAGCCGGCGAAATTCGCTGACGATCCTTTCGTCATCCAGCCCGAGCTGGCGCGCATACTGGCGCACGAAGTTGACGTTGAAAATTCCGCCCGGCAGCCTTTCGAATTCCTCGTCCTCGATGGCTTGCAAAAGGCGCACGCTGATTTTCGTGGCCCGGGATATATCCTCGAGGGCTACGCCGCGGGCTTCGCGCTCACGCCGAAGGTTCTGCCCGAAGTCGCCCATTTTTTCTGGGAAAAGACTCTTCGGGTTTATAATACTACAGCCCTGCCGAGTATCCGCGACCGCAGATGGGATCCAGTGACGGCTTTTGTACAGAATCCATTGGTGTCGGTTGTCGTGGTGAACTGGGACCGCAAAGATCTGCTGCGAGCCTGCCTCGAGTCGCTTTCTCGCCAGAGCTTTGTGAACTTCGAGACCATTGTGGTGGATAACGGCTCCCGGGATGGTTCTGCGGCCATGGTCGCCGCCGAATTTCCCGGTGTGCGGCTGATCGAGAATTCCGAAAATCGGGGCTTCTGCGCGGCCAACAATCAGGGCATTGCGGCGGCCGCAGGGCGCTATATCGCTCTGCTGAATAATGACGCGGAAGCCGATCCGCGCTGGCTGGAAGAACTGTTGCAGGTGTTCGAGCTGGGAGCGGATATCGGGATGGCGGCTTCCAAAATTCTGGTTTGGGAAAACCGGCAGACCATCGATAAGGCCGGCCACTTGATCTATCCCGACGGCCAAAACCGGGGCCGCGGAACCGGGGAGACCGACCGGGGACAGTACGACCGGCTCGAGGAAACGTCGTGGCCCGACGGCTGCGCTGCTATGTATCGGAAAGATATGCTGGACCAGATCGGCGGGTTCGAAGAGGACTTTTTCGCCTACGCCGACGACGCCGAGCTGGGCTTGCGCGCGCGGATCGCCGGCTGGCGCTGCCTGTATGCGCCGGCCGCCGTGGTCTATCATCATCAGGGCTCGACTCTCGGCCGTTTTTCGCCGGAACGGTTGATTCTCATCGAGCGCAACCGGGTGTGGCTGGCGGCTAAACTGTTCCCCTGGCGCCTGCTGCTTCTGAATCCGTTTTATTTTTTGCTGCGCGTGGCGGCCGGCGTTTACGCATCCCAACGGGGGTCGGGCGAAGCGGCGCTGTTTACAAGCCGGCGGGGATTCCCGGTGCTGGTAAAATGTTTCTTTCGCGCCAATCTCGCTGCTTTCGCTGGGCTTCCTCGCATGCTCGCCAAAAGGCGGGACGTGGCGCGAATCCGGCGGCTTTCAGCCTCTGAGGTGTGCGCTCTTCTGGAACGGTTCCGAATTCGCCTGCGCGATCTGACCCTGAAAACTTCATGATCGGGAAGCCTTGGGCCGGGCGCAACGGAATTCTCGGCTGTCCCCGCTGCCGGCACAGCGGCTTCACCGTTTTGTTCTCGGCCACGGACCGCCTGTATGCTTCAACCGCGCGCGAGTTCCAGGTTGTGGAATGCGGGAACTGCTCGCTGATCCGGCTGGAGCCGCAGCCGTCGTGGGAAGAGATCGGCGCATTTTATCCGGAGAATTACTGGTGGGCTCCGGATCGCTCGGTTATCGGCCGGCTGGAGGGCATCTACCGGCGGATCGTGCTGAGCGACCATGTGCGTTTTGTAGAGCACGGGCTCGAGCGCGGCGCATTGGTCTTGGACGTGGGCTGCGGCGGCGGGTCCTTTCTTTCCGCCCTCCGCCGCCGCGGCATGCGCGGAGTAGGCTTGGATTTTTCCGCCGGCGCCGCTGCCGTAGCCTGGCGCAGCCAGGGAGTTCCCGCCCTCTGCGGGCTGCTGGAGAGCTCGCCCTTCGCGCCGGAGAGCTTTGGCGGGATTACCATGTTTCACGTCCTGGAGCATGTGCCGGATCCCTCCGAATCCCTCGCCGCCGCCCGCCGCTTGCTGTCGCCGGCCGGGAAGCTTTACGTCCAGGTTCCCAACGCCGCTTGCTGGCAGTTTCTGTTGCTCGGCGACCGGTGGAGCGGCATCGACGTGCCACGGCACCTGATCGATTTCCGGAAAACGGATGTGGAACAGTTGCTGGAGGAAACCGGATTTGTCGTCCGGCGGGAGAAATTTTTTTCTCTGCGCGACAATCCCGCAGGCCTGGCGACAAGTCTGGCGCCGGGGCTCGAGCCGATGTCCCGGCGGGCGCGGCGGGTGCGCGAATCGGGCGCGCGCCGATTGCTGAAGAATCTCGTATATCTGGCTCTTTCCGCGGCCGCCGTGCCGTTTACGGCGCTCGAAGCAGCTGCCGGGGCCGGATCCACCGTCCTCATCGAGGCGGTAAAGAAGTGAACCCCCCGGTGCGGCCGCCCTGGCACCGGCGAGTGGCTGCCTTGCTGCCTCTGCCGCTTCGCCGAATGCTGTTGCGCTTCGAGGCGGCCATAGAGGAGAGAGTCCGCCAATTGGCTCTGTCGCTGCCGGCCGGCGCCAAGACGCTCGATGCCGGAGCCGGCGAAGCGCAATATGCCCGGCTTTTTGCACATTGTTGCTACATAGGCGTGGATCTGGGCGTGGGAGACCCAGGGTGGGATTATTCCCGGCTCGATGCCCGGGCCGATCTGGAGAAGCTTCCTTTTCCGGACGCTTGCTTCGCGGCAGCGCTGAATGTGACTGTTTTGGAGCACGTCCGGGAGCCGGCCCGGGTGCTGGCGGAAATCGCGCGCGTATTGCGCCCCGGCGCACCATTTCTGCTCATCGTTCCCCAGGAGTGGGAGGTGCACCAGGCGCCGCACGACTATTTTCGGTATACCCGCTATGGCCTGGAATGGCTGCTGCGCCAGGCCGGTTTCGTCGAAGTGCAGATCGAGCCGGGCGGCGGCTTCTTCACCTTGCTGGGACGCCGCCTGCTCGACTCGGTGCTTTTCTTTCAAGGGGGCTGGCGTTGGATGCTGTTTCCGCTGGCGGCGGCGGTCGCCGGGCCGGCGGGCCTCTTGTTGCC
>DASREK010000123.1:0-15072 GCA_035652135.1 Bryobacterales bacterium | reverse complement strand
GTGCTGGCAGGCAGCCCGCTCGGAACTAGCGTATGCGCCGCCTCGCTGGCCGCCTCCTGAGCTTTCCTCCAGAGGATCGGCCGGGCTCGCACGGCGCGGCGATGCCGCCGGACGGCATTTCTCGGAAAGACCTGGCTCCCGGGCTAGAAGCCATGGCCGATTTTTCTGCAAGTATGCTGCCGCCATTAGTTCGGCCGCACACTGAAATAACGATTTTTTTCGTCCATTTATTTTGTATTTTTTGCTCCGACGTGTTGACCTGTGGCACGTAGCTGGCTTCAGCGGGAAGGGGCAAGCCGGCTCAGCGGCTTCCGGTTTAGATCAGGAACCGCTGCACACCGGAGGTGCGGGACTGGCAGCCTGCATCCGCGGCGAGTTCCGGCCGGCCGGCTCCGCGAGTCGTACTGGCTGCACTCTTTCGAATCCTCTTTTCGCCGTCCGGGAGAAAAATCGCTTTTATTCCGCTGGGGATCGCCAAGGAAGGCGTCCAGAGAAAAATAAACGGCCGGCAAACGGTATCGGGGCGAGTACCAAACTAGTACCACGGATTTCTTATAATTCACAATAAATTAAAAAAATCAGTTGCTATTTCTAGATATTTTCGTATAATCGAACAAAAATTTCTGGGTTGTAATCGACTTGCGTGTTCCAGGAGGTGGATCATGAAGATGGAGGCCATTGCCGTAAAGGATTCAGCCGGCCGGCTGTTGTTTCATCCGATTTTCCGTCCATCCGGGAAAAAACTGCTGGCCAAGGGCCATCAGTTGAGCGAGGAGGACGTGCGCTTGCTGGATGCGGAGGGATTAGAGCGCATTTGGGTGGCTGCGCTCGAGCAGGGCGAGGTGCCGGAGGACTACGCGGCAAGCATGATGGCTTCTGAAATTGGGTGTGGCAGCCTGGAGATCAAGCTGGCGGCCGGCGGGCGGGCGAATCTGGTGGCCACTGAAAATAGCTGCCTGCTGGTGGATGACCAGCTCCTGCGGCAAGTGAATTCGGCTGGCTGCCTGGCGGTGGCGACCAGTCCGAATTTCTCGTATGCTGTGGCGGGCCAGCGCGTGGCCACGATCAAGACAGCGCCTTTCGCGATTCCGGAGCGCGAAATGGAGGCGACGCGCGCGATGCTGCGCGAGTGCGGTCCGGTCTTGCAGGCGCGCCCGATCCGCCACCCGGTCGTCGCCGTGCTCTACTCGGATTTGTTGCAGGGCGACAGAGCGCGGCAACAGTTTGAAAGCATCATGAGAATTCGTTTGCAGCGCTTGGGGACGGGCAGCACCTTCGTGCTTACAGCTATAGAGGAAGAACCGGCCGTTGCCCGCGCGCTGGATCATCTTTTGCGGTCTCATCCCACGATTGTCTTGATCGCATCCACCACTGCTCCGGCAGGCCCCTGCGACGTGGTGGGACGAGCCATGGAGCGCATTGGGTGCAAGCTCGAGCGTTTCCTGGCGCCGGTGGAACCCGGCAACCTTCTGCTGCTGGCTTATGCGGGCGATGTCCCCGTTGTTTCTGCTCCAGGCTGTTTCCGTTCCCCTAAGCCTAACGTCGTTGATCTGCTACTCCCGCCCCTTCTCGCCCGCTACCGAGTCGCCGCTCACGAGGTGGCCAGCCTCGGCCACGGCGGATTGTTGCAGTGATCCTGTGGGGACAGGCGCCTCGGCCCTGTTCCCACTCGATCCTTCGATCCCCTCGCGTTCTGATCTGTGCCGCCCAGTGTGCGGCAGAGAGTTCAACGCCGGCGGCGATGAATCGCCTCAGGTCCTCGCTCCCGTGCCGTGAGTCTTGGGCCTTGCGATCCGGCTGGTCTGGAAGGCGATTGATTGGCCGGAATATTAGGTTTGCCTTGTGCCGCAAGGCGGCGGCGCTCAAACTTGCAGAGACCCGTCGCCAATCCGGCGCGCGAGCCGCGCAAACAGCCGCCTCAACCGGAAGCCCCGGGGCCGCGTGCTAAAATAGGCTTCGTCTGCTTCAGCATGGATTTCCTCCAACAACTGAATCCCAAACAGCGGGAGGCTGTCGAGCACACCGAAGGGCCGCTGTTGATTCTCGCCGGCGCCGGCAGCGGCAAGACGCGCGTGATCACCTACCGCATCGCGCACCTGATTTGCCACCGGGGCGTGTGGCCGGGCAACATCCTGGCGGTAACATTCACGAACAAGGCGGCCGGCGAGATGCGAGACCGCGTGCTGGCTCTTCTTGCCGAAAACGGCGGCGCGGAGCTCGCCGGCGTGAGCCCGGCGGTTTCGACATTCCATTCCTTTTGTGTCCGCCTGCTCCGGCGGGACGGCGCGCCTTTGGCTGCTTTGCGGGCCGGCTTTACGACGCGCTTCACGATTTACGATGAAGCCGATCAGCTCGCGGCGGTCAAAGCCGTGTATAAACAGTTGGGCCTGGATGAAAAATTTTTGGCGTACCGGGGCGCACTCTCGCGCATCAGCCATGCCAAAAATCACGGCTGGACGCCCGAAGAATATTTCCGGCGTTCGACCAACCCTCAAGCTGAAAAGCTGGCCGTAGTGTATGAGCAATACGAAGCCGCTCTGCGCCGGACGGGCGCCCTCGATTTCGACGATCTCCTGCTCGAGGCAGTGCGCCTGCTGCGGCACGACGAAGGCGCGCGGCTGCGCGCGGCCGAGCGATACCACTACATCATGGTGGACGAATACCAGGACACCAACCGGCCCCAGTACGAGCTGGTGCGGCTGCTTTGCGAGCCGCGGCGCAACATCTGCGTGGTCGGAGACGAAGACCAATCCATCTATGCCTGGCGCGGCGCCGATATCCGCAACATTTTGGACTTCGAGCGCGATTTTCCGGGAGCCGTTTTGATCCGGCTGGAGCAGAACTATCGCTCCACGAAAAATATTCTGGACGCCGCCGGCCATGTGGTCGCTCACAACAAGGAGCGCAAAGGGAAAAAGCTCTGGACCGAAGCCGGGGCGGGGTCGCCGCTCTGGCTGTATACGGCGGCCGATGCGGAAAATGAAGCGCTTTTCATCGCCGACACGATCGAGAAATATCTGCGGGAAAACCCGGGCGACCGCGTGGCCGTGCTGTTTCGGACGAACTTTCAATCGCGGCAGATCGAGGAAGCATTGCGGCGCTACGGGCGCCGGTATGTGCTGGTGGGCGGGCTGAGCTTCTACCAGCGCGCCGAGATCAAAGACCTGCTGGCCTATTTGAAAGCCGCCGTGTCCCCGCAGGATTCTTTCAGCTTGCTGCGGATCATCAATACGCCCGCCCGGGGCATCGGAAAATCAACGATCGAACAGATCGAAAAATACGCCTTGGAGCGCGAGATCTCTTTGTGGAGCGCGATGCAAGAACTGCTCCGGACCGGAGCGTTTCCATCTCGCGCCCAAGCCGCGGTTACCGCCTTTTGCGGGCTGATGGATGAGCTGAAGTCGAGGCTTCAGAGTGAGCGCTTGAACGACACGCTGGTGTGGTTGAAGCAGCGGACGGGTTATCAACGCATGCTCGAGGAGGAAGACACTGTTGAGAGCCAGTCGCGGATGGAAAACATCGACGAGCTGATCAACGCGGCGGCCGACGCCGCCGAGCGCGGCGAGGGCGTCAACGAATTCCTGGATCACGCCGCGCTGGTGGCCGACACGGACCAGCTAGATGAGGGCGCTCAGGTCACGCTGCTAACCCTGCACAGCGCGAAAGGGCTGGAATTCTCCCTCGTAATCATGGCCGGCATGGAAGAAATCCTGTTTCCCCACATTCGCGCCAGCGAAACCGAAAGCGGCATAGAAGAGGAGCGGCGGCTCTGCTATGTGGGCATGACGCGCGCGAGGAAGCAGCTTATCTTGACGCGCGCGCGATACCGGCGCCGCTTTGGCGGCGGAGAGCTGGAGCCGAGCCTGCCCTCGCGTTTTTTGAGCGAGATCCCCGTCTCGCTGATTCAGGATCTTTCTCCCGCTCCCGAGCCGGGCGTCATTCCGGGCCTCGATCTGTACGCGGAGCAGGAGATCGTGCGGCAGATGGCCCGGCGCAGCGCATATACCGGGAAAACTTACAATTCCATCGAAAATATCGCCGAATTTTTCGCGGCTCGCGGGATCCGGGCGCCGCAGCCGGTTCCGCAGGCTGCGCCCAGCGCAGGAGGGGCAGCCGCTACCGGGCCCGCCTCGGTCGCAGCCGGCGCACACCCCTCCCCGCCCGCAGGTCCAGCCGGAGCGCCGGCGAGGCGCAGCAAGGCTTCGCATTTTCGCGCCGGCACCCGGGTGCATCATCCGAAATACGGCACTGGGACGGTGTTGCGGCGGGAAGGGGAGGGCGATGACGCCAAGATCACCGTCCATTTTTTGCATTACGGCATCAAGAAGCTGATTGAAAAATACGCTACATTGCGCCAGGAGTAAACGCTCAATTGGACACCAAAAAGATTGCCGACAAAGCTGAACGCAAGAAACTGAAACGGGCGGCGCGAAAGAAAGCGCCCCCGAAGGGCAAGCGGACTGTACCCAGAGGATCCCACAAGCGCAAAATCAAGAGGCAATCGGCCGGACAGCGCAAGCGGTAACGGCCGTGTCGCAACTGCTCCAGACCAAGAGCATCGACCAGCTTGTAGCGCAGGCGGAAGCGCCCGAGAGGCGGCTGCGGAAATCTCTGGGTCCGTGGAGCCTGACGGCGCTCGGCGTGGGCGCCGTGATCGGAACCGGTATTTTTGTCCTCACGGGCACGGCGGCGGCGGGCGAGACCGTCGCGATACCTTCCCTTCTGAAGGCGCCGGTGCTCGACCTGCTGCTGCACGGCCGGAGGGCGGTTTCCACCATAGGCAGGCCTGGCGCCGGTCCGGGAATCGCCCTTTCCTACTTGCTGACTGCCATTGCCTGCGGCTTCGCCGCCCTGTGCTACGCCGAGCTGGCGTCGATGATCCCGATTGCGGGCAGCGCGTATACTTACGCCTATGCCACGTTAGGCGAGATTTTCGCCTGGATCATCGGCTGGGACCTGATTCTGGAATACGCGATCGGCAATACCGCCGTAGCGGTCGGCTTTTCCGGCTATTTCAACGACTTGCTGCAAAACCTGCTCGGCGTCTGTTTGCCGCTCCGATGGAGCACTCCGCCGATCGCCGGCGGGGCGTATACGGGCAGTTGGTTTAACGTGCCGGCCACGCTCGTGATGTTTGCGCTGACCGTGCTGCTCGTGTCAGGCGTCCGGGAAGGGGCGCGGGCCAACGCAGTCATGGTCGGCGTAAAGGTCACCGCGATTCTGGTGTTTGTCTTCGGGGCCGCGCGAGCCGTCCGCACCGAGCATTGGCATCCTTTTCTGCCCAATGGCTTCCAGGGAGTGCTGACCGGCGCGGCGATCGTTTTTTTCAGCTATATCGGCTTTGACTCAATCTCCACTGCCGCCGAGGAATGCAAACGGCCGCAGCGGGATCTGCCACTAGGTATTATAGCTACTCTGGCAATCTGCGCGGTCCTGTACGTGGCCGTCGCTCTGGTCCTGACCGGCATTGCGGACTGGAGAACTCTGAACAACGCCGCGCCGGTGGCGAACGCCCTCAAGCCGCTTGGCATGGAGCAGGTGCGGCGATGGGTGGGCATCGGCGCGATGGCGGGAATGCTCTCCGTGCTGCTCGTGTTTCAGTACGGGCAGGCGAGAATCTGGTTTGCCATGTCGCGGGACGGCCTGCTGCCGCCCGTATTCTCGCGCATTCACCCGCGATTTCAGACGCCCCATGTGAGCACCTGGATCGCCGGCGTCGCGGCGGGAGTTCCGGCCGGAATCTGGGACATCGGCACGTTCGCCGACTTGACGAACATCGGCACCCTGTTTGCGTTCGTCGTTGTTTCCGCCGGCGTCATTTTACTGCGGCGGCGACAGCCGGAGCGGCGCCGGGCTTTTCGCGTCCCGTGGGTCCCGCTGCTGCCCCTGGTTTCAGCAGGGTCCTGCCTGGTGCTTATGGCCAGTTTGCCGCTGGAGACCTGGATTCGCTTTTTTGTTTGGCTGACGATTGGTCTTGGAATTTATCTGCTTTACGGCCGCAGGCACAGCCAGTTTGCGGGAAAGTAGATTGCGCCCCGGACAGGAGCGGGCCGGAGTGCATCGATTTTTATTTGCAAAATTGACGCTGGCAAGCCTTATCGATTAGCTTGAAAGGGCGGTTCACGCCGTGGAGTTCGAGCAATCGCCGCTCCTCCATCGAGGCCAATGACTACGGTAAAAAGGTCGCTTGCAGGAGCTTCTCGCCGAGCTGGATCCTGCCTGTGATTCCCTGAACGATGGCTTTGCCGCCGCTTATGCAGCGCCGTTTCGGTAAACCCAGGGCCGGCAGCGCCATTGCCGCCCGCCGCTTCGGAATTGCGGCGCAACCGCGCAATTGGCTTATGATGCAAAAGGGACCGGAACGAACATGCACAACTTACAAGCGGCGTTTTCTGCCAGGAGCAGCAAGGCGAACGACGGGATTCCCCATGCGACAACCACAACTTTACCGGACCGCGCCCAAACTTGGATCGCCAAAGGCTTGATCGGTTTCGAGAGGGGTTCGGCCGCGTTGGAGCCTCTGGGATCCGCGGTGCGTCGGGCCTCCCGCTCAACTCGACCGGAGTGGGAGGTCTAGCGTTTGGAACGATATCTTATGGTTTTGGTTGGCGGCGGTACCGGGGCGCTGGCGCGATATCTGGCTGGATCGGCCATTATGAGCCGGATTGGCGGGCGTTTTCCTCTCGGTACCCTTCTTATCAACGTGAGCGGCTCGTTCTTCATTGGGCTGCTGATGACCTTGTTTACCGAGCGGTTCCAGCCGCATCCCAACTGGCGACTGTTATTGGTGGTCGGCTTTCTCGGGGGCTACACCACCTTTTCCAGTTTCGAATGGGAGACATATTCGGCTGTCCGGGAGGGCGGCCGCTGGGTCGGCTTCGTCAACGTCGCCGCGAGCGTTATACTGGGCTATGCGGCCGTATGGCTGGGATCGCTTCTGGCCCGCCGCTAGCGCAGAGGAGGAGGAATGCTGCAAAAAGGGCCTGCCAAAAAAGTTACGATCTTCGTAAACGAAGACGCGCAATCCCACGCTACACCGCTCTACGAGGCGATCCTTACATTTCTGCTGCACAAAGGAGTGGCCGGAGCTACTGCCACGCGGGCAATGGCTGGATTCGGCGCCCATCAGGTGATGCACACCACCAAGATCGAAGTGCTGACAGAGCATCTGCCCATTCGCATCGAGTTCATTGAAACCCCGGAGAAAGTAAATGAACTCCTCCCCATCCTCTACGATATGGTCACCGACGGCCTGATCGAGGTGCAGGACACGCAGGTGCTCAAGGCGGCGAAGAAGGAGCGCCGCGCCGCGCCGAAGGTGCCGCATCAAGAAAAGCGCGGGAAAGCAACTCTGATGCGCATTTATCTGGGCGAATCGGACAAGTGGCATGGAGAACCGCTCTACGACGCCATCGTAAACCGCCTCCGCATGATAGACGTGGCCGGCGCCACCGTATACCGGGGGGTTATGGGTTATGGTGCGAAGGGCCATACCCATAAGCAGAGCTTCTGGCACCTGTCCCGCGATCTGCCGGTCATGATCTCCGTTATCGATGAGCCGGAAAAGGTGGCTCGGGCCAGCGACGCGATCGAGGAGATGATCGGGGACGGCCTGATCGTTCTGTCGGATGTCGATATGATACGATTGGTACACAACCAGCCGGCGGTGGAGGCGGCCGATGCCGGCGGAAACGCCCGCTAAGCTCCTGCGCATCCATTTTTCCGAGCGGGACCGCTACGGCGGCAAGCCGCTCTACGAAGCGATCGTCGAGAAATGCCGGGAACTGAAGATCGCCGGAGCCACCGTATTCCGCGGCTTTGAGGGCTACGGGGAGAAAGCGGAGCTCCACAAACGCCACCTCCTCGGGCACGATCTGCCGATCGTGGTGACCATCGTCGATTCGGCCCAGAATATCGAAAGATTGCTTCCGGCCATCGAAGAGATGATGGACACCGGAATGATCGCCATATCGGACGTGAGCGTACGCAGAATTCAGAAGGCTGCGGAAGCGGAGCGCTGAAGGCGCGGCTGCTTGGGCCCGCGCAGAAAGACCCGGAACGTGCTGTATCGAACCGACAAGCTGCGAGCGGGTCTGCTACGATCGCCAGTCTGTCCGCTCAGACACGGTGAGGGCCGATTGCAGTTGCGCCGATTCGCGCGTTTTCTCTTTTTTCTCACACTCGCTTTTCTTTCCAGATGCGCCGCCGCGCTGGCGTCGGAGGCGGATGCCCTTGCGATCTCGGCCAACATCCAGGCGCGCCACATGCCTCACGGGACGATCCTGGATCCGATCTTCGCCGCTCCGGACAGCGATCAGATCATACGATACACGCGGTGCGGGGACTCGGCGATCTGGACGGGCCATTATCTGGCGGCGGAAGCCTTTCGCTATAAGGTGACCGGCTCCGCTGACGCGCTGGCCAACGCCAAAAAAGCGCTCGCAGGCATCAAGTCGCTGGCCGACGTGACGGGGACCAATCTTCTGGCGCGCTGCCTGGTTCCGGTGGATTCCCCTTACGCCCCGTCGATCACGCAGGAAGAGCAGCACAACGGCGTTTATACGAACAGTTCGGCCAAATATTACTGGGTGGGCGGGACGTCGCGCGATCAATACTCTGGAGTTTTCTTCGGGCTGGGCGTGGCTTTCGATATGATTGATGACGCCGGCGTTCGCGCGGCGATCCGCGATTTGACCACCCGGCTGCTGGATTTTCTGCGGGGACGCAACTGGATGGTCGTCATGCCGGACGGCTCCATCTCCACGACATTTATCGCCCGCGCGGACCAGCAGTTGAGCTTTCTGCAAGTCGGACGTCACGTCAATCCCGATCACTACTCTCTGACGCTGGACAAGACCATTCTGTCTCCCGAGGCGCCGCTGCCCATCGCCATCGACGTTACGACGGACAGCTCCTACTTCAAATTCAATCTTGACAGCATCAATCTGTACAACCTGATTCGCCTGGACGGAAGCATTTTCAATCCTCTCTATGTCCAGGCTTATAATGTGCTGCGGCGGCACACAAGGGACCAGGAGAATGCATTTTTTAACATGATTGACCGCGCCCTCAACGGGCCGGATGCGGTGCGCGATCAGGCTACGGCAACCATGCTCGACCAATGGCTCCAGCGCCCGCGGAGGGATTTTTTTGTCGACCTGCGGGGCCAACTGTCTTCCTGCGGCAGCCCGGATCAGGCTTGCTCGCCGATTCCCGTTCCCTTGCGCGTGCCGACGGATTTTCTGTGGCAGCGGAGCCCGTTTCAACTGGTTGGCGGAGGATCGGGCGTGATCGAGAACGCGGGTATCGACTACATCCTGCCGTATTGGATGGCGCGGTATTACGGAATCGAGAACGCGGATTCGGTCGTATCGGCCGCCTCGGGAGGAACCTCGGTTTCGGCGGAATCGATCGCTTCTTTTTACGGCTCCGGTCTGGCGAGCGGCGTAGACTCTGCAAAATCCCTGCCCTTGCCGCTGACGCTGGGCGGCGTGCGGGTTCAGGTTCAGGACAGCGCCGGCGTTTCCCGTATGGCGCCCTTGTTCTATGTTTCCCCCACACAGATCAATCTTGAAATTCCCGCCGGAACCGCTGCCGGACAGGCCACAGTTACCGTCTTGGACGCAAATAACACCGCTCTGGTCTCCACCACGGCCGACGTGCAAGCGGTCGCCCCCGGGCTATTCACAGCAGACGGGAGCGGGAAGGGGGTCGCTGCGGCCTTGGCGATACAGGTGGGTGTCAATAACCTGCAAAACGTCACTCCGATTTTCGATTGCGCCGGAGGGGTGTGCGCATCGGTTCCCATCAAACTGGGAGTGGATAGGCCCGTATACCTCAGCCTGTATGGAACGGGGATTCGGAACAGGTCTTCGCTCGCCAACGTTACCGTGGTAATCAGCGCCACCAACGCGCCGGTCCTGTATGCGGGGCCGCAAGGCTCCTACGCCGGCCTGGATCAGGTGAACGTGGCAATACCGCTCAGCTTGCGGGGAGCAGGCGAGACCGACCTGCTTCTGACAGTCGATGGGAAAGCGGCCAACAGCGTGCGGGTAAATATTCAATAAAACCGCGATCGCTCCCGCCCGCCGCTGATTCGAGGGCCGCCGGAACAAGCAGCGTGTCGCGCGGGGCGATGAAAGTTGCGAGCCGCGGCCCGTTGCTCAAGCACGGTTGCTAACATCACGCCTTTAGCGCCGCCTGGGTAGGGCCGTCGCGCCGCCTCGTTGCTGGGCCGCACTCGTGCGGCGCCCTGGTGCGGTTTGCGGCGCCGCTGTTTCCACCGCCGGCCTGCGCCCGCCATCTACTGCACGGCGGTAGAGCCGGGGTGCGCCAGCGTGAAATAGCCGCGGGCCAATTCGGGCTTTAACAAGATCGCCTTTTCGAAGGCCTTGCTGGCGTCGGCTTCGTGTCCAGAGGCCTGCTGCGCAATCGCCAGATTGAGATAGGCCTCGGCAAACTCGGTCTTCAGGGAAACCGCCTGGCTGTACAACTTGATGGCCTCCTGGAGATTCTTGGACTTCTGCTCAAGCAGCGCCGCATTGAACAGAATTTCAGGGCTATTCGGCTTCAGTTCGATCAGCCGCTGGTAGAGCTTGCGCGCCTGTTCCCAGTTCTCCTGCTGCAAATGGACTGCGGCGAGCCCGAGCATCGCCTCCGGGTCCTCCGGCGTGAGCTTCAGGCACTGAGTGAAGGCGTTTTCCGCCTCTGGCAATCGGCTTGACTTGAGGTAAACGATGCCGATATTCAGCCACGCCTCCGGCCACTCCGGTTTCTCTTTCAGGCATTGCTCATACTGTGCGGCCGCTCTTGCCCAGTCCCCGCGCTTATGAAACAGCAGAGCCAGGCGGAAACGCGCGTCGAGAAAGTCCGGCTTTTCCTGGAGCAGGCGCTGGTAGCAGTCGGCGGCTTCGATCTCCTTGTTTTTCTTTTCGTAGATCAGCGCCAGATTGTAGAGCGGGGCTGCCGCTTTCGGATCCAGGCGGAGCGCGTGCTGATATTCGGTCATGGCGTCCGCTTCCTCTCCCAGTTCTTCGAGCGCAATGGCCAGGTTGATGTGCGGTTCGACGGCGTCGGGCTTGAGCCGGGCGGCTTCGCGGTAGGCGGCGGCCGCTTCCTTGGCTGCTCCCAGTTTCTGGCGCGTGACGCCCAGGTTGTACCAGCTCTCAAAAGACTGTGGGTTCAGCTTCACGACGGCCTCATAATGTTCCGCAGCTTCCTCGAAGAGTTCCATCCGGAAGCTGGCATAGGCGAGGCCCTCCTGCGCGGTCCATGAATCCGGCTTGGCCTTGACAAGCTTGTCGTAACAGGCGAGCGCGTGCTTGAAATCCTGCGTCTCGCTATAAACGGAAGCCAGATTGGCCAGCGCCTCTTCCGACTGAGGCTCCATTTCGAGCGCCTTCTTGTACGCCGCGATGGCGCTTTCATACTGCTTGGCCAGATGCAAGCTCACGCCCAGGCCGAAGCGGGCGGCGAACGAGTTTGGATTGGTTTTTAGATATTCTTCATAGGCGGCTTGGGCCGCGGCGAAATCGCCCATTTTGGTGCAGGCGGCGGCCAAGCCAAGGTGCGCATCCACCAATTCCGGACTGTTGTGGATGACCGCCCGGAACGCTTTGCAAGCCTCGGGGTAGGATCCCAAAGCCTCGTAGCAGAGCGCGAGGTTGAACTCGGCGGCGACGTTGTCGGGATCTACGGCCAGCAGGTCGCGATAGGCTTTGGCCGCCTCTGAGTGCTGCTTGCGCTCGAGGTAAATCTGAGCCATCGCCGAGTAGATCTCCGCCAGGTTCTCACCACTCTTGCGCGCTTTTTCAAGGTAAATGAGAGCTTCTTCCGGCTTGCCCTGCATGTGCAGAGCCACGGCGGTGGCGAAAAATTCGTTGGGGTCGTGACCATTCGAGCTGGAGCGGCGTTCCTCGGCGGCGCCGGCGATTGCCGCCCTCGCCCGAGTCCCGTCGCCCGAGCGCTGGGGACCCGCCTCCTTGTTTTTTTCGCCGTTCGCTGTCATATCGCCGAAAATTCTCATGAGATTCTCCCTGCTAACAAGTCGCGCCTGGCCGAAGATCGAGGCGCTGGATCAGACATTCGCTGCAAAATTCTTCGCGCGGGACCGGCGCAGCGTCCATGCCCGCCGCCCGACGCTTCAAAGCTCCCGCCCGGCCCCGGGGGCGCTGCTCGGAAATCTCCAATGAATTTCTGAGACATAGGTTTCAAAGCTTATCCGCCAGAAACGCTCCGAAGCCTTTGAACCAGTAAATCAGCCTTCCCATGCCGTCGTCGTTACCGCTTACCGAAAGCGACTGGATCATTTCTTCATCGCCTACGTCGGCGAAGAATCCCACGCCTCCCAGCTTAAGATTGGCATCTGCGCAGGAATCAACGCCGCGGTCATTGATCATCGTGGTGATGCGGCCCCCGGCCGCGTCAACCGTGACGCGGTACAGCTTGTCCTCGATAAGGTCGAAGGGCAGCGGCACCGCCTGCGGCTTGTCGGCCGAGGCGCCGTTCGCCACCGGATACCGGAGCAGCACGCTGCGCCGTTCTTTCCCTCTGCCCTGCCAGGCCAGCTTGAAAGCGTAGTAATTGCGGGAGTCGGCGGCGCGGACGACCCAGCCGAGAGCGCCGCGCCGGACCAGACCGGAAAAAGTAAATTCGTAGTCGGCCCGGTGGAGCGAGGGCCGGTAGAGAGTGAGACCCCGCTGCAATTCGGTCAGGCCTCCTTGCGAGGGCGTCATGAGCCCGGGGTTGGTCCAATTGTTGAATCCCTTGTCGAACCCTTCTTCGAGCAAGAAGTAGGAACGGTCGTTCAGCGGTTTCAGCAGACTATTCAGGCCTGACCCAATCGCTGGCCGGGCGGCGTGTATACCGAACAGCAAGGCGAGAAATCCGGCGCAGACGGCCAGGCCCATGCGGCCTGCTTTGGTGTTCAGCGCCGGCCAGAGCGCCTCTTCCCACGCCATTTGGACTCGCCGGGCGAGCTCGCTGCCTCGATCCGAGCGAGCCTGCTGAGCCCGTGCGACCGCCTCCCGCAGGGCGTCGGGCGGAGCTCCGGCGCTCGGCATCGGGGGGCGAGAAGCTGACTCCGCGGTCTCTCCAGCGGATCGCAGCGGGGCGGCCGGCATACTCCGCGGCGGGGTAACCGTCTCGACCGGCGCAGCAGAAAGCATCGGCAGGGGCTCCGGCCCGATCTCCACACGCTCGACCGCTGCGAGCGGCAGCCACTGCGCCGCAGGCGGAGCCGCAGCAGAGGCGTTAACCTTGGGCGGCCCGAAGGCGAGGTCCGCGCCCGGCCTTGTTCTAAACGGCGGATCAATGGGGCGATCCGGGAGAGCCGGATCCGCGGCCTTCCCCAAGAAATCCGCTGCATCCACTCTCGGAGAAGACTGGCGCGGCAAAACGGAGACGCGCACGGGCAGCTCGCGCGGAGCCTGGACCATCCGGCTGTCCACGGGAACCCTCGGCGCGATGATCCCGCAGTGCGAAAGATTCGGCGCCGCCGCGCCGCGCTCTGCCGGCCACACATTCACGGCGGATACCACGGATGAGCGCAGGCCGCCGTGCGGCCTAGGCAGGATCCGGCGGGACCCCGCAAACCGGACTGCGGGGGCCTTGACCTCCCAGGAACCGCTCGAAGTAGCGAAACCGCCTTCGAAAACGATACCGGCCGCGGCCGGGTCGATTCCCATGGCCGGCTGCTCGAGTACAGGCCTCGCCGCGGCTACTCTGGGCCGCGCACCCGGACACGATTGCATCCGCACCTGCGCCCTTGGGAAATGCGGTGCAGGAAAAGTTGCGATTCGCTGCGGGGTCGCGGAAGCAACCGCCGCCGGCTCCGTAGAGATCCAGGCTTGCGGCTGCCGCGCCGGGATGTTTTGGGCTGTAAGGATCCCGTTTGCGCCGGCCGTTTGCACGTAGGAATAGCGCATCGGCGGTTTCAGGCCTGACCGTAATCTTTTCGGAGAGGCTGGGGGAACGATCGCCGATGCGGCTCTCCCGGCAAGCATCGGAAACAGAGCAAGGCTGCCCGAGAGCATTTCCCCGGAACCGAAACGCGAAATTCGCGCGAAGTTTCGCGAGCATGCCGCATGGAAATTCGGCCGGCGACCGTAAACTTGCGGGGGAAAGAGAAGCGGCGCCGCGGCCGGCGCTCGGGGTTCTGCGCCCAATGGAGTGAACGGGACCGCCGGCGCGCGCCCCGTTGCGGGGAGCGGCCTCAGACCGGTCCCTGGAAGGCGTATGAGAATGGCCGCCGCCTGCACTGCGCCCGCAGGGACAACCGGCTTGCGGCAGTCCCTGGAATCTTGCGCTGTTAGTTCGGCGGCCAGGGCCGGAACAAGCAGTTCCGGGGCCGGCGTCTGCCATCTCGGCGGCGGGACTCTTTGTCTCCAGCGAAGCGCGGCGTGCTCGCCCAAGTGGCCCAGTTGGCGCGGGCAGGGCGTCGCCGGCGATTGCAGGGGCGCCCTCGCCGGCTTCGGACCGATGGGCAAAACCTCTTCCACCCGGAGTTTTGGGCTCGATTCGCGGAGGGCCGCCATCAGAGTGCGGAAAGCCGCTGTTTCTTTCCTCAAAGCTGTAAAGGAAAACCCGCCGGTCATCGCCGGGCTTGGGCGCTTGATAGCCGGGCTTGGGTTCACAAGCTCCGGGTCGGCCCGCGGGGGCGCCTGGAGTTCCGCTCCGGCGCTAGCAATCCGGACCAGCGCAAAGGCCTGCGCGGCCGGCACGGTTGCCAGCCCGCCGTTGTGGATGGGAGCATGGGCCGCATACCGCCCGACCGGCAGCAACACGCCGCCCCGGAACAAGGGGCCGTCCAAACTCCAGGCCTGCCGCAAGGAGCGCGAAGTTTCCGCTTTCGGAGTCGCCAGTTCCGCCGGATTGATCCACCTCTGCTCGTGAGGCAGCCGAAGACCGCGGGTGGAAAACGATCGAATACCTGGCGTCGTCGCTGCCGGTGAGTCTCCCGGTCGGCTGCGCCAGATCGAGAGAGGGGGGCCGAGCGGGGAAAAACTCTCCACGTGCCGCCCGAATCCCATGCTGGGTTCGATGCGGAACGCTTCGGCCGGCAGCGAGGACGCC
>DASREK010000122.1:0-5185 GCA_035652135.1 Bryobacterales bacterium | reverse complement strand
TTGCCGGCCATGCGTTTAAGCTGCGCCGTGCACCTTGCGGCCGCGGAAGAATAGGGAGCGTCTTACCAGGCACGTCTTCAGTGATAAACTAAAAACACGCAGCGAAACAGCCACGGTAGCTCAGCCGGTAGAGCAGCGGTTTCGTAAACCGCAGGTCGTCGGTTCAAGTCCGACCCGTGGCTCCATTTTCGAACCGGCCCGCGGCTCCATTCTTCGAAAGACTTACTGGGATTACACCAAAGGCCCGAGATTCCCGGGAGCAAGACGCAAGCCGCAGCCGTTCGAGCCTGGCAGCCGCTGTTTCTCCGATCAGGCGGAAATTTCTTCGAGCCTGCTAACTAAGGAGCTGGCTGCCGGCTTCGCTTTGCCGCCAGCAATGCGCTGCTTTGCGCGGCGGCTTCCTTGACCAAAAAACCCATTTTCGGATGGCTCGGCTCCAGATCGGGTGCGAGCCCGTGCTCCCGAAGCGCTTCCGATGTGGTGGGCCCGATCGAAGCGAGGACCGCTTTGCGCAAAGCGCGCCGCACCGGTTCCACGAGTCCCATTTCCCCGGCTACCTGGAGCAGGTGCTCGATTTGGATGGAAGTCGTAAACAGGACAACATCGATTTCCTCTCGAGCAAGCGCCGCAACGGCATCCCGCAACGGCCCGGTATTCTCAGGTAGAGTCCATTGGTAAACCGGGACCCGCGTCACAATAGCGCCGCGCTCGGCCAGCCCCGCCAGCAGCTCCGGATTCGGAGCGCCATATTCCTGCACGGCGACCCGGCAGCCCCGGACGGGCGCCGACTCGGAGTGTTCATCGAGCGACCGCAGCAGCTCGCGCCATGTGTTGGGCTCAGGGACAGCCACTGCAATCGGCACACCCCATTCCCGCAGCACCGCCGCCGGCTTGGGGCCGCGGGCTACCACTGCCGACTTCCTGAGAGCGTCAATGAACTCCTCCAGCGGGTAGACAGACTGGACCACGCGAGCCAGCGCCCGGGCGCCGACGCCGGTGAGGAAGATTACAACGGGGAAGCGCCCGTTTCTCAAATCGGAGGCGAATGCCAGCGCTTCTTTGTTGGATTCGAGCGGCGCTTCCCGCATCGAGGGAGCAACGACGGGAGCGCCGCCGCTGCTGGTAATCAGCCTGGCAATCTCTTCCGCGCGGCGGCTCTCGAGCGCGAGAACACGCAAACCGGCAAAGTTACCCATTCCAAAGTCAAGCCCGCGGCAGCCGTGTAAAAGCCCCGCTTCAGGAACTCATCTGCTCCCAACAGCGCCGCCGCTTTCAGCGCCGCAGAGCGAAAAACTGGTTAAACGGATCATCGATCGGCAGCTTTTCGAATTTCGAAAAGCCTGTTTCCTGGGCCAGCTTCCTCGCGCCCGTTTCGCCGATCACCGTGCCAAGCCCCTCGCCGTCGTGCGCCAGCGACACGGTCATGCAATGCAGCGGGCTGATCGCCGAAAAGGCCTTCGCCACCGGATTGCGGCGCTCGTGCGGCTTCTCCGAGGCGTTTGGCTCCGACCAGACGTAAACTCCGTCTTCGGCGAGCGCCTGGCGAATTGCGTTAAGCGTTGCCCGCGGGTTGACCATGTCGTGAATGCAATCGAAACTGCAAATCAGGTCGAACTTGCGGGCCGCCGGAAGCTGCTCCGCCGGAGCCAGCAAGAACTCCACATTGCCGAGGCCGTGGGAAGCCGCAAGCCTTCGCGCCCGCTCGATGCTCGGTTCGTGATAATCGATGCCCAGCACCTGCGATTTCGGGAAAGCCTTGGCCATGGCTACAGTGGATTGGCCGCAGCCGCAGCCCACATCGGCGATGGATGCGCCCCGCTCCAGGCGCGGCACCAGACCGGGCACTGCGGCCAGCCATTTATTAGTCAAGGAATGGAGATAGCCCGGCCGGAAGAATCGCTCGATCGCTTCGGGAATTTCCTCGCCGATTTCAGAATAAGAGATGCCGCCGCCATTTCGAAAGGCTTCCATGATTTTGGGCACATTCCAGATCGAAGGCGTGGTGAATTGCAGCCCGCCGCCGACGAACATTGGGCTGTCTTCGTTGGCCAGCACGAACGCCTGCTCGTCCGTCATGATATATTTTTGTGCGGCTGGGTCGTAGTCAATGTATTCGGCCGCCACCATAGCATTGGCCCACTCGCGGACATAGCGCTCGTTGAGGCCGGTTCTCTTTGCCAGTTCGACGCTGGTCAGCGGGCCAGCCCCGGCCATTGCTTTGTAAAGACCGAGACGGTCGCCGATGTAACCCAAGGCCATTGTGAATGCTCCGCCCATGTCCCCCACAACGCGGAACGCAAGCTCCTCCACTTTTGTCTGGTTCATACCTGTGATCCTCCTTCAAAGCCGAACTTGCTCTAAATGGTACCGCACAAGGCTGCTCGCGGGCATTGTGATAAGCTATCGCTTCTGTCACGGAAAGCTTCAAGAGCCTCCGTCCCTGGAAAGGCCGGACCCACAAAGCCCATTCTCGCGACGTCCGAGTCTGCTCCGCAGCCGCCGCGGCCTTCAAGACTCCCGGACCGGTGGCTGGGGACGGCGATGGTGGTCCTGGCCGCCCTCTGCCTTTTGGGCTTGTTTTCCACCGAAATCGCCGACACGGACTTTTGGTGGCACCTGAAAACCGGCGAATACATTTGGCAGCACCGTTCGCTGCCCGTTCCCGATCCTTTCTCCTTCACCGCCGATCTCGGCGCGCCCGCGTTCGAGGGAGAGGCGCGAGTGCGCTATTTCAACCTCACGCACGAGTGGCTGGGCCAGCTCTTGTGGTACGCCGTTTACCGTCTCGCGGGTTTTCCGGGCGTGGTTCTCTTCAAAGCGCTGCTGCTCACTGCATTTTGCGGCATTGCGGGCCTTCTGGCGGCGCGCCGGACGGGCAGCCGCTATTGGGGACTGGCCGCCGCCGGCGCCGCGTCTTCCCTCGCCGTGCTTTTCAGCGTGGACCGTCCGGCTCTATTGACGTTTTTCTTTGTTGCCGTCTTTGTCTGGATTCTGGAGCGCGGCTCGCCACTGTGGCTGCTGCCGGTCCTGGCGCTGGTGTGGGCGAATTGCCATGGAGGGTTTTTCCTCGGTTGGGTCGTGCTCGGCGCGTACGCCGCCGGAGCTACGATCCGCCGCCGGCCGGGGCAGCCCGAGCCCGGCCTGCGCCGCCTTTGGCTCATTACCCTGGTTTCCATGTCCGTCTCCGGCCTAAATCCCAGCTATTTCCACATCGTCGAGATTCTCGCCGCGTACCGGCGCAGCTCGCTGCAACGCGGCTTGGTGGAATGGAGCCGGCCGCCTCTCTGGGGCCCGCCGTACGCGTTCGACGTTCTGCTGTATGCTGCTATCGCGGTGCTGATTGCGGCGCGGCGGCGGGTGCGCCTGAGCGACTGGCTGTTGTTCTCGCTGTTCGCTGCCGCCTCACTGCTGGCGTTCCGAAACATCCTCCTCATCGCCTTCCTGGCGCCCATCCTGATTGCCTCTTATTTCCCCTGGCAGCGGCGCTTGCCGGCTGCTGCGGCGCCGGCGGCGTGCCTGCTGCTGGCCGCTCTGCTGGGAGCCGGCATCTTCCGCGGCCGATTTTTTCAGTGGAGGGCCGCTTTGTGGAAATTTCCCGCCGGCGCGGCCGAGTTCCTGCTCGCCAACCATGCCGGCGGGCATCTTTTCAATACCTATGAATACGGGGGCTATCTGATCTGGCGGCTTTGGCCCCAGCAGCGCGTGTTCATCGACGGGCGGGCGCTGAACGAATCTGTATATCACGACTATGTACAGGCGCTGGGCGATTCCCGCGGCGGCGGGCGAGAGGAAGTGCTGGCCCGTTACGGAGTGGAAGCGATCGTAGCCAACGGCTTCGAGTCCACCAGCGGCGTGATTTATCCTATGGTCTTGGCGTTGGCGAGCCCCGCCGAAACCAACTGGCGCCTGGTCTATCAGGATCCGGCGGCCATGGTTTTTTTTCGCCATCCGCCGCCGGGAATGCACGGATTGCCTAAGTCCGCGATCGGGGAGCATCTGGAAGCTGAATGCGGGCTGTACATCGAGAAGGATCCCGAGCTATGCCTGTGTGCGCGGACACTGGGTTTTTTGTTTCTACGGGGCGGAGATGCGCAACGGGCGCGGCGCTGGCTCTCGCGGTATCTGTCGAGCCCCCACGAAACAGATCCGGAGGCCGAGGCAGCCTATCGCGGCTTGCCCGTCCGGCCATAGCCCGGAGCGAAACTGAAAGCAGTTCGCCAAACTCATGAAGCTTTGCACATTTGAACATCACTCGAAGATATACGCCGGCGTGGTCGTGCGCGCGAAAGGCGGCGAGCGCCGCGTGCTGCCGGTGGCCGAAATCAACGCCCGGCGGGGCGGCGACTTCCCCGACGATCTGCTCGCCCTCATCACGGCGGGCCGGATCGAGGATCTCAAGAATGCCAGCGTCGAAGATCTCCACGGCGCGGCTTTGCCGCCGGCCGAAATACGCCTGCGTCTGCCCTACCCCGCGCCGCCCAAGATCTGGTGCATCGGATTAAACTACCTGTCCCACGCCGAGGATCTCCAGGCCGCCCAGCCCGAAGAACCCGGTAGCTTCATGAAACCCTCCAGCGCCCTGTTTGAGCCCGGCGGGGAGATCCTTCTGCCGCCGGCGGAGGTTTCGAGCGAAGTGGACGCAGAGGGCGAACTGGGGGTCGTGATCGGAAAGGAATGCCGGGACATTCCGCCGGAGCTCGCGCCCGAAGTGATCCTCGGTTACACAACCACGCTGGACATGACCGCGCTGGACGTGCTGCGGCGCAATACGCGCTACCTCACGCGGGCCAAAAGCTTCGACACATTCTTTTCTTTCGGCCCGATCATCACCACAGCCGACGAAATTGCCGACGTCAACGCCATCGAGGTGATCACCGAGCATAATGGCTCGGTTTTCTCGCGCGACGTTGTGCGGCACATGCGCACGCGCCCGTACGAGCTGGTGGCGTTCCACAGCCGCGTCTTTACCTGGCAGCCGGGCGATATTCTCTCGACCGGGTGCCCCAAAGGCGCGCGCATCCAGCCGGGCGATCGTGTAGCGGCGCGGCTGGAAGGAATTGGATTTCTCGAGGCGACGGTCGGCCGGCGCAAAGCCGAACCGTTTATAGCCAACGGCGGCCAGACGGGGCGCAGCACCCCCTTCCGGCGCTGAGCTTCACGAAACGCAACTTCAGCCAAAATCCGC
>DASREK010000121.1:0-12882 GCA_035652135.1 Bryobacterales bacterium | reverse complement strand
CGCGGGCATAGATCGCTTCCGGGTTCGCCTCGATCTGCGCCGCGGCGTTCACGCCGGCCAGGCGCGTCTTTCCGGCATTGAAGGCCACGTTCCTCGCGCTGACCTTCGCCGCAACCGAATAATGATTTGCGCCCGCCAGCTTTATATCGCCGCTTATCGTCACCCTCCCCTGCGGCCGAGCGGAAAAATCGAAGACGCGCCCCAGTTCCGCCAGCGCCAGATCGCCGCGGAACGCTAGAGCACCGCTCAATTTCCTGAGATCGATCGTCGCCCCCGAGGCCTCCAGATGGGACTCGCCGAGGGAGGCTTCCAATTTCACCGCTTCCAGGCGGGCCCGATTCAGGTCTGAAGAAAAGTCGAGGTCGAGCGGAGGAACGTTTTGAACCTTTTGGAGAAGAACCGGGTCGAAGCTCTGGGCCAACTCGTCCAGCGCAAGGCGGCCTTTCAGACTGAGCAAGCCGTGAGGTGCTGCGAGGTCGGCCAGTGAGGCTGAGATTTGAAGATGGGAAGACGGCGCGTCGAGCCGGGCGTTAGAGATTACGATTTGATTGCTCTCGATCCGGATCGGGATTCGAACGTTTACCGGAAGCGCAGGCTGGCTGCCGGTCTGGACATACACCGGAGCCATCGATAGATCGCCCGAATAGGCAGGTCCGAGCGCGTGATAGGTCAATCGCGCGCGGAGGTTCTCTCCGCGAGCCGTCAATGGCATCTTCCGGTCTGCAAAGATGATGGAGCCGCCGCGGAGGTCGAAATGGCCGATGGCGAGATCCAGGACCGTCTGTATCGGGCCCTTGTTGCCTGCGGGGCGCAGGGCTTGGGGATGCGGGAGGGTTGTGGCGCCGTCCCGGGCTACACGAATGTAGGCTTGCGGCGCGTCGACTTCCAGGGAAGCAATGTCGAGTCGGTGATGGAACACCGAGAGGATCTTCAAACCCACGATGATCGATTGCGCGCGAAACAGGGGAGGTTCGTCCGGACCTTCCGTCCCGTGGAGAACGAAGTTATCGACCTCCACGCGGAGTCCTCTCGGAGAGAAGGAAAATCCGCCAATCGCGCTCCGGCCCCCGGTGGCCGTCTCCAGCTCCGTCTCGATCTTGCTTGCCGCGAATTGCCGGAACCAGGATGTTTGCAGGATGATCAGGACGCCTATAGCGGCGATCACCACGACCCCGGCAATCGAGCCGGCGACGATCAGGGCGATTTTCGGAATGCGGCTCATTGGAATGCCTCCGGGTTGTATTCGATGCGTGTTGTGCTGCGGGCCTGCTTCAGCCACCGGTCGAGGACCTCTTCTTCGGCAGGCGGGATGCCTCGCTCTCCCTGGCCGGCTACGGCCGGCTCGGCGGACGGGGCTTCATGGTTCTCCGGAGGCGCCTCGATCTCAAGGTGATCTCCGGACCGGGATGGAGGCGGCGAAGCGGGGAGGCCCTGCCCGAAACGAAAGTCGATGAATTGGAGAGCAGCGGTTTGCCAACGCAGTTTGTCCAGCAGCTCCTCCTCGCTGATTCCGTAACTCTTCAAAGCCTGGCGGTACTGCTCGTCGCTCTGAAACCGGCTCCTTTTAAATGCGCTCAGGGCTTTTTCGGCTCCGCCGGTATCCGGCTGGTAACGGCTGATCTTCATTTCCCGCCGGATCAAGTACTGATCAACGAGCCGTTCGGCGGCCTGGCGGCGCGACTGCGGCCCGAAGTCAGGCTGGTCGCCGTTCAGGAATGCCGTCAGACGAATGTCATCGAGCAGCTCCCCTTCGGTAATGACTTCATTTTCGACCGTGACGGCAATCCGGTCCAAAACCACCGCTGCGGAGGCGGCCGTTGCGAGACCGAGGAGAAGAAGCATGCCTCTCAACATCAAAATGCCTGCCCGATGGAAAAAAAGAACTGGAAATGGTTGATGCGCTGCGGCACCCGCGGAGCAGTCCCGAATAGCAGCTCTTCCGGGGTGCCCTTCAGCCCCATGAACGCCGGCGGATTGATGCTGTACGCCAGGTCCACGCGTACCGGACCGACCGGAGTCCGGTAGCGGATGCCAAACCCCACGGCGTGCACCATGTAGTTGAAGTCGGCCATGTCACGCTGGTGAATGCGGAACGAAATCTTGCTGATGGTGGAGTAGATATTTCCCATATCGTGAAACAGCACGCCGCTGACGTTGTCCCCGACAAATGGAAACCGCAGCTCCGTGTTGTGAAAAAGCAGAGCGTTGCCGCCCAGCGGAAAACCGGTGAGAGGATCGCGCGGCCCCGCCTGATTGTCGGGAAACCCACGGTGGGAAGTGCCGCCCCCGCCAAAAAATCGCTCCGGAAGGGGAATCGCTTGCGCATCGGTGAGGCCGGTCTGCAACGCGAACGGACCCAGCCAGCCGACCTCCAGCCTTTGCGCCAGAACAAGATTTTTGCCGAGAGGGTGATAGGTGGAATTGGTCTCGAGCAGCTTGCCGAAATTTCTCTTGGAGCCGAAGGCGTTGGCAGCCATTCCGAGATCGACTGTGTTGTAAATGCCGGAATGGGCATCGGCGGAATTGTCGCGCCGGTCAAGAACGTAGTTCGCCGAAAGAATGCCGATTCGAACTGGCTGGGAGAGCAAAGGAATCAGCAGCGGCTCGATTTTGAGCGTCGAGGCGTCCACGCTGACGCGCCGGTAAGTGAAACGGTACAGCATGGTGCTGGCTTTGGACAGCTTCTGCGAAAGCTGGGTCGAGCCTTCCAGGCGATGGGCCGAAAAGGTTCGGACGTTCAGCGACCTCTCCCAAAGGCCGGTCACCGTGATGTTGCGACCCTCCACATTTCGATAGCGAGGAGCGTAGTAATTCAGCGAGGCCAGGCGGTCGAGCGTAGAAACGCGGCCCTTGAAATTCAGCGTATGGCCGAGACCCCACATGTTCAAGCGGCTTAAATCGACGCTGCCGCGCGGTGTGAAGCCAGTCGCCCCTGCCGGATTAGCTAGGCTGTTCTGGCCGCCTCCGATTCGCGCCACCTCCGCGCCGAAGCCGGTGGCAAGCTGGTAGCGGCGCCCTTCCTGGACCTGGAAAAGAACATACTTGCGCTCCGTGTTTCCATCCGGATTCTGCACCGCCATGTTCACCTGATCGAATACGCCGAGGTTGTAAATATTCTCCTGGGTGGCGCTCATCGCCGGCAGCGACAGAGGGTCGCCTTTCTGGATGTGAAGCGCCGGCGCGACAAGGCGGGGGCTGGTCGTATCCATCCCGGAAAGCAGCACGTCGCGCACATAGCGCCGGACGCCCTCGGTCACCGCATAGTGAACGCTCACCGTATTCGGCCGGGGGCCGGGTTTCGTGCTCCATACAAAGCTCGCATCCGGAAATCCGGCATCGTGATAGCGCTGGATGATGTAATTCCGGTCCGACGCGACGTTTGTCTCGCTGAACGGCTCCCCTGCCACTGAGGAGATATGGGAAAGTATTTCCTGCTCATTCAACTGGCGGATTCCGCTTATGGAGAATTCGGAAACAAGATACTGCGGTCCCTCCTCGATCTTCACAATGACGGCCATTTGATCCGGATCACCTTGGAAATTGTCGATCGTCTCGAACTCAACGTTGGCCTCCCGGAAGCCGTTGCTGTTATATAAAGCTTTAATCGCGCTCTCGTCGCGCCGGGCCAGAGCCTGGCTGTACCGGCCGTGCCGCAGGCGAAGCAAACCGGCCGGCTGGATGAGCATCCGTTCCGCGATCGTGGCGGTATCGAAATACCGGTTTCCTTGAATCTCCACCTTCTCCAGCTTGCGGCGCGGACCCAGGCGGATGGTATAGGTGATGACTTCATGATCCGCCGCGATTTGGTTTTCCTCGTAGCTGACCCGAACATCGAAATAACCCTGGATCTGGAAGTAGTCCCGGAGATTGCGCACGCCCTGCACGAGCAAATCGCGGTCTACTGCTCCGACATCATAGACGGGAATGTAGTCCCGCTTCTTTCTGCCGGATATCTTGGCGCCCTCGGTCCGGAGCTCCACTTTCGGCCCGCCGATAACCTTGAGGGTCGGGGTCACCCGGCGCGTCGCGCTGTCGTAGGCCATTTTCTCGAGAGAAACCGAGGCCATCAGCCGGTCTTCCTTCTCGTACTTCTTGCGTACGTTCCGAATGCCGCTCTGAACAGTCTCGCTAGTCACGGGCTTCCAGCCCAAAAACCAAAACCGTTTCCACTTGGTAGCAGCACTGACAGCGCCGGCCGGCATCTCCGGCTCCCCGACGATGACCGGAGTCTGAAACCGCGCGCGCTTGCCGGGCTCGACAGCGAAGCGGATATTGACTTCCTGATGCGCCGGGTCGCGGCTCAACACCGGCTCCACTCTGGCTTCGTAATACCCATTCCGCTTCAGCAAGTTGAGAACCCTCTGGCTGGCTTCCTGCAATTGATCTTCATGGAAGGGCTGGCCTAGTTCGAGCCGGCTCACCGCGGTGACCTGTCCGGGCGTGGGAGGCTGTTTGATCGCCCTGTCCGATTCAACCCTGCTGATGAACCACCGGTTGGTCGTGCGAAAGACCACGGCGACGCCGCCCGCAGTCGGCTCGCCGTCCGCCTCAATCCGTTCATATCTGCCGGTCGCGTAAAGTTGCTTGATGGTGGAGCGGAGGTGAGCCACCTGGAAGGGCATGCCCGGCCTGAGCGAGAGCGCTCTCTGGATCTCGTCTTGCGCCAGGGGCTGATTCTCCGGGTCAAACCGGATCGAGGCGATTCGCTGCCCTTCGAAATTTCGCGCCACGGGAAGATCGGCGGCAGCACAGAAGAGGGCGGAGCTCAGGAGAACCAACCCGATCCGAAGGTTCTGCCGAGGCATATTGATAAAGCCCGCAACTTTGATGCCAGCGGAACCGCAGCCCGTAGGCCCAGATGGCGGTCCAGTCAGTGCTGCCGCAGACGTGTAGCGCACGGAGCCGCCGGGGGCCAGGCAATACTTTTGCAAAGCAGATGAAGCGTCCGGCAACCCAAAAGTCGGGCAGTTCCCTCGGGTGCATCATGGTCGCCTTCTGGGCTCTTCTCAAAGAGGCATTCTGGAAGTGGCAGGACGATCAAGCCGGGCGGCTCGCGGCCTCCCTGGCCTACTACACCCTCATGTCGCTGGCGCCGCTGGTAGTGCTGGCAATTGCAATCGCCGGCTTGATGTTTGGCCAGAAGGCCGTGGAGGGCCAAATCGTCGGCCAGATCAAGAGCCTGGTGGGACAATCCGGAGCGGTCGTCATACAAGAGATCATCCGGCGGGCCCACCAACCCAGGGCTGGCATCCTGGCGGGGACCCTCGGATTCCTCTTTCTCCTGGTCGGCGCGTCAGGTGTTTTCTCTGAGCTTAAGGACGCGCTCAACATGGTCTGGGGTGTTCCGCAAGCAACGGGCGGCGGCGTGCGGGGGTTTCTAAAACGAAGGCTGCTGCCCTTTGCCATGACGGTCGGCGTCGGGTTTCTGCTTCTGATCTCGCTGGTGCTCAATGCCGTGCTGGATGCTTCGGTCAAGTATCTCAACAGTCTTCTGCCGGTGGCCCCATGGCTGTTGCGCATGGCGAATTTTGTTCTGTCGTTTGCCGTTATCACACTGTTATTCGCGATCATTTACGACATCCTGCCCGATGTCAAGATACCCTGGAGCGACGTCTGGATCGGGGCCGCAACTACTTCCCTGCTGTTCACAATGGGCAAAACGCTTATTGGGTTTTACCTAGGCACGGCGAGCGTAGGATCCGCCTACGGGGCGGCTGGATCACTCATCGTATTCCTCGTCTGGCTGTATTATTCTTCGCAGATTCTTTACTTCGGCGCTGAGTTCACCCGAATTTACTCCCAGCGGCGTGGTTCGGCGGCCCGCGCACAGGCCAAGCTCAAGGATGCGGCCTGAGAAAGATGCCCTGCGTTGTGTTGGAGCAGCCGCGACTCGAAAGACCGCAGCGAAAGTTATGGCTGGGCTACTCGTGTGAAGTCGAAGGCCCCATTTCCAGAGGATAGTCCCTCTCGGTGATGGGCAACCCGCAAAGCCCGAGTTTCTCCAACGCCCAAACAAACTCTTCATCCACGTTTTCGGCGGGGACTTCGATGGCCAGCTCTCGATTTTGATCCTGGACCAGCCGAGCGCCCGCCAGATGAATCACTTGAAAGGCCGCAAGCTGGTCGCTGTTGTCGATTGACTTTCGGGTGCGCGGTGCGGTGAGCGGGATTACAGGCGCCATATCTCAACCCCCTCCTGAATTCGAAGCGGGTTCTCTCTTCGATTTTGTTGCACGCCAAAAGCCATTTGCATCCGAGCACTTTGCATTCCTTTCATTGATACGCATGGCAAATTTACCCAGTCCGCAGCCTTGTCAAAATCCAAAAAAGCACCTTTTGTTACGATTCGTACAACCGTTCAAACCCCAACAGAGCGGCCACAACCTCCAGGTTCGAAGCCGGATAGCATGCGAAGCAGGCCCTGATTCGGAACTCGATAAGAGCGGGTCACAAACCGGCTCGAGCCGGTATGCAGGATTCCGGATAGACCGCGGTAGGGATAGGCTCCGAAAAACGCGCGGCGATACCCGGCAGCAGTCAGCCGCGCCTGGAATTGACCGAGCCCGCACGGAAATTCCGGCAGCGAAGAATGGTATCCTCTCTTCAAGGCGAACGGCCAATGAGGCGTGCTGTTTATGCAGGAGTGTTGGGACTAGCCTTGATTGTTTTCAGGCAAGAGTCGCAGCTCGCCGCCTTCCCGGTGGAGGAAGGGGCCGACCGTATTGGCGCCGCCGCTCCGCGGCTCGCGCTGGAGCGCTGGGTGAACTCCTCGCCCCTTGAAATCGCAAACCTGCGCGGCAGAGTCGTCTTGATTCGCTGGTGGACCGACACCTGCCCGTTCTGCGCGGCAACGGCGCCCGCGCTTCAAAAGCTGCAAACAAAATATGGCGGCCTGGGTTTGCAAGTAATCGGCGTCTTCCATCCCAAGCCCGCGGGCGACTGGAGCGTCGAGCGGGTGCGCGAAGGAGCCAAGCGCCTGAACATGAACTTTCCGGTCGCCCTGGATGCAGACTGGAAGGCTTTGCACCGCTGGTGGCTGGACCAAAGGGAGCGCAGCGCGACCTCTGTGTCGTTCGTAATCGACAAGCGCGGCATCATTCGATACGTTCATCCCGGCGTCGAGTTCCATGAAGCAGCAGCCGGGGAGGGGCCCGGCCACGACGCATGCCACGCGCAGTTTCACGACATCGAACAAACGATCATACGTTTGCTCGCGGAACCTTAAGGCACGCATGCGCCGTGACGCGCTACGAGTCCGAGCAAGAATTCAACCAAGAGAGCTGGGCACAGGGACCTCCGGCGCGAACAGCCAAAACTGGTAAACTCAAAGTTCATTCGCCGCTGCAAGCCTTCGCTAGCGGCGAGTCTTCCAGGAGGTTCGATGCGCACTACCCTGCTGCATTTGGCGGCCGGAGCGCTCCTATTTGGAGCCGGACTTCTCATTGGGCAAAGGACCGCCGCGCCCCGCAAAACCCTGCTTCACGTGTTCGCGTTCAAGGCCGTGGAGGGAGCAACTCCCCAGCGCCTCGACGATCTCTGGTCGGCGACTCGCAAGCTGGCCAGCCAGGAGCCGGCCATCCAGAATATCTGGATGGGCAAGATTGTCCGGCACCAGCGCGATTGGCAGTACGCCGTGGTAATGGAGTTCGAGAACGAAGCCGGTCACAAGAAGTACGAGGCCGGGCCGGCCCACGCGGAATGGCTGAAGACGTACTCCCAGATCCGCGCCGAACCTACCTTCACGCTGGATCTCCAAGGCCAGTAGTCCCGGGCGCGCCGTCTCGGCGGCGGTGCGCCCCCATGCGGCCCTGCGCGAGCTGGCCGGGCATTTGCGAATCCGGCTGCATCCGGCTCGCGGCGCAGCCGCGCGGCGGGGCGCCTTTGCGCCTGGTGAATCTCATGCGCCTAGGAAGATCTCTTTTTGCGGTAAGCCTGATCCGGAAGGGCCGGCACCGGAACGCCAGGTATTGGCAATGACCGGCGCCTCCCGGGCGGCAAATCTTACAATTGGCCTTTTGCTCTTCGCTGTATTAGCCGCATCTGTCAGATTGTGGTGGCCGCCCTCCGATTTTTTGCTGGTGATGCCTTCTGATGATACTCAGTTGATGGCTGTCGACCGCGCGGTGCTGGCCGGATATTGGAGCCGCCTGCTCACTCCGCAAGACGTCCATGTTTATCCTCTTTTCCGCTTAATTCGCCTGTACTTCGAGTTGCATTTCCTGGAACGGTACGCCTGGTTGCAGTCCGTGGCCATCGCCGCCCATCTGGCCAGCGTGATTTTGTTGTTTTTGCTTTGCCGGCGCTTCTTTCATTCGAGCTGGGCGGCGCTGCTGGCCGCCCTCCTGTTCGCCTGGCACGCACTGGGCCGGGTCGCCTTTCTGCGCAAGGCTGACGAGCCTTACATCCTCAGCCTGCCTTTTCTTTTGCTGGCAGTGTACTGCTTGCAGCGCTTGCGGACCTCGCCGCAGCCCGCATGGGCGGCGGGGTGCCTTCTGTGCCTGCTGGCGGCCATCGGCCTTCACTCCATGGGGGCCATGCTGGCCATTCCCGGGGTTTTGCTCGCTTACTATGCGCCCCGACCACA
Source organism: Bryobacterales bacterium (assembly GCA_035652135.1). Taxonomy (GTDB): domain Bacteria; phylum Acidobacteriota; class Terriglobia; order Bryobacterales; family JACQDG01; genus DASREK01. The sequence goes on along the minus strand of DASREK010000121.1, from coordinate 4,298 downwards.
GGGACCTGATGCAAAGCTCGGCGCGCGGCGCTGCCGGATCGCCGCCTGGCTGGCCTGCCTGCTTCCGGCGCTCGCCGGAGCGTGCCTTTGGGCCGCCGCCTGGCCGCCTCTGGCCCGCAGCCGTCCGGCAGGCCACCGGCCGATCCCTCACAACCTTGGCGATTTTTTCACCTGGCTCCTGGATGCTTCGCGGGGGACGCTTTGGCATTTTGCTTTTCTCGCGCGCCGCACGCACCCTACGCCTGCGGCTGTGGCGATTGCTGGAATTGCTTTCGCCGCAGTTCTTGTTGCTGTTCGGCGCCAGCCAAGCTTCCGTTGGATTTTGACCGTGGCCGCTCTGGCCATCCCTCCAGTTTTCGTCACCCTGTTCGTGCGCAGCTCGAATGACTACGGAACATCGCGTTATTTTTATCAGAGCTCGCTGCTAGCCGCTGTGGCGGCGGCCGCTGCCTTCGACCTGTTGCTGGCAGCGCTTGCCCAGCGCCCTGCTCTAAGGCTGTCGGCCATCGCAATAATTCTGGCGGCCGCGCCCTTTTATTTCATGAGCCAGGAAAAACTGGTTGAGAAAACCGTGCGTGAGCTGCAATCGGGTCCTGCTTCCACTCGTGAATTTTGGGCTGCATGGGCTGGATTCTTCAACCGGGCCGCCGCTGGCCGAGGCTCGCCCCCATTCCGGCTGCCCCATGTGCTGCTCGGTTCGTCGATTTATCTGGACGAGGTGTTCAATATGTGCAATCCCCGGGGTAAGGCGGGCATTCTGGTTCTTCCCGCGGCCCGCACTCATGCGGCCGACTGTATGGCCTTTTGGGAAAGGGCGAAGCAATATGGCGCCGGCTCGCTTTCCGTGCACTCGGGCGCCTGGACTCCGTCGATGCTTGTGGCGGGTTTCCCGCAGGCTGCGCCGGAGACCGGAGCTTGGGTCTGCAACGCCTGGGCCGATGAGGGGCCATCGCAGCCCCGCATGCTACACTGATTGGGTTATCGCAGCCTTTTTCCTTCGGGCCTTCAGCGGCCCTGCTTCTTTCCAATGACGGTTCTGTGCGGGGCCGTGTATGCCCTCTGCTTGCTGGTCGCCGCGGGCGGCTTTATTTTTTACGGGCTCACCCTGATCGCCGCCCGCAGGCGCCGTGTAGAGGCCGCCGTCACAAAAAGATTCACGCCGCCCATCACTATCCTCAAGCCGCTCGCCGGCCTGGAACCGGACCTCGAAGCAAACCTCCGTACGTTTTTTAAACAAGATTATCCCGAATACCAGATACTGTTCGGCGTCAGATCTTCCGACGACGCGGCGGCGTCAGTCGCTCAAAAACTGATTGCGCAGCATCCCGGCCGGGACGCCAGCCTGGTGATCGCCGGCGATGCGCTTTACCCCAACGCCAAGGTCTCCAGCCTGAGCCGCATGATGGAGCGGGCGCGCCACGAAATCCTGATCATCAGCGATAGCGACATCAGGGCCACACCCGGCTACTTGCAGGGCATCGCCGCGGACTTCGCCGACCCGCAGGTGGGCGTTTCGTTCTGTCCCTACCGGGCGGAACCGGCTCCTTCGTGGACGCCCCAGAATACACGAGGCTCTGGTCCCACGTTCTGGTCGTTACTCGAAGCCCTGACGCTGAATACAGAATTCTGGTGCGGCGTCTTGGTCGCGCGGATGCTCGAAGGCATCCGGTTCGCCGTAGGTCCCACGATGGCGCTGCGCCGCAAGTATCTCGAGGAGCTCGGTGGCTTTGCCGCTGTGGGCGACTATCTGGCCGAGGATTTTGTGTTGGGGCAGTGGGCCCAACGATACGGGTACAGGGCCGTCCTCTCGCGCCACATTGTAGACCATTGCATCGGCTCGCAGCCGTTTTGGCCGAATCTCCAACATCGCGTGCGGTGGGCCCGCTCCACCCGCCGGTCCCGGCCTTGGGGCTATGTGGGCCAAATCTTTACCAACCCGCTCCCCTTTGCTCTCATTCTGCTCGCAACTCGCGCCGCGCCGCTCGGATTACTGGTGGTCGCCGCGAGGGCGGCCGTGGCAGCCGCCATTGCAGGCGGGCTGCTGCGCGACCGGCTCGCGCGGCGGTACTGGTGGCTGATCCCGCTGGCCGATGTGGCAAGTCTGGTAGTCTGGATTCTCGGATTTTTTGGCAACACCGTGCAGTGGCGGGGCAGGCGCTATCGATTGTTTCGAGATGGCCGGTTCCAGCCGTGCAACCTTCCCGAGGCCTGATGGCCGGCATTGCATCGCAAAAGGGCCGCCTATTGTGGATTTTCTTAAGAAGCCCGATTGGAAAAACTCTCTGCGAATACGGCGCGGGAAGCGGAACTGGTCAGCGCGCAGTGACGCTGTCCGGCGTCGCTGGCGAGCTGCTGGTACGAGTGTTTCCTTTGTTTTTCAAGCGGAGCGAAGAATCTGCTGTTAGGATTCTTGCCGCGCGGCCAGATCGGCGCGCTCGTGCGCGACCGGCCGTTTAGACGGTGAAAATCGCCAGAGTTTCTTCCAGCGACTGAATCGGATCGCGGAGCGGCGAATATTCGTGCGCGATATAGCCCTGAAATCCCAGGTCCGCGATGGCGCGGGCGATTCCCCGGTAATTCATCTCCTGATTGTCATCCATCTCATGCCGTCCGGGATTGCCGGCAGTGTGAAAATGCGCGATCCATTGGAAATTGCCGCGGATCGTGCGGATGATGTCGCCTTCCATGATCTGCATGTGGTAGATGTCGAACAGCAGCTTGACGCGCGGCGAGTTTACACGCCGGCAGACCTCCACACCCCAAGCCGTGTGGTCGCACTGGTAATCCGGGTGATTCACTTTGCTGTTCAGTAATTCCAGGCAGACGTTGACGCCTCTGTCTTCGGCCTGCCCTTTTACGCGGCTCAATAGGGCGACGACGTTGTCCATGCCTTCCTGGTCCGAAATGCCGCGCCGGTTCCCCGAGAGAGCGATCACGTTGGGAGCTCCAGCAGCCGCCGCGTTGTCGATAAGCTCTCTCAGCGCCTTTTCTACCGCCGGATGATCCTCTTTGTGATTGAAGCCGCCGGTGAGCGTCATCGCTCCGGGGACCATCGTCGGTATGAGGCCATATTTCTTCAAAACCGGAAAATCCTCGGGCCCGATCAGATCGAAGCCGACCACCCCGAGACGCGCCGCGTGCCGGCACATTTCGTCGAACGGCATGTTTCTGCCGAAAACGCCGCGCGTGACGCACTGTTTCAATCGCCCCTTCCGGGGGGTTGGCTTGAGTTCCTGCGGAGCGGCCGCCGATGCGGCCGCCAGCGCCGCCAGCCATGTTCTTCGCGTCATTTCACTTCTCCCCCAGGCTGCACCGGCCTATTTCTTCAGCCGGGCAATTCGAGCCCGCGCTGATCAGCCGGTCCGTGACATGCGCGTTGTACGAAAGGGTTCCAGCCGATCCATCACGTCATCCGGCATGTTAACGTTCCATTTGAAAAATCGCGCTGTGATCTGATCCGGTGTGAAATCCACGACAAGAAACCCATTCTCCTCCAGCGGCCGCTGCATTTCCTCGATTTCGATGCGGCTGGGCGGCAGCGCCGGGGTGCCGCGCGACGCGGAGGGCCAGCCGTCAGTGCTCGTGCCGATCGGACCGGAAAGTATGGAGATCACGGGATTGGCCCGGAGGTCGGCCGAACCGGTGCGCCGAATGCGCCCTTCTCCAATGGCATGCAAATCTCCGCTGATGAACAGCGGGATTCGTTGCTGCATGGCCGAGCACGCCTGGAGCAAGCGGTCGTGTTGCGCCGCCCAGCCGGGCTGCCAATACGGCTTTGGCCGGGACGTGCCCAGCCTGCCCTGGTTGTCCAGTATGTCCGGATACCACTCGCCGAATTTCCCGGCGCTCCAACCAGGCGGTGTAGAGGGCACATTGACTACATGTGTCACGGCAGTATCCTTCATGCGGCCGGTCAGCCACTCTTCGGTTTCCGGCGGCACGAAGACCGCGCTGGGGCCGGTCAAAGTCAGGAAGCGGCGGCAGTCATACATGAGGATTTCGACCAGGCGTCCGTAGCGCAACGTTCCGAAGCACTCCGAAACCCCTCCTGGGCGGTCAAGAGGCGATGAACCGGGCAATCCTGGCGGGCGATTCGGGTCGGGCAGAAACTCGGGGTAATACAGGCGGCGCGTCGCGCGCGCCATTCGCAGCATGAAATCATCGGGAGGAAAAGTCACTAGCCGGTCGTCGGCTTCGTCGTTCTCGAAGTAATCGTGATCGTCGCTGATGAAAAAGACCGGGGTCCCGCGAAAGCGCGTTTCATAGAGCTCGGCGATTTGCGGGCCTGCGGCCCGGCG
>DASREK010000120.1:0-20440 GCA_035652135.1 Bryobacterales bacterium | reverse complement strand
ACCGCGGCTTGCAAATCATCCAAAGTGGCCTGAATACCGCTCACGTCATTCGCCCTCAGGGCGGTCTCGAGAGCGGTCAATACCTGGAACACATTGGCGCTGTTGGAGCCGCCGATGCTGTGAGTTCCGGCCATGCCGGAGACAAAACCCGTGCCGCGATCGAAGTCCACGGCAGTGAAGGTCAGGCTTTCGGCGCTGGTTACCTTGATCTCCCCGTTTGCCGCCGAGAAGTTGATCTTCGCTGCGCTCAGTTCCGGGTTCAAGGCTACTTGGGCGTTCAAGGCGGCGGCGATCTCCTGGGCTGATTCGCCCCCGATAACGCCGCCGCCCTCGAGGCCGCTCGTCACCGTGCCAGTGTCGGTGGCGGTAAAGGTGAAACTCTGGCCGGCCGTATCGCTTTCCACGATCTTCAAGTTGCCGCTCTGGTCGCTGAAGGTGATCTTGCCGGCGAGCGCAGGCGTGACCGCGATTTGTGCATTGAGCGCGGAGACGATCTGCGCCGCAGTTTCACCGCCGCCGAGTGTAGCTGTAATGGAACTGTTGATCGCGCCGTCGGCTGAAATGAAGTGAACCGTGATCTGATCTCCGGCTGCGGGGACACTCGGCGGCGCGGCAGCGACAAAGAAACTTGGAAGATCGGCGGTGATTGCCCCCGTCACGCCGTTGGAGAAACTGACCCCGATCCCCACCGGCGGAGTTGGCGTCGCCGCGCCGGTAATGCCAGCCGTGCGTCCGCTGCCCGTGAAATCGCTGGGATTCAAAAATATGCTCTGTCCATCGGCGCTCACCGGCGACTGAGCCCCTCCGGGAAACGCGATCGAGCGCTGCCCGGTTCCTCCGCGATAGATCACGCCGTTTGTGCTGCTCGGATCGGCGACGAACGGCAGCACCCCATCCTGCCCACCGGCAAAAACGTACTTGCCCCCGAAACTCGTGTTCGCGATGGTGATCAGGTTTTGAATCAGCCCGGCAACCTCGGTGGCGATCGAAGATCGAGTTTCTGCCGTTTGGTTGAAGTTCGCAGCTTCTGAGGCGAGGCTTTGCGCCCTTTGCACGAGCGTAATGGCCTGATTGAGCGCCCCATCCACGCTCTGCAACTGGTCGCCCAAGCCTTGCAGGTTCTTCAAGAGCTGGGCGTTGGCCTCAAAGTCGCTGTTGGTCTGGATGATGGCCGCCGCCCCGGCGGGATCATCGGATGGATTTCTGACTCTCAGACCCGACGAAACTTCTGCCGTGAGATGCTGCCGGCGCGCTTCGATCGTTTGCAGGTCGATGACCGACTGCCGGCTCAGCATCGTCAATGTGACTCGTGGGAAAATCATGTCAAGGGGCTGCCTATCAAATTGATGACCGTATCCGCGAGGCTGTCGAGCACCGTGATCACCCGCGCCGTTGCCTCATACGCTTTCTGAAACTGAGTTAACTGGGTCGCTTCCTCGTCGAGGGAGACGCCGGAAAACGAATCGCGCAGGTTCTGCGCCTGCGTCAAAAGCTGGTTTTCAGTCTCCAGACTGGTCTGGGCCTCGCTGCTGTCTTCGCCCACTCGCGAAACCAGCCTTCCATAGAACTGGCTGGGTGTGAACCCGGCCACAATCGGCGAGGATCCCAATTGCGCCAGGGCCAGCGCGTTTTCGTTGCCGCCCGAAGAATTAGGCCCCGAGGCCGCGATCTCGGAATTCCCGAGTCCTGTGGCGGCGAAGGTTGCCGCCGCGGGCGATCCTCCGGCAGTGAACGTTCCCGCCAGGCCCGAAGCAAAGCCGGTACCGTTCGAATTATCCGTGACGGTGGCCGTGAAGCTGACGCCGGCATCGAGGCGAACCTCACCGTTTGAAACTGTGAAGCGCACGCCTGCCGCCGAAAGCGCCGGGTCGGCAGCGACCTGAGCGTTGAGGGCGCCGGCGATCTCCTGGGCGGATTCTCCGCCGACTGTGCCCCCGGCCTCCAGCCCGGTGATGAAGCCCGGGTCATTGGTCGAAGCAGTGAACGTGAAGCCCTGCCCAGCAGTGTCGCTTTCCATCAGCTTCAGGCGTCCCCCCGCATCACTGAAGCTAAACTTGCCGGCCAGCGCAGGGCTCAACGCGATTTGGTCATTGAGGCGCGCGGCGATGGTGGCTGTGGCGTCCCCCGCCGAGAGCGGCGTTGTGGTGATCGAGGCTCTTGTGGCTCCGTCTGCGCTCGTGAAGTTCACGGTGACCGTGTCGCCGGCAGCGAGGCCCGCGGGCGGCGCCGCCGCTACAAAAAAGCTGCCCAGGTCTGCCGTGATCGAGCCGCTTAGTCCCCCGGAGAAGCTGACCGTCACAGAATCGGGGGGAGAAGGCGTAGCGGCGCCGGCGGTCCCCGGGGTTCGGCCGGTCCCTGTAAATGCCAGCGACGTGTACTGGAAGATCGGTTTACCCGGTACGCCGGCCAGATCACGGCCTTGCGCCAATTGGTTGTTCACTGCATCGGCGAGTGTCGCCGCAAGCTGATTGAGCTGGCCCAGGTAGGCGGGAATCTTCGTGTTCCGTAAGTTCAGGACCGCTCCCAGTTGCCCGCCTGTCACGCTGGGCGACACATCGTTGCCGAGGGCGTCACGGATCTCGAGCCGCGAGGCCGTAGGAACCGCCTGCAAGTTGAACGACGCCGTTCCCGCCACCAGCGGCGCGCCGCCGCGCAATACCAGGGAAAGGGAGCCGTCGTTCTGGCGCACCGTTTGAAAGTCCACCAGCCCGGCCAGTTGCTCCAGCACCTGACTAAGGCGGGTCTGATTGGCGCTGTTGTCTTCATTCGCGTCGGCCGTAGACCGTGCGGCGTTCAAATGAGCCACCTCGGCCGTGAGGCTGTTGATCTGATTTGCTAAAACGCCTGCCTGCTGGTCGAGCGCTGCGCGCTCGCTGGTCAGGCCGTTATAGCTCGAGTGAATGGCCGTCGCCAGGGTCTGAGCCGATTGGAGCACTTGCTGCCGCAGAGTGAAATCGTTGGGCGAAGTCGATAGCGCGGAGAACGAGTTAAAAAACTGGTCCAGGGTCGCGCCAATGGACAGGTTGCCCGAGAGCTGGAAGCTTGGCTCTATCTGCGTCAGCGCTTGCGCCAGATTCTGAAAATACGATTGGTTCTGTATAGCAGTAATTACTTGCTGATCGAGAAACTGGTCACGAATGCTTTGGACGCTCTGAACGGTTACGCCGCCTGATTCGCCTCCCAATAAATCGAAAGGGAGCGCTTCGAAGTTGATCCTTTGGCGGGCGTAGCCGGGCGTCGTGGCGTTTCCGACGTTGTTCTGAGTGACCGCCAGGGCCTGCCCGAAAGCTCCCAGGTTGCCTGCCGCCGCGCCGAGTGAAGCGAGAATGTTAGCCATGTTCGATCCCCAGCCGGATCTTCGGCCGAATCCGAATACGCCTTGCCTTTTTTGGCCGGTCTGGCGATGTGCCGAACCGTTACCGGCGCCGGGCTGGCCTGAGAGGCAGCGATGTCAAAAGGCTCAGCGGCCTGCTTGCCCGCCAAGGCCGCGCTCTTCCACTCGTTGCATTCGCGCTCAAGCTTCCGCCCGGAGCCGGGGCGCCGAGGGCAGACTCGGCGAGCCCCGCGCCGAGTATTGAGCGCCAGCCTCGGCGTTGTATAGCAAAGCCAGAATTCCCGCCAGCGCGCAGACGGCGGCTTCGCCGCGCGCCGCTGCTTCCCTGAGGGCGGCGCATTGGGCGCGGATTCGATGCAGCGCCGGTCCGAGACCGGCAGCGCTTCCGGGAGTTTTATCTTTTCCGGAAAACGTCTCGCGAAGCTTTTCCAAAGGCTTCAGCGCGCTGTCGAGCTGCCCGGCCCGCTGCTCCACGTCGTCGGACTTCCCGGAAGCCAATGCGGCAGCCAAGGCTTCCAGACGAGACTGGATTTCAACGAGGGCGGCTGTATCCTCGCTAGCGGTTACTTCCATACTTCCGCTCCCGCCCGCTCTTTATTGATCCGTCTCATCAGAAAGAACCGAGTGCAGAAGCAACAATTTTCACGCTCACGGCGCTGGACGGAACGCTATACGTTCCGTTCGCCACGGCCTGCTGCAACTGGCCTATCTTGGCCACGATTTCCGGCGGATCTTGTTCGAGAGCCCGTGAAATATGGACTCCGAGCGCGGAGAGACTCGCGCGGTCGGTGGCGCCATCCAACCCGGCGCTTTGAGGGCGGCCCGAGCTGCGCACCTCAGGCGCTTGGCTGATGCTGGGCGATCGAACGGCGTTGGAACCGGAAGCGCTTGAAGGAGAAAAATTGTCGTCAATTCTCATAGCCAACCTGTCTTAGAGCGGCCACGCGCCGGGCGGGAGGCCAGCCCTGCAATTGGTTATGCATCTTTGCTCGGCGGTTCTCTTGCGGCCACGCGGCCTACCGCACAGGCCGGCCACTCTTGGCCTCATTCTGCTTATCGGCCGAACTCTTCCGATCTGTACCCTTCGGCCCTTCCAGTCCGCGCTGGAGCAGCCGCGCTATGCCCAGGCCGCCCCGCTCGGCGAGGGCCTGCGCCATCGCTTGCTCGGCCATTTCCATATAGGTTTCCGGCGCTCTGCCCGCTCCCTGCTGATCTTCTTGTGTGGCCGGGCGCATCATTTGCAGCAGGCGCTCTATCAGCAGCGCCTCGAACTGGCGGGATGCTTCGGCTATCTGCTGTTGTTGTGTGGGCAGCATCCGAATACGGCTCCAGACGGCCGATTCGATTTGGCCAGCCACCTAGATCACCTCCACGACTGCGTCCAGGGCGCCGGCAGCGGCGATGCTCTGGATGATGGCGATGACGTCCCGCGGCGTGGAACCGATTCCAATGAGCGACTGCACGAGCTCCTCTACGTTAGCTCCTTCTTTCAGGACGACCCGCCTGGCCTTCTCCTCGTTCACAGCGACGCCGGTTTGAGGCACGACCGCGGTTTGACCCGGAGAAAGCGGCGAGGGCTGGCTTACCTCGAGTGTGGTGACGATCTGGACGGAAAGGTTCCCATGCAGCACCTCCACGGGGGCGATGCGGACGTCCTTGCCCAGCACCACGGTGCCCGTGCGCTCGTTGAGCACCACGCGGGCCGGGTGCTCCGCCGCAACCTCGAGCGGCTCGAGGGCCGCAATGAAATCCACGGGCTTCGAGCGAAAGGCTTCCGGCATGGCAACCCGGACCACAGCGGCGTTTTCAGCCCGGGCAACGCCGGCGCCAAATTTCTTGTTCACGGCTTCGGCGATGCGTGCAGCGGTTGCAAAATCAGGCCGGCGCAATTGAAGGTTTAAACCCGAATTGCCGGGAGGCTCGGTGGGCGCGGCCCGCTCGACCAGCGCGCCGCCAGGAATGCGTCCTACGGTCGAATGGTTCACCTGTACGCCGGTTTGGGCCGTGCCTGCGGTGAAGCCGCCGATCGACAGCGGCCCCTGGGCCACGGCGTAGGTGTCCCCGGTGGACGCTTTGAGAGCCGTCAGCAGCAGCGTTCCCCCTTGCAGGCTGGCGGCGTCTCCGATCGAGCTCACTACCACATCCAGCCGGGCGCCGGGCTCGGCATAAGGCGGCAGGGTGGCCGTCACCATCACCGCCGCAATGTTCCGCACCTGCATCTGGGCCGGATTGACCGTGACTCCCATACGCTGGAGCATGTTGGTCAGAGTCTGAATGGGGAAAATCGTCTGCTGGCGGTCGCCTGTGCCCTTCAGGCCGGCCACCAATCCGTAGCCGATGAGCATGTTGTCGCGCACGCCTTCCACGGTAGTAAGATCACCCAAACGAGCCGCCGGCAAGCTGGAGATCGCCGCGAGCAGCCCTGCTATCAGCTTTTTAGTCGGATCCCGCCTGCGCGTTCCCGCGCTTTCTGTCTGCATCAAACACCGTCCTTCTAGAACGGCAGCAAACCCAGCAGCAGCCGGTATAAGAAATTGGGCCGGCGAATGGCGTCATTCACGACCCCTTTGCCGTCTACCAAGATCTGAATATCGGCCACGCGGTCGGAGGTGACCGAATTATCCCGGGCCAAGTCGATGGGGCGGACGATGCCGCGCACCGTAATTAGCTGCCGGTCCGAATTTACGGTAATCTCCTTGCTCCCCTCGACAACGAGATAGCCGTTGGGAAGCACATGCGTGACTCTGGCGCTCAGCCGCGTCGAGATAGCGCTCTGCCGGCTGGTCGTTCCCGTGCCGGCCAGAGAGCTCGCGCTGCTGGCGCTGGCGAGATTGGAAAGCTGATTCGAAACGTGCCCGTAGATGGCCGGGACCCCGGCGCTGGCGCTGGTCTTGCGGGAGCTGGAGGTGGTGCCGGAATTCGAGGCCGACGCCGTTTCGCTGACCACGATGGTAACCATGTCATCAACTTGGCGCGCTCGCGCATCGCCGACCAGTTCGGCCAGAGGCCCGTGCGGCGCGTAGAGAGAGCCGCCGGACGGCGCTACGTGCGCCGCCTCTCGCTGGGCCTCCTGGATGTAGCGGTCAAGAGGCGTCATCTGGTCCGACGCGGACATGGGAAAACCGAATAACACCCATACAGCCAGGAAGGCCGTGCATTGGCGATACCCCCCGATCGGGCTCTTACTTTGCTTCGCTTGGCGTGTGTTCAATGGCAGCCCCCTTCGTCGTTTCCGTTGCGCCCGCGCGCGTTGGCTTTGGGAATTTTTTTGTCAGGTCAAAACCAGCGATCACTTCCGCGCTTTGGGAGTCTTCCACGCGCGCCGCTACTTGCCGCCCGCTCTGCAAATTTCGAAACATTATGCGTTCTCCCGCGGCCCCGTCCTGCTGTGCTTCTCCCGGGACTCGCAACTGGATGAGTCCGCGGGCCAGCCGCAGCTCGACGACGTCGCCGCGTCCCACCACTTTCGGGCGGATCAGCCAGGCCCTCGGAATTTTTTCGCCGGCTCCCAGCCGCCGCGCGAGGCGCTTGCCGATCACTTCCGACCGGTCGCGCACCCAGTCTTCCAGGGAAGCTTGAATCGCGCTATTCCGAACCGTGATATCGTTTTCTCCGATCAACGTTTCTGGTTCCAGCTCGTGCGCGGCGACGACATAAGATGCGACAGCGCTCACGCGGGCCCGGATCCACAAGGTTCCGCTGCGCTTTTCTTCCGTTATCCAGGTGAGGGGGACTATTTCGACCTCTCCCGTGTTAGACGCCTTTCCTGCGCGGAGCCGCAATTGGCCCGCGGGCACTTGCGGAGAGTGAAACCCGACCAGTTGCACTCGGATCTGCTCCGGGGTAATGCGGCATCGTTCGGCGAGCGAGGCCGCTATGGCGGCTTCCACTTCCCGGTCCGAAAGCGGGCGAAGCCGCCGGACGATCAAGATTCGCTCCGGCCATTCTCCGGCGGCCCGATCAATCCCGTGGCGCGCCGCCAGCCGCTCCACCTCCGCCCGTAGGAGCTCTCGCGACAAGCCTGGCAGAGGCGCGTAGAGGATTTTCGTCTCCGGCGGCGCCTGCCTCCACTCCGGCATCACGCGGGCCAGTTCGGCGGCCGTCACGCTCTCATGCTCGGTTTCGATGGCGGGAACGCCGCCAGCCCCGAGAACCTGCGAAATGGCGCATAGAATGGAAAGCCCTACCGGCATCAACAATTTCCATCTCGACCGTTCCATAGGTCTCGATCTCTAACGCGTGATGTTGTTGGCCTGCTGATACATCTGATCAGCAGCCTGCACTGCTTTGCTCGAAGCTTCGTAGGCCCGCTGGCTGATGATCATGTTGATGAATTCCTCCACGACGCTCACGTTCGAGCCTTCCAGGTTGCCTTGCAACAGTTGGCCCAGGCCTTCCAGGCCTCCGGGTGTGCCGACAATCGGGTCGCCCGACGCTTGCGTAGGCTGAAACAGATTGCGGCCGAGACTATTTAGTCCGCCCGGATTGGGAAACATCGCCAGTTGAATCGTTCCCCCCTGCTGCGCCTGCACCTGACCGGGCTGGGTGAAGCTGACTGTCCCATCGGCTGCGACGGTAACGCTCAGGGCATCCCGAGGCAGCGTAATCTGCGGTTCAATCGGATCCCCGTCGGCTGTGACGATATTGCCGTCGCGATCGAGGTGAAACGCCCCCGCACGCGTGTACGCGAGGTCGCCAGTGGGCAGCCGGATCTGAAAGAATCCCTGGCCCTCAATCACCAGATCAAGCGGATTGCCGGTCTGAATGAAATCCCCCTGCGAGAAGATGATCTCGTTGGAGACGGGACGCGCGCCCAGGCCTACCTGAAGTCCCGAAGGCACGACTGTCTGCTGCCCGGCCGCGGTGCCGGGAGCCAGCGTGGTTTGATAGAGCAGATCTTGGAACTGCGCCCGGCGGTGCTTGAAACCGGTGGTGTTGGCGTTGGCCAGATTGTTCGCGATATTGTCAATGTTCAATTGCTGCGCGGACATGCCGCTGGCAGCGCTATATAATGCGCGAATCACTTTGCATCTCCTTTACCGCGCCGCGCTCCGGCTGCCGGCGTCCGTGTCATGCGCCCGCCGCAGGAATCTGCTCGATGGCCTGCCGGTCCATTTCGTTCGCGATCAAGGATACGGCGCGCGAGAGCGTCTCGAATTGGCGCGACACTTCGACCAGCCGGATCGCCGCCTCGGCTGGATTTACGTTAGCCCCCTCGAGCTGGCCCTGCGCAATTCTGGTCCGCAGAGCCGGCAGCGGCGGGGCGGAATCCGCAGAACGAAAATAGTTTCCGCCGGCCCGCGCCAAGCTCTGCGGATTGGGGAAATCCACCACTTGCAGGCGCCCGATTCCTTGTTGTCCGGCGGAGATGGCGCCATCCGGGCTAATGGTGACGTTGCCCGGAGGAAGTTGGACTGGCCGCCCGTTCTGGCCCAAGACGGCATAGCCTTCGGCGGTTTCGAGCTGGCCGCTGGTGGATCGCCGGAAATTGCCATTGCGGGTGTACAGAGGGCCCTGCGGCCCCTCGACGGCGAAGAAACCCGGACCATCGAGGGCCAGATCGAGCGCTGCCGCTGTGGGCGTCAAGGCGCCCTGGCGAAAGTCAATGGCAGAGCCCTCGATGACGGGCATCCAATTGGCATCGCCGCTCAAGCCCGGCTCTGCTCCGGCCCCGAGAAACAAGTTGTAGAATTCGCGGCCGGCCTTGAAGCCCGCCGTATCTACATTCGCGATGTTGTTGCCGACCAGTTCCAGCGTTTCCAGCCGCGAGCGCAGGCCGGCGGCCGCCGTGAGAAGCGCTTGATTCATACCAAGCGCGTCAATGCAATCCCCGTACCACAGCCTGCCCGTTCAACCGATTGAAATGCAGCGGCGTTGCAAACGCGCGGCGACGCCGGCAGCGAAAATATTTTGCCTGGCGGCACTTTCTTGCCGCGCGGCGCAATGCCAAAAACCTGAGAATCGATTGTCTTCCCGCTGCGGCCCGCGCCGTGCAAAGGCAAGATCGCATGGCGATCGCTGCTCCGCTGTTACTTTCCGGCCCGGCAAATGGAATTGCGTCCAGCATGCCGGGGCTGGCGCGGGCAGGGACCGGCAACAGCTCGAAGAGCAGCCAGCAATCGGCAATTGGCTATCCACACGGGACGGCCGCCGCAGATTGGGAGGAAAGCCGCCAGGCCCCTGCCGGCGCCTCTTCGGCGTTCCGCCATCTGGTACGCCGCAGTTGGCCCGGAGAAAAGAATGCGGCAGCCGTTCCCGATGGAAAGCCTGGGGACGGCAGCACAACGGCTGCGGCGCCGCAGATCGCACATACTCCCGGCTGGAGTATCGTTGGCTTGAGTCAGTTTCCAATCGCAGCCGCTTCCGGTTCCGAAACAGAAGCCGCGCCGGAAGTCGCTGCCGGCCAGCCTCTGCATCCAAGGTTTTTTGCGCCGTTGCTCATCAACGCTCCTGCCCCGGAAACTGCGTTCGCAGGGCAAGACTCCTTTATTACAAATAGGCAGTTGGCGGGCGGCAAAGCGGCAGGCGAAGCCGCTGGCGCTGCGGGCCGCGCGCTCCACGCCGTTTCGGCTTCCTCCTTTTCATTTCTGGCAGCAGGTGTCGAGCCAAAGCTGTCACCCGAAAAAGAGGCGCCAACCGGAAAGACTGGCGGGACCGAAGCAGACGCGCCGCCGGCAGCCGGCAAGCGGACAGAGACCGCGCCGCTCCCGGCCCAGGCGCAATCCTTTGCATTTTCCGCCCAAGTGTTCCCGCCCGCGGCGCCGTCCGCGGCCGCGCCACAGGCGGGCGCTGCAATTCCTGAAAATCAACCGACCGCGAGGATTCTGTCCGCGCAGTCTGTCGATTCCTTCCCGGCTGATTCGTTGCTGGCGGCCTTTACTCTTCAGGCCCAACGGCAGGAAGCGCCAGGCGCAGCAACGGGGCAAGTGATCCGAAGTGAAGCGGCAAAGCCGCCCTCGACAGCGAGTGCAGACGTTGATTCCTCGCCGGCGCGGCGGCCGGATGCTGTACTCTCTCCGGGAAGCCAGCCGGATGCGGGTGCAGGGAAACACGGACAGCCGGAAAAGCGGCCCGATGCAGGGTCTCCCGGGGCGCTCGAGAAGCCAGCTTTGCCACACGCGCCGAATCCGGCTGTAGCGGAGGGGGCTGTTTCGGCGCGTGAAACGCCAACTCCGGCGGAGACAGGCGATCAGCGCGCCGCGCAGCCGGGGACTGCTGCCGGCCGGGAAAAGATACTCGAGATACATAACACGGCCATCCTGATTCCAGGGAATGACGCGGCAGAAAGTTCGCCCGTCAAAGACGCCCCGGCATGTGGAGCCGCAACCGGGCCCTCGGTTTCAGGGGAATCAGCGGGCGTCTTCAATCGCGCGGTCGAAAAGGCTTCCGTTTCTTCCACTCCGGCTGGCTCGCGCATCGATCTGTTGCTTCGTCCGGAGGGTCTAGGGCGTGTGGCTGTTCGTCTGCTCGAGCGCGGAGGCGGGGTCGAAGTAGCGGTTCGCAGCGACAGCCAGCCTGCGAAGAGCCTTCTTGTGGACTCACTCCCCTCGCTGGTCGAGGGTTTGCGCCGCCACGGGTGGGATATTACGCGCACCGCAGCCGGTGGGGCCGAATCAGAACAGAGAGGCTGGAGCGCCGGGCAGCAGAATCAGCGCGGCTATGAAGAGAAGAGCCGCCGGCAACAAGCCCAGGGCGGAACGCGGGAAGATCGCGATCCGGCGGTGCTGTTTTCTCTCGGGCTGCCGTGAGAAAGAATGTAAGTTCGGCTCGGTACGAAGGAGAAAACCAGAAATGAGGATTCGATATGACTACGACAACCGCACTTCCGCCGCTCGGTAGCGGCGCGGCAGGCAATCCGGCGGCCGGCTCCATCTCCAATCCGAAAACCCAGGCTGGGACAGACACGTTTTTGCAGCTTTTGGTAGCGGAGCTCAAGACGCAAGATCCGCTGGACCCCGAGAAAGGCACCGATTTCGTAACCCAGCTAGCCCAATTCAACTCGCTCGAGCAGTTGATCTCAATCAATGGGAATTTGCAAGCCCTGGTCAGCGAGGCGGGATCCGGCGGGGCTGCCTCCCAGAATTCGCCGGCGGCTGGACAGACTAACAAATAGGAGAACTGACTATGCCTTCCTCATTTTCCACTGCTCTTTCCGGCTTGCGAGGCAGTTCCGACGCGGTCAACGTGATTGCCAACAACCTCGCCAACATGAACACGATCGCTTACAAGGCGAGCGTCGCGGAGTTCAGCGATTTGATCTACCAGCAGGTAGGGCAGAACAATGCGGGCGTGCCTTTTCAAATCGGTTTAGGCACGGCCCCGATCAGCGTGATCCGGCAGTTTGACCAGGGCACGATCCAGAACACCAGCGGCCTGCTCGACGCGGCCATTCAGGGCGCCGGCTTTTTCGTCGTCCGGCGGGGCGACGCGACGCTCTACACCCGGGCGGGCAACTTCCAGCTCAACAAGCTGGGGCAACTCGTCGATAGCTCTTCGGATGCCGTCCAGGGCTGGGTGCAGGACGCCAGCGGCACGGTCAATACGAACTTGCCTGTGGGGGACATTGTGATTCCGGTGGGCCAAACGCTGGCGCCGAAGGCGACCGGCCTGGTGCGGCTCGGGGCGAATCTCAGCGCCACAGCCGCCACGGGTGATACTTTTTCCGCGCCCTTACAAGTATTTGATTCACTCGGCTCTCCGCACATACTGACCTTCACTTTCACTAAGGCGGCGTCGGGCTGGAATCTTGACGTCACGATACCCGGGGCCGATGTGGGATCCGCTAATACGACGGAAAGCATTTTGACCAATGCCCCGGTGAACATCACATTCGATCAGAACGGCATTTTGGTCAATCCGGGAACGCCGCCGCCCAGCCCGCCTCCCTATAACCTGACGATTGACAGCAGCGCGTTCAACCTTGCCGATGGCGCAGCGCCGTTGAACATCACCTGGAGCTTGCTTGATCCGCAGGGAAATCCGACGATCACCCAATTCGCCCAGGCTTCGGCGGTCGCCACCACCAGCCAGGACGGATTGGCCAGCGCTCAGTTGACTACGGTGTCGATCGCCGACGGCGGAAAGGTTGTGGGCACTTTCAGCGACGGCCAGACGAAGGTGCTGGCGCAGATCGCCCTGGCCACCTTCATCAGTCCTTTAACTCTTGCGGCGGTGGGCGGGAACAATTACATCGTTTCCTCCGCTTCCGGAACTCCGGCTATCGGCACGGCGGACACCGGGGGACGCGGATCGGTAGTAGGAGCGTCCCTCGAGTTCTCAAACGTCGACATCGCCCGGGAGTTCACCGCGTTGATGACCGCTCAACGCAGCTTTCAGGCCAATTCGCGGGTGATCACCACCGCTGATGATCTGAATCAGGAGGCCATCAATCTGAAGCGCTGACGCCAGATTTGCCGCGCCTGCAAATCGGGGCCGATGAGACTATGCCAGAACCGGAACAGAAACTGGCGCGCTTTTACGACGTGCCTATCGAACTGAGCGTTGAGCTGGACCGGAGGACGATGAAGGTACGCGAAATCTTGGGCCTCCGGACCGGCTCTCTGATCAAGATGAACCGGTCCGCCGGCGACAACATGAGCCTTCTTCTGGCTGGGGTCGTCGTGGGCTACGGCGAGATTGTCGTCATCGAAGACACGATCGGTATCCGGATTACGGATTTTTTGCAGGAGCTGAAGTGATGTCGGGGAGGCCGAAGCCGGAGGGGCCTTCCGGTTGCTGAATTCGATTGCAGCGGTCGCGCTC
The DNA here is from genome assembly GCA_035652135.1 of Bryobacterales bacterium. Taxonomy (GTDB): domain Bacteria; phylum Acidobacteriota; class Terriglobia; order Bryobacterales; family JACQDG01; genus DASREK01. The sequence goes on along the minus strand of DASREK010000120.1, from coordinate 7,344 downwards.
GTGCTTGCCATGCTCGCCGGCCTGCTGTGGTGGCTCCGCCGGTTGGCCGGCAAAGGCGGCCGGTTGTGCGGCTCTTCCGGCCGGCACATTCGCGTGATCGAGAGCGTCAACCTGGCCCCTGGAGCGTATCTGCATTTGATCGAGGTCTCGGGCCGGGCGCTGCTAGTCTCGGCGGCCTCGCAGGGCTGCGAACTGCTTTACGAGCTTGAGGGCTTGCCGGACGGCGCGCCGGCTGAAAGTCCTTGGAGACGAGCTCTGTTTTCGAAGAGGAGGAATCTTCAGACATGAGGATGGCATGAAGCGAATCGCCGCTGCACTTCTTCTAGCGGCAGGCCGGCTGGCGGCGCAGCAAGGCCCTTGGAACGGGCTGCGGCTCGGAGGCAAGCCCGGTCCCGGCGAATGGTCGGCGCCGCTCGAGATTCTACTCTGGCTGACACTGCTCGTCCTGCTGCCGGCGGCGATCATTTCTCTGACGCCGTTTCTGCGGCTGCTGGTAGTGCTCCACTTCCTGCGCCAGGCGCTGGGCACGCAGTCAGCGCCCAGCAATCAGGTCTTGGCCGGTTTGTCGCTGTTTCTGACTTTGTTATTGATGCAGCCCACCGGCGCGCGCATTTACGAGCAGGCGATCGGGCCTTTGGATCGCGGCGAGATCGGGATGCAGGAGGCCCTGGCGCGCGCCGCCGTTCCCGTAAAGGGTTTTCTGGCCAAGTACGTTCGTGAAAAGGATGTGGCGCTGTTCCTCGAGATTTCCCGCACTCCGCGGCCGCGGAACCTGGACGATCTCGATCTTGCAGTGCTTATGCCGGCCTATGTTCTTTCCGAGCTGAGAACGGCTTTTCAGATCGGGGCGGTCCTGTTTTTGCCGTTTTTGATCATCGACCTGCTCGTCGCTTCGATCACGCTCTCTCTCGGCATGTTGCAGTTGCCGCCGGTCATGATCTCCGCACCCTTTAAGATCTTGCTGTTCGTGGTCGTAGACGGCTGGAATCTCGTGGTGGGCTCGCTGGTAAAGAGTTTTTGAAAGCCGCGCCGGCTCCCATGCGCCGTAGATCGGGCGGCGCGGCGCCGGCGGGAGGATCTTATGAATACAGACATGGCCGTCGAACTGGCGCGGCAGGCGCTGATAACCTCTTTTGTGGTGAGCGCTCCGATTCTAGCCTTGGGATTCGTTGCGGGCGTAGTGGTCAGCATTGTGCAAATCCTGACTTCGATGCAGGATCCTGCATTCAACACGATTCCAAGGCTCGCCGCTTTCCTGGCGGGAGCGCTGGTTCTGCTGCCATGGATGACCGAGCGCCTGGTCTCTTACACGATCGCCCTGTTTTCAAACTTGAAAGGCTTTGCGCGCTAGCGGCGCGCAACCGGCGACGTTGCAGCGATGGGCCGCGCATCTTTTGTCGGCGAAAGCTTTCGCCGCGCGCTTCCCCGGCCTGGCGAAGGATGGGCGCAAACAATCGGGTTCGATCTTCAATGAGCGACGGCGGAGCGTTGATCATTACGGAGCAATTCTTGATCGCCTTTCTGCTCGTGTTCGCGAGAGTAGCCGGGCTGTTCACCTTTCTGCCCTTGCCTGGAAGCAGTCTATTCCCGGGAGCCGTCAAAGCAGCTCTCATACTGCTCGTGACCCTGGTGCTGCTGCCCTCGGCTGCCATTCGCGCTTCCGCGGAGAACGGTATGGGCACGATCTGCGTGTGGGTGTTGCGCGAAACCGCGTTCGGTATGGCGGCTGGCGTCGCCTTGCAATTCTTGAACGAGATGCTGGGCTTGGCCGCCCAAATTCTCGGTTTTCAGGCAGGCTATTCGTACGTCAATACGATCGACCCTTCGACGCAGGTGGATGCGGCGATTCTGAATGTTTTGCTCACCCTGCTGGGAGGGCTGCTGTTCTTCTCGCTCGATCTGCACCTGGAAGTGGTTCGGGCGCTTGCCTGGAATTTGCAGACGGTTCCTGTTGGGCAGTCTGTCGTAGGCGGCGCAGGAGCAGGACTGGCGCTCGCTATGGTGCGTCTCGGAGGCGTTGTCTTTGATGTCGCAGTACGCCTTGCCTTCCCGGTTGTCGCCGTTCTGTTGCTCCTCGACCTGGCGCTGGCGTTCCTGAGCTATGTGAATGGCCGGATGCAGCTTTTGAGCCTGGCCTTTCCGGCAAAGATGAGCGTAGCCATGGTCAGCCTGGCTGCGTTGATGGCCGCCGTCCCGCGGCTCTATGAGGAACTGGCGCGGCAAGCGATGGCCGTCGCTTGCGGTATTTTGCGGCGATGGTGACAAGCCGCAGAGTTTCCCAAGCGGGCTTCTCCGGCAACGTGACGCCGCCCGCCGTTGGGCGAGCCGGCGCTTCACCGATCAAACATGCGCGCGTGAGTCCGGCAGCTAGAACGGACAACCCCGATGACCGACCAATCGCAGAAGAGCGAACAACCTACCCCACGCCGCTTGCAACAGGCCCGGCTGGAAGGCCAGGTGGCGCACAGCCGGGACCTCACGCAGGCCGCCGGATTCGCGCTGGCGGCCGCCGTTCTGGCATGGGCGGGCGAGGCCCTCTTCGCAGGCTTGCAAGAGAGCATGCGCGGGCTGTTTGCGGAGGCCTTTCGGGACGGTCTGGATGCGGGCCGCATCGGTGCTCTCCTGGCTGGTCTGCTGGGCGGGCCGCTTGCGGCGGCAGCGTATCTCGGCGCCGCGCTGCTCGCAACGGCCCTCATCGCCCACTTCCTGCAAACCGGGTTCGCAATTAGCCCCAAGCGGCTTCAGTTTGATTTTTCGAAGCTCGGCCCGGCGGGCAGGATAGCCACGCTCCCTGCGCAAAACGTCCGTGAGGCGTGCAAGGCGCTGCTTCTTTTTCCGCTGTTCGCCTGGGCGTGCTGGGCCGTGCTCAGCCAGAATCTCGGCGCGTTTCTCGATCTGCCGAACCAGACGCCAGCGGCGGCCGCCGCGCTGGTGGGCCATTCACTGGGCAGCCTTTCCGGAAAAGCCGCCGTAGTCTTGCTCGCTTTGGGGGCCTGGGACTATTTCCGGGAAAGACAGAAGCTGCTCCGGCAACTGCGTATGACTAAGCAGGAGGTGCGGCAAGAGCAGAGGGATCTGGAGGGGAATCCCCTGATAAAAGCACGCTTCCGCCGGCTGCAACGGGAGATGGCCCGCCGCCGGATGATGAGCCGGGTGCCCAAATCCAGCGTCGTTATTACCAACCCGACCCATTACGCCGTAGCGCTCGAATATCGCATGGAGAGGATGCGCGCGCCGGTTGTTACGGCCAAGGGCCAGAACTATATGGCTTTGCGCATACGGCGGATGGCTGAGCAGCACGGCATCCCGCTAGTGGAAAATCCGCCCCTCGCGCAGGCTTTGTACAAAGGGTGCGAGGTGGGCAGTGAAATTCCGGTTGCGCTTTATCACGCGGTGGCTGAAATTTTGGCCTACATCTTCCGATTAACCAGACAGAGGTAGAGGGCCGCCGCCCGGCCGAAAACCCCGGGTGCGGCGGCCCAGGAAGAGAGAGGCGATTGTATAAGCAGTAGCAAGGCCCCAGGAGCCCGAATTGGAAGCCGTTCTGAATCAGCGGACGACCAGCAATCTCAACATCGCCATACCGCTGGCTGTGGTGGCGGTCGTGCTGATCATGATTTTGCCGGTGCCGCCGGCCGTGCTGGACGTGTTGATCTCGGCCAATATTACTCTCTCAGTGATCACGCTGATCGTGACCATGTATATTACCCGCCCGGTGCAATTCAGCGTATACCCGTCGCTGCTGCTGCTACTGACGCTGTTCCGGTTGGCCCTGAATATTTCCTCCAGCCGCCTGATTCTGCTCAACGGCAACAGCGGCACCGCAGCCGCCGGGCGCGTCATCGAATCTTTCGGGCAATTCGTCGTGGGCGGGAACTATGTCATTGGAGTGGTGATATTCATCCTGCTGGTCGCCATTCAGTATGTCGTGATCAATCATGGCGCGGTGCGCATTTCCGAGGTGACCGCGCGGTTCACGCTGGACGCGATGCCAGGCAAGCAGATGTCGATTGACTCGGATTTGAACGCTGGCCTGATCGACGAAGCCGAGGCCCGCGCCCGGCGGCAGGAGATCGGGCGCGAAGCGGAATTTTATGGAGCCATGGACGGCGCTGTGCGCTTTACGCAGCGCGACGCCATAGCCAGCATCATTATCACGGCGGTGAACATCGTCGCCGGCTTCCTGATCGGCGTTTTGCAGCATGGCATGCCGCTCGAGCGCGCCCTGCAAACCTACACCGTTCTGACCGTGGGCGACGGCCTGGTGACCGTAGTGCCGGCGCTGCTCATTTCCGTTTCCGGCGGCCTGATTACCACGCGGGCGGCGACCGACTCCCGTCTCGGCGCCGACTTCAGCCGGCAGCTCTTCTTCCACCCCGAGCCGCTGTTGATCGGCTCCGCCGTGCTGCTGGTGCTCGCGGCGGCGCCGGGCTTGCCGGGGCTGCCGTTTCTGGCGCTGGGAGCCGGGGTCGGCGGAATCGCCTGGAACCTGCGCCGGAAAACGGCGGCACAGGCCGTTGTTCCGGTCAAACCGCAGCCGGCCTCCGAGCGCGAGAGTCTGGAAGGCCTGCTGCGCGTCGAGCCGCTGGCTATCGAAGTAGGGCTCGGCCTGGTGAAGATGGTGGACGCGGCTCAGGGAGGAACGCTCCTGAAGCGCATCGCCGCCGTGCGCCGGCAGCTCGCGGGCGAGCTCGGGTTCATTATGCCGCCGGTTCGCGTCACTGATAACCTGACTCTGCGCTCGCGCGAGTATGTCGTGCTGCTGAAAGGAGCGGAAATCGCCCGCTACGAGTTGCGGGCAGGCTGCGAACTGGCGATCAATCCGGGGACTGTGAAGGAAAAGCTGCCCGGCGTGGAAACCCGGGAGCCCGCGTTCGGCATACCGGCTATGTGGATCGAGGCCTCGCTGGTGGAGCGCGCCCGTACCCTGGGCTACACGGTAGTGGACCCGCCGAACGTTCTGGCCACCCATTTGACGGAGTTGATCCGCACACATGCCTATGAGCTATTCAACCGGCAGGAGGCGAAGAAGCTTCTGGACCGCGTGAATGAGGAAAACCCGAAGCTGGTTGAGGAGTTGGTGCCGAAACTGGCGACTCTGGCCGTCGTGCAGCGCGTATTGCAGGGTTTGTTGCGGGAGCGCGTCTCGATCCGGGACGGCGCGAGCATTCTGGAAGCGATTTCAGAATCCGCGGCGATGACCAGGAATCCCGTTTTGCTCGTGGAGTATGTCCGGCAGTCGATCGCCCGCACGGTAGTGAAACCGTATGTAAACGATAAGGGAGAACTGGCCGCGTTTTTCGTGGACCCGGCAATTGAGGAAACCGTGCGCGCGGGCATCGAGCACGCCGAGGCCTCGACGCGGCTGAATCTGGCGCCCGCGGCGATACGGGAGATCATCGAGAAGTTCAAAAAGTGTTTGGGTGTTCTGCAAGGTCCGGGAGTGGTGATCACCGGCGCCGAGGTCCGTTTCGCCATGCGGCAGATTTGTGAAAGCGCCTTGCCGCAGGCGGTATTCCTTTCGCACGCCGAGATTCCGGCTACGGTCAAGCTGGTGTCTCTCGGGATTATTCAGTGAGCGCCGCGAACAGTGAAGCGGCAGGAGCCGGGAGGGGCAGCCGATGAATATCCGGGCTTATCATTCGGACAGCGTAGAGTCCGCGATCCGCCAGGCGAAACTCGAGTTGGGCGGCGACGCGATTCTGCTGGAATCGAAAGAAACGCCGATCGAGGAGCGGCACCGAGGATTGTACGAAGTCCGGTTCGGTTTCGGCGGAACGGCCGCTCCGCCGCGCCCATCAGCTTCGCGGCCGGCCGGAAAGCTCTTCGAGCTCAGCCAGGGCATCGAGGAGATCCGGCGGATGCTGTATAGCTACACCCGCACGTACTACCTGCCGGCGCCTGACTTTTTTTCTCATCCGGCGTTGGCCCGGCTTTACCAGAACCTCGCAGCGAACGAAATCAGCCCCGAACTGGCCATGCGGCTCATGGCAAGCGCGGCCGCAGCGGCGAAAGGCGGCGCGAGCGATGAGGAGGTGGAACAAGCCCTCGCCGAGCATATCGGATCTGTCGTGCCATCCACCCAGGAAATCGGTATGCCCGGAACGCGGCCTCGCGTGATCGCCCTGGTGGGGCCGGCCGGCTCTGGAAAAACGACTACGATGGCGAAGCTCGCCGTCCGTTTTCAACTTGAGCGCCGCCAGAACGTACAACTCCTCTCTGCCGATACATATCGGGTGGGAGCGATCGACCAGTTGCGAACCTACGCCGCTATTGTGGGCGCCGGCTGGACGGCGGCTGAGGAATGCGAACAACTGGCCGCGGCGCTGGACCGTTTGCGGGGGCCGGCGGCCGACGGAGGCGAGCATCCCGGGCTGATAGTGATCGACACTCCCGGATTCGGGTTTTCCGGGCTGGAAAAAATCGCAGACCTTGCCGCATGGCTCCGTGGCGCGCCGGATGTGGATATCCACTTGGTTGTGAGCGCCTCGCTCAAGCCGAGGGACTTGCGGCGGACTACGGAGAAATATCGGATCTTCGGGCCGAGAAAGCTGCTGTTCACGAAACTTGATGAGACGCTCTCCTTCGGCCCCCTGCTGGAAGAGGCGATCCGCACCGGCTGGGCGCTCTCATTTTTGAGCGCCGGCCAGGGAATACCCGAGGACTTGACGCCGGCTACCCCGTCCGTCCTCGCTGATCTGGCGCTCAACCGACGAGCGGGGCTGGGAGGCTGCTGAGAGGGGCTCCGATGCCGGGCGCTGACTCCATGCTTTCTTCGCCGCCGCAGGACGCCGCGGCCGAACGAGAAAGACTGATCCTGGAGCACCTGCCGCAGGTAAAGTTGATCGCCTCGCGCATTCACGACAAGCTGCCGCAGAGCGTGAGTCTGGAGGATCTGGTCAGTTCCGGCATCGTGGGGCTGATCACCGCCATCGACAACTTCAACCCCAAGCTCAACGTGAAGCTCAAGACCTATGCCGAGTACAAGATTCGCGGCGCGATTCTCGACAGCCTGCGGGACCTCGATTGGGCGCCGCGCAACAAGCGCCGGAAAGCGAAGCTGATCGAAGCGGCAATTTTAATGGCCGAGAAGAAGCACGGGCGCTCGCCGAGCGAAGAGGAAATCGCCGCCGAGTTGGGCATTTCCCTCAGCGAATATCACGAGTGGCTGGTGGAGGTGAGGGCGGTAAACCTGGCCCGCCTGGAACAGTCCGGCTCAAACGACGGCGAAACCGCCGATGCCCTGCGCTTCATCTCCGATGACGAGGATCAATGGCCTTCGAACTTGTTCGAGCGGTCGGAGCTGGAAAGACTGATCACGGCGGCTCTCGACAACATGCCGCG
>DASREK010000119.1:0-15901 GCA_035652135.1 Bryobacterales bacterium | reverse complement strand
AGACGGGCCTCAATCTCCGCCACGTATCTCGATCCCCAAAGCGCCGCCGGAAGAGCAAGTAAAGGCCGCCCGTGGCAGCCGGCACGAGCGCACCGAGCAGCCCCTTGAGCAGCATTCCTACTCCGATCGACGCCCAAAAACCATAAGCCCAGAGACGGCCATTGTAAGCGGGACGAAGGCCTTCCTTGGCGGGCGGTCCTTCGACCGCACGCAGAAAACAGTAAAGAGCACACGTGACGGCCAGTGTAAGCAGGACATCGGGGATTACGATCCGTGTAAACAGGTACAATCCCACGCAGGTTCCCACCGCAAGGCCGGCATAAAAACCGCCGCGGCGTCCCAGCCCCCAAGTTCCGAGCGCGGCGGTAACCAGCATCAAACCCACCGCTCCCAGCGCGGCGGGCAGGCGCGCTGCCCAGTCATGCACGCCGAAAACGAAATAGCTGGCAGCCATCAGCCAGTAGTTCAACGGCGACTTTTCGAGGTAGACCACGCCATCGATGCGGGGAGTGACCCAATCGCCGGAATCCAGCATGTTGCGGGCGATCTGGGCGTTCACCGCGTCCACGTCGTCCATCAGGGATGGAGGCGCGAAGATGCTGCCGAGAAAAATAGCCGCGCCGGCAATGACGAGAATCAGGGTGTAGCGAAGCTGACTGGCGCCGGAGAGAGCTCTGCCGCCGGCGTTGAGTCTTTGATCCGTTCCAGAGGTGACCGTATTTGCCATCTCTCCATCCACAATAACAGGATCAAAAGGCTCCACAACTGAAAACCGGCGTTGATCTTCCTTTCCAAATGGTCGTGGATGATCCGCTCGACCGCGCCGGGCCGGAAAAGGCCGGTGCGCTCCAGAGCAGCGGGGTTCAAAGCATCGAGCAGCAAAGGCCTTAATTCCCGCCGCAGCCAGTCGTGCGCCGGGATGTCGAAGCCGACCTTTTTCCGCAGCAAGATCTCGGACGGCAGCTTGTCGCGCATCAGAAGTTTCAGGATGTATTTCTGCCGGCCCCCGCGAATCTTCAGGCGCACAGGCAGCCGCGCCGCAAATTCCACGATTTCGTGATCGAGAAACGGCGGCCGGACCTCGAGCGCGTGCGCCATGCTCATACGGTCAACCTTGGCCAGAATATCGTCCGGCAAATAATAACGCTGATCGAACCAGAGGAAGCGATTGAGGCCTCGGGACGCCGAGGAGCCGCCATCGAGGTCTTCGACGTTCCAGGCGGCCGGTGCTTCCCCAACGGCATCTGAAATTTCCAATTCCCTGCTGAGAAACGGCGGGTTGTAAGCGCAAAGCATCCTTCTCTGCTCGGCGGAAAACGCCCCGTTCCAGTAGCAGTGAGCGGCTAGAGGAGGTAAAAATGTCCCCTCGAGAAAGCGCTTGATCATGTATTCGAGGCTGATTTTGTCTTCCGACACAGGCAACCAGCGCCGAGCGGCGCGCAACGCGGCGCGGCGCACACTGGCCGGGACCAAACGCATCCAGGCCGCCACCCGGTCCGCCTGGTAGGTAAGATATCCGCCGAACAGCTCGTCGGCCCCCTCTCCGGATAACGCGACCGTCACGTGCTGCCGGCAAAGCCGCGACACGTACCAGACAGGCAAACTGGAGGAGTCGCCGCACGGTTCGTCCGCGTACTCTGAAAACTGCCGTACGGCCTCCTCAAGAGGAAGATCGCGGGATAGGTCCAGCTCGTAATGTTCCGTGGAGTAGCGGCCGGCTACTGCGCGAAAATACCTGCTTTCATCGAATGTGCGGCCCTTGAAGGAAATCGAGAAGGTCTTCAGCGGGACGCGGGACTCTGATGCCGCGTAGTGCGCGATTGTGCTCGAATCCACGCCCCCGCTCAACAGCAGTCCCAGAGGGACATCGGAAATCAGGTGCTGCCTGACGGAGCGGCGCAGCAAGGCATCCAACTGGCAAACGGCGTCTTGCTCGCTCAGTGTCCCGTCCGGTGCAAGCTGCAGTCGCCAGTAAGGCTCTGTCCGGACGACGCCCGCCTGCCACTCCAATAGATGCCCGGGCAGCAGCTTCTGGATTCCCTCCACCAGAGTGCGGGGAGCCGGCGTGTAATTCAAAGACAGGTACTGATCAAGCCCGGCCAGATCGAGGTTCCGGGAAATCTCCGGGTGCTCCAGAATAGCCTTCATCTCGGAGCCGAAGTAAATCTGGCCGGCGCGGGCGCAAAAATAGAGCGGCTTGATGCCCATGCGGTCGCGTGCCAGGATCAAGCGCCGTTGCCGTTCTTGCCACAGGGCCAAGCCGAACATGCCTTTGAATTTTTTGAAACAGGCCGTGTCCCACTCCAGAAAAGACCGAAGCACTACCTCCGTGTCGGAACAGGAACGGAACCGATGGCCGCGCGCAATCAGCTCTTCCCGAATTTCCTGGTAATTGTAGATTTCGCCGTTGTAGACGAGAACGGTCTGGTGTTCGTCGTCGGCCATTGGCTGTTCGCCGTCTTCAAGATCGATGATCTTCAGGCGAACGGCGCCGAGGGAAACACAATCCGACACATAGACCCCTTCTTGATCGGGTCCGCGATGGCGTAAGGCGCCAGTCACCCGCCGTATTAAGGCTGCGTCAGATCTCCGGGCCGAATGGGTGTAACCCGCAATCCCGCACACTGATGATCGTCCCCGCTCACAACAACATTTAGCCGCGTCTCAATGGATCCCCGTCACCCACGCGTCCACCGAGAGGCTGCGTTGATTCGCGTCTCAAATATATGCGGCGCTTCCGTACTTGTCAACTGGCCGGGCCAGGATTTTTGGGGATTGACAGCGTCGGGGGGAAGGTCTTGGAATTGGCGGAGTTCGCCGCCGGCATGGCAGGCTGGACAGGCCCGGAGGGCAAAGCCGGGCCTGTTGGCTACTCGTCGCCCTTTTCTGGTGCTTCTGCCGGCCCGCCTTCCTGCGCCGCCCGGAGCCGGGCTTCCCGTCGTTTGCGGCGTTCTTCGGCCCGCTTCACCAGCTCAGAACCGACCAGTTCGATAATCACCTGCTCGGCGCCATCCCCCCGCCGCCAGCCCAACCGCGTAATGCGCGTGTACCCGCCGTTGCGCTGGGCGAAGCGAGGACCAAAGGTTTCAAACAGCTTCTTCACCGCCTTGGGCGTCTCCAGGAACGCGGCCGCCTGGCGGCGCGTGTGAAGCGTATCCCTCTTGGCGAGAGTGATCATTTTTTCGACCAGCGGCCGCACTGCTTTCGCTTTCGGGACTGTCGTGATGACGCGCTCGTTCTCGATAACGCTGGTGGTCAGACCGCGCAGCAAAGCCTTGCGCGCTCCCATGTCCCGCTTTAGTTTGTATCCCGCTCTTTTGTGTCGCATCGGAAGTCCAAGTTTTTCACGCTATTCCACGCCGGGCTGCTCGATCTGCTGTTCGCTCTCAGTTCCGGGAGGCGGAGATGATCCCGCTCCCGGCGGGGGTACCAGCCGGCCCTGCTCGTCAATCCGCATACCGAGGGAAAGCCCCATTTGGGCCAGTATCTCTTTGATTTCATTCAACGACTTCCGGCCGAAGTTTTTGGTTTTCAGCATGTCGGCTTCCGTACGAGTCACCAGGTCGCCGATAGTCTGAATTTGGGCGTTCTTGAGGCAATTGTATGATCGGACGCTGAGATCGAGCTCTTCGACCGACCGGTTGAGGTTTTCGTTCAACCGCTCAGCAGCGCTCTCAGCCGCAGCTTCCTCGGTTTCGAGCTGCTCCTCGAAGTTGATAAAGATGGCCATGTGGTCCTTGAGCAGCTTCGCCGCGTAGCCAATGGCATCCTGCGGAGCGACTACCCCATTTGTCCAGACCTCCAGGGTCAACTTGTCGTAATCGGTGACCTGGCCGAGCCGCGCGGCCTCCACGGTGTAATTAACCTTACGCACCGGCGAGTGGACGGAATCGATGGGAATATAGCCGAGCGCCAGATCCTCGTCAAAGTTTTTGTCGGCGCTCACATATCCCCGGCCCATCTTGATGCGCATCTCGACATCCAGCTTGCCGCCCTCGCTTACCGTGGCGACATACATATTTTTGTCGAGAATCTCCACATCCGCATCGGCCTGAATCTGCCCGCTGGTCACCACGCCCGGTTGATCGGAGAACAAGCGCACCGTCTTGTTGCCTTCGCCATTCACCTTGAACGGAATCTGTTTGAGGTTGAGGATGATATCCGTGGCGTCCTCAACCACGCCGGGAATCGAGCTGAATTCATGCAAAACGCCTTCGATCTTGACCGCCGTTATGGCCGGGCCTTCGATCGAGCTCAACAACACGCGGCGCAGGGCGTTGCCGATGGTCGTGCCGAACCCTCGTTCAAACGGCTGCGCCCAGAAAAGTCCGTATTTGTCGGTCAGCGTGTCGGTATTCGCCGCCAACCGCTTGGGCTTTTGAAACCCTTTCCACATAAGTGGGAACCTCCTCACGGCAGGCCCGGCGCCGAATGACGCCGCAGCCGGCCGGCGATCTGCAATCTTATTTGCTGTACAGCTCGACGATGAGCTGCTCGTTAATGGGAATTTGCGTCATTTCCTCGCGCTTCGGCGACGCGTTGATCGTGCCCTTCAAGCTCTCCAGGTCCACGTCGATCCAGCTTGGCTTGCTCACATGCGAAGTGACTTCGCGTGCGGCCAGCAGAGCAGCATTCTTGCGGCTTGATTCGCGCACCTCAATGGTGTCGCCGGGCTTCACTTCGTACGAAGGAATATTGACCTTGCGGCCGTTTACGTGGATGTGCCCGTGCTGCACGAGCTGGCGAGCTTGGGCCCGGCTTGTGCCCAGCCCCATGCGGTAGACCACGGTATCCAGACGGCGCTCGAGCAGGCTCATCAGGTTGTCGCCAGTCACGCCTTTCATCTGCGCCGCTTTCTTGAACGTGTTCCGGAATTGCCGCTCGAGCAGCCCATAGATCCGGCGGACCTTCTGCTTTTCGCGCAGTTGCAATCCATAACCGATCAACTTTTTCGGCCGCTTGCTCTTGCCATGTTGCCCAGGGGCGAAATTACGCTTCTCGATCGCGCACTTATCGCTATAGCAGCGCTCGCCCTTTAAAAAAAGCTTCATGCCCTCGCGCCGGCAGAGCCGGCATACCGGGCCGCGATATCTAGCCATTTTGCTCCTTCACAGAGGCCGTCCGGCTTGCGATTTGTGTTCTGCCAGATCCAGTTTTGGCAGTATCCTGACCACGATTCCGGCGCATAAGCTCAGACCCGTCTCTTCTTGGGCGGCCGGCACCCATTGTGGGGAATCGGTGTCACATCCTTGATGGCCCGTACCTCAAGGCCGGCGGTTGCCAGCGCCCGGATCGCTGATTCCCGGCCCGATCCGGGTCCCTTCACACGGACCTCCACGGTCCGCATCCCATGGTCCTTGGCAGCATTAGCCGCCGCCAGGGCCGCCTGTTGGGCGGCGAAGGGGGTTCCTTTACGCGAGCCGCGGAAACCCAGAGCGCCCGCGCTCGACCAGGAAATGACGTTGCCCTGCGTGTCCGCAACCGTCACCAGAGTGTTGTTGAACGTCGCCTGAATGAATACCGTCCCGCTGTGGACAATCTTCTTTTCCTTTTTCTTAAAAGTCTTCTTTTTGGTCGTCTTGCCTGCTGCTGCTTTGGTGGCCATAGATTTGGGCCGCCCGCATTCAAGCCACCAGCGTCACTCGCAGATTCAGTCCGGTGGTTGGACGGCCGACAGCTCCTTACGTCTTGGCGGTCGCCTTCTTTTTGTTGGCTATCGTTCCCTTGCGCGGCCCTTTCCGGGTGCGTGCGTTGGTATGGGTGCGCTGCCCCCGCACCGGCAGGTTTCGCCGGTGCCGGAGACCCCGGTAGGAACCGATTTCAATCAGCCTCCGGATATTCATGGAGATTTCTTTGCGCAGGTCGCCTTCCACTGCGCCTTCTTCCTCCAAAATGTGCCGGATCCGGTTTACTTCATCCTCCGTCAGATCCCGTACTTTCTTATCCGGACTCACGCCCGCCCGGGCCAGAAGCGAATTGGAACGTGCCCGGCCGATGCCATATATGTAGGTCAACCCGATCTCCGCCCGCTTCTGCGGAGGCAGGTCAACTCCTGCAATGCGCGCCATAAAAACCTCTCGTCCTCATCCTTGCCGCTGCTTGTGCTTGGTGTTTACGCAAATCACGCGGACCACTCCACGCCGGCGGATAATCTTGCATTTGTTGCATATTTTTTTTACTGAAGCCCGTACTTTCATACCCTCTCCGTCGCTCTCGCCAAATTCCGCGGGACGTCAGTTCCTCGGCTCCGCACCGTTGTTTTCCCGCCTCCTGCCGATCACGCGGCCCCGCCTTGGGTCGAGCGGCGAAAGCTCCACATCCACCAGGTCACCGGGGAGGAGCCGCAAAAAATCTTTGCTCCGACGCGCCCCAACATGGGCCAAAACGCGGGTCATATCTTCCAGCTCAACTCGGTACATCGCGCTGGGCAACAGTTCGATGACCCTGCCCTTTCGCCGGATCGTATCTGCTCCTTCCCGCCGCTGCATCTGCCGGCCGCGCCCTCACGGTTTCGTCAAGATCCACGGCCCGTTGGATGTTACGGCCACGCAGTGCTCAAAATGCGCCGCATTGCTTCCGTCTTTGGTGACCGCCGTCCAGCGGTCCGAGAGGACCCGGGTGTCGGGCTTGCCGGCGCATACCATAGGCTCGATAGCCAGCACCATGCCTTCTTTGAGCCGCGGATTGCCGTTGCGCGGATCCACGTAGTTGGGAATTTGCGGGTCCTCGTGCAGCTTGGTGCCGATGCCATGGCCTACAAACTCGCGTACCACGGAATATCCGTTCGACTCGACGTGATTCTGCACCGCCGAGGAAATGTCAAAGAGCCGGTTGCCCTCCCTGGCTTTGTCGACAGCCAGATCCAGGGCTTCCTGGGTCACTCGCAGCAGCCTTTCAGCTTCCGGGCTGATGCGGCCCACCGGCACTGTGCTGGCGGAATCGCCGTAATAGCCTTCCAGGCAAACCCCAGTGTCGATCGAGACGATATCGCCCTCCCGCAGAACGCGCTTGGCCGAGGGAAGGCCGTGGATGATCTCGCTGTTTACCGATGTACACAAGACAAAATTATATTGCCGCCCAGCGGCCGGCACATAATAGCCCTTGAAGGCCGGGCGTGCGCCCGCATCGGCCATCATTTTTTCAGCGGCCCGCTCCAGATCGTAAGTGGTTACACCGGGTTCAACCATCTTCTTCAGCTCTTCCAGGATCTGCCACACGAGCAGACCGCTGCGCCGCATTTTCTCCAGCTCGGCAGGCGTTTTACGAACGATCATGCCGAATTCAAAATTTCAACCAACTGGTCCGAAATCTTGTCCGAAGCCAGCGTCCCATCCAGTTCATGCATCTCCTGCCCCGATTGCCGGAAAAAGTCGATTACCGGACGGGTTTGCTTTTCGTAGGCCAGAAGTCTTTCGCGAATCACTTCCTCGCGGTCATCGGCGCGGGTCTCGAGCGGCGTCCCGTCGCGGTCGCATACGTTATCATGCCGGGGCGGATGCAAGTAAACGTTATAGATTGCGCCGCACCGGGGGCAAGACCGGCGTCCGGTTATCCGCGGGATAAGTTCATTATATCCAATGTTGATGTTGAACGCCATGATGGGCAGGCCGGTGCCTGCCAGCATCGACTGCAACGCCTGCGCCTGGCCCACGGTCCGCGGATAGCCATCGAGTACGAAACCACGCTGGCTGTCAGGAGCTTTCACCCGCTCTCTCACAAGTTCATTCACGTACTCGTCGGGAATCAGCTCGCCCTTCTTCATCATGCCCCCGAAGGCGTCGCCGCCGGGGCTTTGCGCCTTCACCTGCTGGCGAATCATATCGCCGGTGGAAACATGGGGAATCCCCAGACGCTCGGCAATCCGGCGGGCCTGGGTTCCTTTTCCGGCGCCCGGGGGCCCAAACAGAACGACGGCCCCCACGCGCTTACCCGGGCTTTGTTGAACGGCCACTCGTCGTCCTTCGCTCTGCTGTGCAATCCCGCGGCTCAAGAGCGCGCGCCTGCCCGATGACTTCAATGTTAAAACGTGCTCCTCCGCCCCCGGATGCGGCCCGATCTCGGCGTGAAACCCTCATAATGCCGCATGATCAACTGAGCCTCGACCTGATTGATCGTATCCATGGCCACCCCTACCACAATGAGCAAGGACGTTCCCCCGAAATAGAAATTGACGTTAAGGCCTTCCAAAATCTGCCGCGGAAAGTGCGCGTCAAAAAAGTTTCCCACCAGGGGAAGATGATGCAGCCGGATGCCTCCGATCATGAAATCAGGGATGACGGACAGCAAAGCCAAATAAAGCCCGCCGACCAGCGTGATCTTCGTCAGGATCTCGTTTATATATTCAGCAGTGCGCCTGCCGGGCCGTATGCCGGGAATGAAGCCGCCGTACTTCCGCATGTTGTCGGCTACCTCAGCGGGGTTGAAAATAATCGAGACATAGAAGAACGCGAACAGAATGATGCCAATCACATAAAGCAGCACATAGAGCGGCTCGTCATAACTGATGGCTTTCAACATACCGCTGAGATAGCGGTTGTTCCTGACAAACTCTACTGCGCCGAAGGTCTGCGGAAATGTCAGCAGCGAACTGGCGAAAATTACGGGAATGACGCCGCCCGCGTTGACCTTCATCGGCAGATGCGTGGATTGGCCTCCCATCATCCGCCGCCCCACGACCCGCTTCGCGTACTGCACAGGAATCCGTCGCTCACCCCGCTCGACGAGCACTACGAAAGCGACCACGATGACCATCATGGCCAGGATGAAAAGCAGAGTCAGCACGCTCCACTGCTTCGTCACGGCCACGTTGACGTAGAGGTTGCTGATCGCGTTCGGCAAGTTGACCACGATGCCGGCGAAAATGATCAGCGACATGCCGTTGCCGATGCCCCGCTCGGTGATCTGCTCCCCCAGCCACATAATGAAGGCCGTGCCGGTGGTCAGCGTTAGCATAGTCATGGCAATGAAGCCCGGCCCTGGGTTGAGCACAAAATTACCGGGGCTTTTCATCAGAGTCAGGGCGATGCCGAACGACTGCACGGCGCTCAAGCCTACCGTGAGATACCGCGTCCACTGGGTGATCTTCCGGCGGCCAAGCTCGCCTTCCTTTTGCAGCTTCTCGAGCGTCGGGATCACTACGGTCAGCAGTTGCAGGATGATCGAGGCCGTAATGTACGGCATGATCCCCAGCGCAAAGATCGTGAGCCGGCGGAACTGGCCTCCCGAAAACAAATCCATAAAGCCGAACAGCGTGCCGGCATTCCGCTGGAAAAACTGCTCGAGCGCCGCCGGATCCACGCCCGGCGTAGGGATATGACCTCCGACGCGGTAAACGGCCAGGAGCGCGAGCGTAAACAGCAGCCGGTTGCGCAGATCCTGAACGCGAAAAATATTGGCGACGGTTTCAACAAACTTCATCTGCCGAGAACCTCAAACTTGCCGCCTGAGGCGGCGATCTTTTCGGCAGCGCTCTTCGAGAAGCGGTGCGCGGAGACTGTAATGGGGCGCGTCAGCGAGCCCGTGCCCAAAATTTTGACGCCATCGAGGGTGCGCCGGATCACCCCCAGCTCGAGCAGCCTCTCCGGAGTGAAGCTATCGCCTTCCAGCCTGTCGAGTTGTCGCAGGTTCACCAAGGCGAACTGCTTCTTGAAGATATTAGTGAATCCGCGTTTCGGCAGGCGGCGGTGCAAAGGCATCTGTCCGCCCTCGAACCCCCGCTTCTGGGAGAACCCGGTCCCTGCATGCTGGCCCTTGGACCCGCGCGTAGCCGTTTTCCCCCGGCCGGAGCCCATGCCGCGGCCGATCCGCTTCGGCGCATGTTTTTGCCCTTTGGGGGGATGGAGCGAGCTCAGATTCATTGCACCACCTCGACCAAGTGCGGAATCTTGCGAATCATACCCCGGATCGCGGAGCTGTCGGGACGTTCCACGACCTGATTCAGCTTGCGAAACCCGAGGCCGCGCACGACCCGCTTGTGTTTCTCGGGGCAGCAGATCGGACTGCGTTTCAGCCGGATTTTGATTTTGCCGTCAGACATAAGCTCTAGAGTTTGTCCGCCTCGATCCCCCGAAGCTCCGCCATCTCCTGCTTGTCGCGAAGTTGCAGCAAAGCGTCGAAGGTCGCTTTGACCACGTTATGGGGATTGGTGGTTCCGATCGACTTGGTAAGAACGTTGGCGATTCCCGCGGCCTGAATCACCGCCCGAACCGGCCCCCCGGCGATGATGCCCGTACCCTCGCGAGCCGGCTTTAGCAAGACCATGCCGCTGCCGAATCGTCCCAGAACCCGGTGCGGAATTGTGGTTTGCAGCGTGTGGATCTTCACCAGATTCTTCTTGGCCGATTCGATCCCCTTTCGAATCGCCGAAGGCACTTCTTTCGCCTTTCCGCTGCCATAACCGACAATTTTCTGGTCCGGGTCGCCGACCACGACGAGCGCCGAAAAGCTCAGATTTTTGCCGCCTTTAACGACCTTGGTCACCCGGTTGATGGACACGACCTGGTCTTTCAGGTTCAGTGTCGCCGGATCAATCCGCTTTGTTTGCTCTGCGGGCATATTGCTCCATTTCCCCAAATACGATCCTGAGCCGCTCCAGCGCGGTGCGGGAAACGCGTCCGGCCGTGCTGGGGGCCGCCGGGCGGCATCAAAACTCCAGGCCTCCCTCGCGCGCCGCTTCAGCCAGCATCTTCACGCGCCCGTGATACAGATAGCCGCTGCGGTCGAACACCACCTGGGTGATGCCTGCCTGGCGCGCCCGTTCGGCGATCAGCTTGCCGATTTCCTTCGCCGCCGCCACGTTCCCGCCTGATTTCAGCGGGGAGTCTTTCTCCGCCGAACTGGCCGAGACCAGCGTGCGGCCGGTAGTATCGTCGATCACTTGCGCGTAAATATGTTTCAAAGACCGGTAGACGCTCAAGCGCGGACGCCTCGGCGACCCGCTCAGCCGTTTGCGTATACGCCGATGGATGCGTTTTCGCAGATCGTTTCTGGAGACCTGATGAATCATCTTACTTGGCTCCCGTCTTTCCGACTTTCTTCTTCAACACCTCGCCCACGTAGCGAATGCCCTTGTTCTTGTAAGGGTCGGGCGGGCGCAGCGCCCGGATATTCGCCGCCATCTGTCCTACCAGGCCCTTGTCTGCGCCGGAGACGATGATGTGCGTCTGTTTGTCCACCTTGATGTCGATGCCGTCGGGTATCAGCACGTCAATCGGATGGGAATAGCCGAGAACAAACGTGGCCACCCGCCCGCTCACGCTCGCGCGGTAGCCGATTCCGACAATATCGAGCTCTTTCGTAAATCCGGTGGTCACTCCGGTGACCGCGTTCTGGACCAAGCTTCGCGCCAGACCATGCAGGGCCGCATCTTCCTCCCTCTCGCGGCGAGCCTGCAACGTTCCGTCCTTCTGCTCGAAACGGATGACCTCAGGGACCGCGGCTCGCAGCTTGCCCTTCGGCCCTTCCACTTCCACTGCGCCTGGCTCGATCTTTACCTTGACTCCCTTCGGGAGCACGATGGCCTTGTTTCCTACACGCGACATCTTGCCTCACCGCGCGGCCGCATCTCCGAGCCGCCGCGTCTCCTTTTGTTTACCGGACCTCGTTGTTTACCAGACCTCGCAGAGAATCTCGCCGCCCACACGCTCCCGGTGAGCGGTGCGGCCGGTCATAACGCCCCGCGGCGTAGTCAGGATGTTGATCCCCATGCCGCCCAACACGCGAGGAATCTCTTTATTGCCGACGTAGACCCGGCGCCCCGGCCGGGAAACCCTCTCGATCCGCGATATCACCGGCGCATTATCGGCGCTGTACTTCAAATAGATCTTGATCGTCCGCTTCCCGTCTTCTTCGGCGACCTTGAAATTGGCGATATAGCCTTCTTCTTTCAGGATCCGGGCGATTTCCGCCTTCAATTTGGACGCCGGCACATCCACCTTCGGGTGACGGGCCGCCAGGGCGTTTCGCACCCGGGTCAGCATGTCGGCGATCGGATCAGTCATATTCATAGAAGCTCTCAGCTATAGGTGATTAACCCTCGATCATCAGCTTTCCGCTCTGCCTGCCAGCGATCCGTATCCTGGCCGGCCAAAGCCGATAGTTGAGACCGGCTCTTTACCAACTGCTCTTGACCACTCCCGGGATTTCGCCTCTCAGCGCCAGGCTCCGGAAACACAGCCGGCAAAGGCGAAATTTGCGGAGAAAGCCTCGCGGCCGCCCGCAGATGCGGCAACGGTTGCGCAGTCGAATCTTGAACTTCGGCTTTTTCAGCTCCTTTGCGATTTTCGCGGTGGTTGCCATTCTTCGTCCTTTTTCACCAGCAGTCACTCACAAGCCCGGCCCGCACCTCCCTTGCAAAGTCGGAAGAGCCGGACGCCGTCTGGTGCGGCCAAATCAATCAACTGCGGAAGGGCATGCCCATGGCTTTCAGCAGGGCCAGCGCTTCCGGGTCCGTCCGCGCCGTGGTGGTGATCGTCACATTCATTCCTTTGATTTTGTCCACCTTGGCATAATCAATCTCGGGGAAAATAAGCTGGTCGCGCAGGCCGAGCGTATAGTTGCCGCGCCCGTCAAAGGATTTCGTCGAGACTCCCCGAAAGTCGCGCACGCGCGGCAGCGCCACGTTCACCAGCCGGTCGAAGAACTCATACATCCGCTCGCCGCGCAGCGTAACCGAGCAGCCGATCGGCATGCCCTGCCGCAGCTTGAACGCCGAAATCGATTTCTTGGCCTTGTTGACCACCGGGCGCTGCCCGGTGATGAGCGCCAGTTCCTGCACAGCCCCATCCATCAACCTGGCGTTTTGCGTCGCTTCTCCCAACCCGATATTGATCGTGATCTTCGCCAGCTTGGGGACAGCCATGGGGCTCGCATACTGAAACTGCTGCCGGAGCGCCGGCGCTACATGCTGCTTATAGTGCTCTTTCAGTCTGGCGGCCATGTTATTTCCTGTCCAGCGTAGTTCCGCATTTGCGGCAAACCCGCGTCTTGCGGCCGTCGGGCCCGATATGATGGGCGATGCGCACCGGCCCGCAGCTCGGGCACACGATCATGACGTTCGAAACCGCTATCGGCGCCTCGCGCTCAGCGATGCCGCCCTGAATCTGCTTGGCCGGATTGCGCCGCGTATGTTTTTTGCTCATCATCACCCGTTCGACCAGCAGCCGCCGCTTCGACGGATCGACGCTCAGCACCCGCCCTTGCTTGCCCTTATCGCGCCCCGCAATCACCTTTACAATGTCGTTTCTCTTGATCTCCACGGCGCCCATCACAGCACCTCCGGGGCGAGCGACACGATTTTCATAAATTTCTTGTCGCGAAGCTCGCGCGCCACAGGCCCGAAAACGCGCGTGCCGATCGGCTCGCCCGCCTCGTTAATCAACACAGCGGCGTTCGAGTCGAAGCGGATGTAGGTCCCGTCCCGGCGTCTCGTCTCTTTTCGAGTTCTGACGATCACCGCCCGCACCACACTGCCCTTCTTGATATTCGAATCAGGAGCAGCCTCTTTCACGCTGGCCGTCACCACGTCACCCAGGCCGGCCCGCAGCCCGATATCGCCCCCTCGCGGCAGTATGCAAGCCAGTTTTCTCGCGCCGGAGTTGTCGGCCACCTCCAGCCTCGTTCGCATGCCAACCATATCTCATTCACCCAGTAATCAAAAGCCCGAACGGGCATCCGGGAAAAACATCCTCCCTCTCCGGGCTCCTGACTGCTGACCCCTTTCTCAAATCTCGCTCGGCTCGACTTTCACCTGCTGCGCCCGCCACACCACCTCCGCCAGACGCCACCGTTTCAGCTTGCTCAGCGGCCGCGTTTCCACGATTCGCACCCGGTCTCCCGGCTTCGCTAGCCCTTTTTCATCGTGGGCGTAAAACTTAGTGCGCTTGGTGATAATGCGCCGATAGAGCGGGTGCGGCACGCGGCGGCTCACTTCGACGACAATCGTCTTGGCCATCTTGGTGGAAACAACCTGGCCGACCTTTTCCGCCCGTCTGCCTTTTGGCTTATTCCGTTGATCTTCCATGCTCACTCCCGGCTACTTGGACAACTCCCGCTGGCGCTGCACGGTCAACATTCGGGCGCGCTCCTTCTTCAGTTCGCGATACCGCTTCAACCCGTCCGTCTGTCCCATGGACATCTGGAAACGAAGCCGGAACAGCTTGTCCTGCGTCTCCGCCAGTTGATGCGCCAGCTCCCGGTCATCGAGTTCGCGGATTTTCTCAGCGCTCATTGCTCCCCTCCGCGCGCCGCGCGACGAATTTAGTAGGGATCGGAAGCTTATGCGCCGCGAGCGCCATCGCCTCACGCGCTGTGGCTTCCGGCACGCCTTCCATTTCGAACAGAATTTTCCCCGGCCTGACCACCGCCACCCATTGTTCGGGGGCGCCCTTGCCTTTGCCCATGCGGGTTTCCGCCGGCTTCTTGGTGATCGGCTTATCGGGAAACAGCCGCAGCCAGACCTTCCCGCCGCGCTTGATAAAGCGGGTCATCGCCACGCGAGCCGCCTCAATCTGCCGGTCCGTGACCCAGGCCGGCTCCATCGCCTTCAGGCCAAAATCGCCGAAGGACAACTCGGAGCCGCGCCACGCTTTGCCACAGCGCCGGCCCCGCTGCTGCTTTCTGTATTTAACTTTCTTGGGCATCAACATGGCTGGATTCCTTCTTGTTCGCTTCTTCGCCCGCGCCGCCCGATGGCGCAGCGGTCTCCGGCTTGGGAGCCAGCGGCGGCGTCACCGGCCCAGGCCCGCGCGTGCCCGGCTCTTCGGCCGCAGGCTCAGCGGCCGGCGGCGCTGCGGCGGAGGCGGCGGGAACGGGCGGTGGCGGCGGGCCGACTTGCCGCGCCCGCTCTCGGTCTTTCGCCTGAGGCCGGCCCTGCGCTGCATCCGGCCGAGGCTCCCGGCGCCTTGCCGGCAGCGGCTCCGGCTCGAGAGATCCTAGCGCCGCTTTGCGCCCTTTGGTCTCGATGATTTCGCCGCGATAGATCCAGGTCTTGACTCCGATCACTCCATAAGTCGTGTGAGCTTCCGAGGCGCCGTAGTCGATATCGGCCCGCAGGGTGTGCAGCGGCAGCCGCCCTTGCAGATACCATTCGCTGCGGGCGATTTCAGCGCCATTCAGCCTTCCAGCCACGCGGATCTTGATGCCCTGGCAGCCGAAACGCAGCGCCGAATCCACGGCCTTGCGCATCGCGCGACGGAACGCCACGCGCTTTTCCAGTTGCAGCGCCACGCTCTCGCTTACCAGTTGGGCGTCCAGCTCGGGTTTATGCACCTCCTGGATGTCGATGAACACCTCGCGATTTGTGCGCTGGTGCAGCTCCTGCTTGAGCTTTTCAATTTCGGCGCCTTTGCGGCCGATGATGATGCCCGGACGCGAGGTGCGGATCGTGATCCGCAGCTTGTTGCCCGGCCGGTCAACTTCCACCGAGCTGATGCCCGCCGCCTTCAGCCTCTGCCGCAGCACCTCTTTCAGCTTTAGGTCTTCGTGGAGCAAGTCGGCGTAGCCCTGCTTGGCAAACCAGCGCGAGTGCCACGTCTTGTTGTAGCCGAGCCGAAATCCATAAGGGTGAACTTTCTGACCCATAATCCTCCGCTGCTATTCTTCGTCGCTCACTTCGATTACGATGTGGGACAACCGCCTCTGGTATCGGTAAGCTCTTCCCATCGGGGCGGGCCGGAGCCGCTTCATCCGCGGCCCTTCGTTGACGTACGCGCGTTTGATATAGAGCTTATCCACATCCACATCGCTCGAAGCGCTTTCGGCGTTTGTAATCGCCGAGCGCAGCACTTTTTCCACCTGCGGCGCAATCCGCTTGTTGGTCGCCTGCAAAATGTGAATGGCGTCGCCGCAATGCTTCCCGCGGATCAGGTCAACAACCAGCCGCGCCTTCTGCGGCGATACCCGC
>DASREK010000118.1:0-9171 GCA_035652135.1 Bryobacterales bacterium | reverse complement strand
CACCGCGCCATCGAGCACGCGCAGGCTGCGCTCGACTTCGGCGGTAAAGTCCACATGACCCGGCGTGTCGATGATGTTGATGCGGCAATCTCTCCATTCGCAGGTCGTAGCCGCGGAGGTAATGGTAATCCCGCGCTCCTGCTCCTGCTCCATGTAATCCATGATGGCCGTACCCTCGTGGACCTCTCCCAGACGGTGCGTGCGCCCCGTGTAATAGAGGATGCGCTCCGTGGTCGTGGTCTTACCGGCATCGATGTGAGCCATGATGCCGATATTCCGGTATTTCGCTAATGGTACGGTACGCGCCATAAAACTCAGCGGGCGGCGGCGGAAGAAACGCCGCCCCGCTTCCTACCACCTGTAGTGGGCAAACGCCTTGTTGGCCTCCGCCATCCGATGCGTATCATCCTTCTTCTTGATCGCACCGCCGCGGTTGTTGGCGGCATCGAGCAGCTCAGCGGTCAGCTTCTCCGGCATGCCCTTCTCGGGACGGAGACGGGCATACGAGATAAGCCAGCGAATCGCCAGACTCGTCCGGCGGTTCTGCGGCACTTCCACAGGAACCTGGTAGTTTGCGCCGCCCACGCGCCGCGTCTTCACTTCCAGCACCGGCTTGCAGTTCTCGACCGCCTTTTTGAACACCTTCAGCGGGTCATCGTTGGCCCGCTCCTGAAGCTGCTTCATGCTTTGATAAAAAATCTTTTCGGCCGTCGATTTTTTCCCGTCCCACATCATCGAGCAGATGAACTTCTCCACCAGAGTCGAGTTGTAGACCGGGTCCGCCGGCACTTCGCGTCGATCGATGTTTCCTTTGCGTGGCATAAAAAGTAGCTATCAGCCTTCCGCTATCAGCCAGGCCAGCCGGCCGAGCGCCGGCGGCTTTCCGTTACGACTTCGGCCTCTTCGCGCCATACTTGCTGCGTCCCTGCTTGCGGTCCGAGACCCCCGCGGCATCTAACGTTCCGCGAATTACGTGATAGCGCACGCCGGGCAAATCCTTCACGCGGCCGCCGCGAATGAGCACAATCGAGTGCTCCTGCAAGTTGTGCCCAATGCCCGGAATGTAAGTGGTCACCTCGATTCCATTAGTCAACCGCACTCGCGCCACCTTGCGTAGAGCCGAGTTCGGCTTCTTAGGCGTAGACGTGTAAACGCGCGTGCAAACGCCCCGCTTCTGGGGGCAGCTTTCCAAGGCCGGGCTGGCCGTTTTCCAATGCGGAGGCCGGCGCCCCCGGCGCACCAATTGATTAAATGTCGGCACGAATCAAGCCTCAATCCGCCTTCCCGCGCCTCACGCACTCCACGAGCCGCAAGAAGCCCGGTCGAAAGTTCAGTTCAGGTTGAAACCACGCCGCCCTAAATGGACCCGCACTTGCCGGCAGCAGCCCTTCTCGGCGGCGAACGATGAAAGCGGCCCCTCTCGGCCGGCTTTCAATTGCGAGGAAAACAACTCCGGACGGCCCATGCTAGCTATAAGTCTCGCAAGCAGCCTCGGGGCCGGCTGCCGGCCGGGTCCCGCACCCGCGGAACGGTAGCACAGCAGCAGAAGACCTCACTCGCTAATCTTTTTTACTTTAATCAATCAACTTTCGTTATGTCAAGGCGTCGGAAAAATAATAGATAACCGCCCGTTGCCCGCCGAAGCTGACACCAATGCTTTGCGCTCCGTTCCCCGGATCACGGCTTGAAAATGACGGTGGGAATAGAGCCCTTGCGCTGCCGGAGGCAAGGTCTGCACCATCATTTTCCCCCGCTTACCAGATTGGCAAAGACGCGATAGGCCCCCGGCACTCCCGCCGGAAGCTGCCGGAACCAGGCATAGGAAGTATAAATATATACTCCCTGGCCGTAGCGGGCATACAACGTGCCGCCAAGTTGCGGTTTTTCCCCGGGATCGTGCGACTCGAACACCGGCCGGTAATGCGGATCCCATCCGCTCATGAAATATAGCCCGCGCTCCTGCACCCAGCCTTCGAAATCGCGCGCCGTGATCTCGTTGGGTCTGTGCAAGACCGGCAGGTCAGGATTGGGGAAGCTAACGGGCGCTTCTTCCACCGTTGTGCGTTGAGCCGAGGGTGTCAGCGGGTAAGGCGCCAGCGCCGCCGCCCGGTCTGCGGACCGCGCGTCGGACGTGTTGTACTGAACCACCAAAGTTCCGCCGCCGGCCACATAATCGAGCAGGCGCTGGCGGGCGGCGATCAGATCATCGCGGACATTCAGAGCCCGAATTCCGGTCACAATAGCGTCGAAGCGCCGCAAGTCGCCTGCGGCAAGATCTTCGCCTGTGAGCAGGCGAACCGATGCGCCGAGCTGCTCGAGCGCCTGCGGCACTTCATCCCCGGCGCCCATGACGTAGCCGATATTTTTTGCCGTCAACCGGACATCGAAGCGCTCGACGCGGGTCCGCGCCGGAGGGAAATACGTCTGCGGCGGAATGTGAGGGTACTGAATGGAAACCATGCCGGCGCTCACCGTCGTCCCGCCGATTTGCGCCCGAGCCGTCATATGCCCGCCGCCGGCCCGCGCCTGCGGCGTCACCTCGAAACGAACCCCCAACTGCTGATTGGGGTCAGAAATCTCAAACGGCGCGGCCGCAGGCGCCACTTTCCAGCCCACCGGCGCCGCGAGCGAGACCGTTCCTTTTGCTTGCTTGACGCTCGAGCTGAGCCGCACGATCACCGGCCGGGGCCTGGCCTCCGGGAAAACCATGGCCGGCGAAGTAAAAGATACCGCCACCGGCGGCACAACCTCGACGGCGCGGACTTTTTCGCCGCCCGCGCGTTCGATCCAACGGTATTGAACGGGCGCCCGCATCGGTAACACGACTCCCTGCGCCGTGCGCAGGTAAAACGTCGCTTCGAGGACCGGCGGGTTTTCCGGCATGCCGATCAGATTTGGGTCGGAAACCGGATAATAGTCGGCCGTGCGCAATTCGCGCATCCAGTAGGGTTGCGAAAAGGGAGCATTTGGCGGAACGGTTACCGTAGCCTTGAACTGCTGCGGATTATTGAACTCAAGGGGCCGGTTGGGAGCAGCGCTGGTCTGGCCCGCGACGCCCTTTATCTCCGTTCTCTCCCAGGTGAGCGGAAAATGCGACCGATTGATCGCGGTCAGCGTGAGATCCAAAGAAGAGCCGGGTACGACATTCCAGCGGTCCGCCTCCGCGTCCAGCCACAGCCCGGCCGCGAGGTCAATGGCATGGAGCAACTCCGGACGCTTCACATCCACCCAGGGGTCATGCAGGCGCTCCATCTCGGTATAGGCGGCGACCAGCAACGGGAGAATCTTCTCCGGCTGGTCAGGGACCAGCTCCCTGCGAGCCTGGCTGAAGAGCCGCCCGAGCCGGGCGGCTCCTTCGACGCGCCCCCAGGTAGTATCAATACCTTCAAAAAGATCCGATGTTGGCGGATTGCTTACCCGCTCTCCGGCCACTTGCACGAAAAACTGGAGCGACGGGCCCCTGCGCTCCGGGGTGCCCTGACCCTGGCTCCAGTGTTCGCTGCGGCTTTCTCCCGCAATCTCCGCGTAAGATTTCCCGAGAACGGGGTCGAAGCCGCCGGCGTCCACCCGGATGCGATCGGCAGCCTGCTCCTCTGCGATTTCCTGCCGCCGGTTGAACGAAAAGGTATTCCAGACCAGGCGCCGGGCTCGCCAGGGCTGGAGGTGTTCGGCCATCTGCTCCGGGAACTGGTTGGGGTCGGCTGCCGCCGCAAACGCTTCTGGAGCTATGTAGCCGGTTGCCGTGTGCTGTCCGTGCCCGCCCGAGCCGGGCGGCGGGGGCCAGCGGTCTATGATGACATCCGGACGAAAACGCCGGATGATTCGGACAAAATCCGACAATAGCCGGTCCCGGCCCCATTTTTGCAGCGCTTCCTCCGGATTCTTACTGAAACCGAAGTCGTAAGCTCTGGTGAAAAATTGCTCTCCCCCGTCGATATGGCGCGCCGCCAGCAGTTCCTGGGTGCGGAGCAAACCCATCGCTTCGTTCTGCTCCGTTCCGAGCAGGTTCTGGCCGCCCTCGCCCCGGGTGGCGGAGAGATAGGCGGTGCGGATGTGGCGCCCGCGAGCAAAATAGGCGATGACGTTGGTATTCTCATCATCAGGGTGGGCGGCGATCATGAGAACGCTGCCCAGGACGTTGAGGCGATCGAGGGTTTGAATCAACTCGGGGGTTCCGGTAAGCGGTGTTTTTTCGGCGGGCAGGGCAAGCAGTCCGGCCGTGATAGCCAGAGCGGCCGCGATGAGGGCTGCAGCGGGGTTCGGCGAAAGCCGGCTCCGGGGTGCGTGGGTAACTTTTTTCACCATATAGCGGTCCAAATTCATAGGGGTGGGCAGCGATGTGGAAGCGCTGGACGAAGGCGATTCGAGATTGGGCGCACGAGGGGACGCCCAGGCCACAGACGCCGCCGCGCATCGGCCTGGCCCTCGGGGGCGGTTTCAGCCGCTCGTTGGCTCACGTGGGGGTGTTGCAGGTCTTTGAGCAGCATCAGATCCCGATTCATGCGATCGCCGGCATCAGTTCCGGATCGATTATAGCCGCGGCCTATGCCAGCGGCACCCCGCTCGCGGAAATCATTTCCAAAGGGGCGGTCACGACCTTCAGCAGCTACGCCCGATGGACGCTGTCGCGCCTGGGCCTGGCCAGCAGCGAGCGCATGCAGTTGTGGCTGCGAACCATCCTGCGTCATACCAACTTTGAGGAAATGCAGACGCCCTTGGCCGTGGTCGCCACCGATTTGATAACCGGCGCTCCCGTAGTCTTCAGGGACCGAGGTGACATTATCGCACCAGTGCGGGCGAGTTGTTCCTATCCGGGCCTTTTCCTGCCGCTCCAGCTTAACGGCCGCTGGCTGGTGGATGGAGCCGTTTCGACTACCGTGCCTGTTCAGGCTGTCAGAGACCTGGGCGCCACCCATGTAGTGGCCGTCTATCTCCATTCCATTACCGTGGACGGTTTCCGTCCCGCGAACATTTTCCAGGTGGTCAGCCAGTGCTTTTCCATTCTGCAAGACCGTATCGCAGCCGACGAACGCGCCCGTGCGGAGCTGCTGCTGGAGCCGAAGGTGGCCTCATTCGCCTGGAACGACTTTGAGCGGGCCGACGAACTGGTCGAGGCCGGCCGGCAGTCGGCCCTCGAGGCGTTGCCGATCATCGAAGGCTGGCTGCGCCAGCCCCTCGCCTCAGCCGCCCCGGACCCGGGCAGATCTATAACCGCCGCTCCGGCGATCTCCAGCGCCGCTGGGCCGCCTTTGCAAAGCTGAATTCTACTCGTGCCTGAGTATCTCTAAAGGTTTTTGGTTGAGAATCCGGACACTCGCGATCCAGCCAGTCAGATTCACCGCCAGCGCGGTGAAGACAACAGCTGCCAGGTTCGCCCGCCAGTTGATATCCAGTCTGGCCTCCATCAACTGGCGCAAAAACAGGCTGGAAAGTCCGGTCGCGAGCACGCAGCCGGCCGAGCCCGCCAGAGTTCCCAGAATCAGAAATTCGACGCAAAAGATCCGCGCCACACAGCCTCGAGTGGCGCCCAAGGTCTTAAGAATGCTGACTTCCCGGAGACGCCGGAGCCTGGCGCCGGCCACGCTGGCCGCCAAAATGATGGCTCCGGCAAAAATGGCAAACGCGGAAATGAAGCGAACAATCAGGGCGATCTGATCGATGACCTGCTGGACGGTTTGCAGCACCTCAGCGGCGTTGATCACCGTCACAGTGGGATAACGCTCGAATGCGGCCTTCTGCAAAGCCGCCACGTCCGCTGGCCGGACCCGCGCGCTCGCGTAATAGATCGCCGGCAGGCCGTCCAGAGCGCCGGGACTGAAGATGAACTCGGCGCCGGAGCCGAACCGGGTCACCTCGGCCCGGTACACGGCCGCGACGCGCGCAGCTACAGTCTTCGCGCCCATCTCCCATTCCAGTTGTGATCCCGGCCGAAGCCCCAAAATTTGCGCGGCATCCTCGTCAATCGCCATTTCGGCCGGATGGGGCCGCCCCTTCCACCACGCGCCCTCAACCACCTCCGTGTGCCGGGGCGGCTCCTCCGACCAGGTGACGTACCGCGAGCCCTGGAATCGCCGCGCCCAGCCCTGCAAGGCAAGTCGATCGACCGGCGTGCCGTCCACACTCTTCAGCTTGCCCGAAATCAGCGGCACCGGAGGGCTGGCGTCTTGCACGCCCCGTTGCGAATGGATCAGTTCCGCTAGGCCGTCGCGCTCGCGGCCGGTGATGTTGATGAAGAATACGTTGGGCATGTCGGGCGGGGCGCTGGCGAAGATCTGGACCAGCAGAGAGTGTTGCACCAGGTGTACGGTCAGCATGAAACTGACACCCAGACCGAGCGCGACCAGCACGGTGGCCGCTTGGGTCCCGGGCCGGTGCAAGTTGGCAATGCCGTGGCGCAGCGTGGACGGCAACCGCCAGCGGCCGGCACGGCAGTTTGCCAGCGCCGCTGAACCTATCCGTACAAGGCGCAGTATTAGCCAAGCGAAAGCTGACAAGGCGATCACCGCACCCAATACGCCGGCAAGGAAGATCAACCCCAGGCGGAAGGATCCCGCCAGCCAGACGGTGATTCCTCCCAGGCCGGCGAGAATGGACCCTCCAGCAGCTAGCGCGGCTCGAGCCATGTGCAGCCGGTCCGATAGGGACGGGCGGGCCTCGGGCATATCGCGGCGAAAGATG
Source organism: Bryobacterales bacterium (assembly GCA_035652135.1). GTDB lineage: Bacteria > Acidobacteriota > Terriglobia > Bryobacterales > JACQDG01 > DASREK01. The sequence goes on along the minus strand of DASREK010000118.1, from coordinate 2,493 downwards.
TCGGAAGGCTTGATGCGCCGCACCAGGAGCAGGGGCGGCAGCGTAGCGAGAAGTGTGCACAGCATTCCTACGGCGAGGCCCTGTAAGGCCGCCGGGGACGCCCAGCGAATCGTAATGGGGATCTGAAAATAGTTTGCTATGAGGCGCGGAAAGACCCACTGCACCACGTAGCCGATCAACACCCCGGCCGCGCTCCCCGCTAGGCCCACTCCCAGCGCTTCCACCAAATAAATCCGGAGCACCTGGCTTGCGCGCGCCCCCAGGCATTTCAGTATCCCGATCGTATCCATCCTCTGCTGGAGGTGCGAGTGCAAAGCCATGGCCACGCCCAAGCCGCCCACGATCAGCGCAATGAGGCTCACCAGGCTGAGAAAGGTCGTCGCCCGTTCGAGCCCCCGATCGATGGCCGGATGCGCTTGGCGATAGTCCACGACCCTGGCGCCGAACCCGAATACCTTCGAGAGCCGCTGCCGGGCGAATTCCACCGGCACGTTCCCCAATCGCACCAGAACCCGATAGGAGGCCCGGCTGCCGAACTTCATCAGACCGGTGCGGGCCAGAGCCTCGTGTGTGAGCAACACGCGCGGTCCGACGTTGAGGGTGCCGGTCATGCGGTCCGGCTCCCGCTTGACCACGCCGACGATTCGGAAATCGGCTTTTCCGATGCGCACGGACTGGCCGGCGCGCAGCCCCAAACGGAGCAGCAGGTCGTCGGAGACCGCGATGGTTTCGGCCTTCAGCGCCTGCGAAAGCGGCATTGGCGGATCAAGCTGCACGGCGCCGTAAAAAGGATACAGCGCCGGATCCACGGCCTTGAGAGAAACCATGACCGGCGTTGAGCCGCTCCCGGCGCTTATCATGGACAAAGTTTCCGTGACCATCGTGACCGCGGCGCCGCGTTGGGCCAGCCGCTGCATCTCCTGCCGCTGCTCGCCCGAGGGCGCTGCGAAGGTGCGGACCGCAAGATCGGCGGCGATCAGGGTGCGGGCGTCGCGCAACAGCGCCTCGTGAAACGCGCGGCTGAAGCCGCGAACTCCAGTGAGCGCTCCTACGCCGACTGCAACCGAGGCGATGACGAACAGAAATTTTCCCGCTGAGGCGCGGACGTCGCGCCAGGCCATAACCAGTGAAAGGGAGCGGAGGCGGATCATTTCAACTCTCGTCGGCTACAATCCGGCCGTCGCGCAGGGTGATGCGCCGGCCGGCGTTGGACGCGAGATCCTGGTCGTGCGTTACCAGAAGCAAGGTCGTATTCTCCCGGCGGTTCAGCGCGACCAGCAAATCGAGAACGTGACGCCCGCTGGCGGAATCCAGATTGCCTGTCGGCTCGTCCGCAAGCAGAATAGCCGGGCGCACCATGAAGGCGCGAGCCAGCGCGACACGCTGCTGCTCGCCGCCGGAGAGCTGCACCGGATAATGCCGGAGTCGGCTCCTCAGTCCCACCGAATCGAGCAATTCCCTGGCTCGCCGGACGGGATTGTCTCCGTTGCCGCTGCCCGCCAGTTCCGCCGGAAGAAGCACGTTCTCTTCCGCCGTGAGGGTGGGAATCAAATGATAGGACTGGAATACAAAGCCAATCTTGCGGCTGCGCAGCCGCGCCAGAGCATCTTCGCCCAAGCCGCAGATTTCTTCGCCGTCAAGAACGATGCTGCCTGTGGTCGGTGAATCGAGGCCGGCCAGCAACCCAAGCAGCGTGCTCTTGCCGGAGCCGGATGGACCCATTATTGCTACATACGATCCGGCCGAAACCTCAAAATCGATGCCGCGCAGAATCTCCACCTTGTTTTTTCCGCTCGTAATCGTCTTGGTAAGGTTGGTAACCTTGATAATGGGACCTGCGATCGACATAGCGGCATCCTGAACTGTATTATGGCATGCAGGCGGTGAACCCCTTCCTTCGCTTCTTTCTTCTCGGGACGCTTCTGCTGGCGGGCGCGGCGTGCAGCCGCCAGAGCGAGTCTTCCGGGCGCCAGGCCGGCTCGCAGGCGCAGCTGGAGGGCCCGGCGCCGGTAAATGGGCCGGTCTCCGGCGGCGAGACCGATGACCGCCCCGTGATCGTCGCTTTCGGCGACAGCTTGACGGCGGGGTTGGGCGTCGACGAACGATCCAGCTATCCGGCAGTGCTCCAAAGGGAACTGGACGCCCGCGGCTACCGCTACCGCGTTGTGAACGCCGGCGTCAGCGGCGACACCAGCGGCGGCGGCGTCGCCCGCGTGGAGGACGTGCTCGCGTACCGTCCCCGAATCGTAATCCTCGAACTAGGAGCCAATGATGGACTGCGCGGGCTGCCGGTGGCGACCACTCGCGCCAACCTCGAGCAAATCATCCAGACTCTCCAGCGCGGGGGCGCTCGGGTAGTTCTCGCGGGCATGACTCTGCCGCCGAACTATGGCGCCGATTACGTGCATTCTTTCGAGCGCGTTTTCGTGGATCTCTCGAAAGAATACAATTTGCCGCGCATTCCCTTTCTGCTGGAGGGCGTCGCCGCACATC
>DASREK010000117.1:0-11011 GCA_035652135.1 Bryobacterales bacterium | reverse complement strand
CCCGGCCCCTGAAAACGAAAGCGACGGCCAGCCTCCGCTGTTCCCGCCCAGGATCTGCCCGAAGAGCGGCTGTTGCAGGTTGTAATACGGCTGCTTGCCGTAGCGGCCGGAGATGCGCAGCTTGGAGTTGGCCTGGTAGTCGACCTTTGTGTCGATCTTGTGCAGGTTGTAAATCGTTCCCTGATTGACGAAGTAGTTGTTGACGATTCCCGGAAGGTTCGGCTTCGGGATTAGCGGCGTCAGCTTCCCGATGATCGGATTGAGCTGGTTCGGCGGAATGATGTTGTTCGGATAAGGGGTCTTGCCGCTCCCGTCAGGGTTCCCCGTATTGGGATCATAAATGGGGGTGCCGGAACCGGACATGTCTCCGGCCAACATCTGCGGGGTCGGAACGCCAATGATCGCCGAATTGGCCTGGTGCAGAAAATCTCCCTCATAGCTGCCGAAGTAAAACAGCTTGTTGCGGATGATGTGGCCGCCCATCGAGCCGCCCGCGTTGTTGTCCACCTGGTGGGCCGGCTTGCTGCCCGGGGGCGCGAAAAAGTTGACGGCCGTCGTGGCGCTGTTGATGTGATACCAGTAGACGGCCCCGTGCGTTTCGTTCGATCCGCTCTTGAGGATCACGTTCACCGACGCGCCGCCCGCCTGGCCCTGTTCCGCGTCGGGGCTGTTGGTCACCACATTGACGTTCTCAATCGCCTCCACGGACGGCACGAACGACTGATACTGCACAACCCAGGGATTCTGGGCGTTGATGCCCTCGATGCGGACCGTCGCCCCGGCCACGCCCGTGCCGTTCGCCGAAAACTGCATCGATTTGGAAGGATTGTTTGTTCCTCCGTTAAGCTGTCCGCCCGGCGGCGTCACGCCCGGAACCAGGGTCAGCAGGCCGGTATATGTCCGGTTCGGCTGGGGCAGTTGTTGTAAAGCGTAAGTCGAGACTTCGGCGTGCACGTCGGCGCGGTCGGTTTGAAGAGCCGCCGCCTCGGCGGTAACCTCCACGTTTTCCGCGACCGCTCCCACCTGGAGCTGCGCGTCCACGCGGACCACATTGTTCTGGTTCACAACGATGTTGGAAGTAACGAATCCGCGGAACCCTTCCTTAGTAATCTCGACCTGATACGTCCCGGCCGGCACGGTGGATACCGTATACGCTCCCGCTTCGTTGGTCTGCACCGTGCGCGAGACGTTGGTGTTCATCTCGGTGATCTTCACGGTGGCTGCGGGAACTGCCGCCCCGGTTGGGTCGGTGACGTTGCCGACCATGGAGCCAAATAGAACCTGGGCGATGGCAGGATGCCCGGCCAGCGCCAACAGCAAGAGTACCGCCGCGGCTGAGCCGCAAAGCCACGCCTGATACCCAGATAGGTTTACCCTTAGGCTGGAACCAAGACTTTTCTGCATAGTCCTCCCCTTTTGCCCTCACCGCTTCTTGCTTGTCACAACTAAAGCCGACCCCAATTCGGGAAAAGAATATAACCCTTCGCCCCGGTTGTCAAATACTTTGTTGGTAAATTTTGAAGGCCCGCAATCGGCAGGTGAAAAAGGAAGTTAACTCCACTGGGCCGTTCTGGAGTGAGGTTGCCGGCTCAGGATGGCGGCCGCCCGGCCGCCGTCGGCTCTTGTACTACTAGTACTCGATCGCCGCTTATATTCCTGAGCCTTTGTACCACACCGCTCGGCCACCGGATTTCGATTTCGCTGGCCGCCTCATAGGGCCCGAGCCCGAAGCGAACCAGCGGCTCGCTGGAGGATGCATAGCCCACGCTGGTGCTCGCATGGTTGTATTGGGCGGCGCCGCTGGGCAGAGTGAGGCGGACCTTCGCGCCGAGGCCGTCCCGATTGCTCCTCGTTCCTGTCAGCCGAAGGGCGATCCAGTGGCCGGCCGCCGGGCTGATATTGCGAAATAGCCGGACTGGAGAGTTCAGAGCGGTGACGACCACGTCCAAACGGCCGTCGTTGTCGAAGTCGGCGAAAGCCGCGCCGTGATGGAGCGCAGGAATTTGAAAATCCCGCCCCGCGCCGATGGAAACATCCACGAACCGGCCGTTCCCCAAGTTGCGCAGCACATGATTCGGAATCGCCGCGTCGGAGTGAGCATAGGGCTCCGAGCCGGGAAAGTGGGAGTTGGCGAAAAACAGATCCTTGTGCCCGTCATTATCCAAGTCGTACATGCCGAGGCTCCAGCCCGTAAGGTCCTGCGTCGCGGCGGCAAGTCCCGAGGCTGCGGTCTCGTCGACAAAGAATCCTGGCTTCCCCACGTTCCGGTAGAGTGGGAAGGTGTCGAAATAAATGCCGTCGAGCACAATATCCTCGCGGCCGTCATCGTCAAAATCCCGAAAGTCAGCGCCCATCCCCGCGACGGCCTTGCCGTGCGCAGCATAGGCCACGCCGGCCTCCACGCCGATTTCTTTGAACTTGCCGCCGCCGAGGTTCTGGAAAAGGAAATTTGGTACGGAATCGTTCGCCACAAAGACATCGGCCAGCCCGTCGCCGTTGAAATCGCCAAAAACCACTCCCATGCCTTTCCCAGCGCTGCGGCGAATGCCGGAAGCTGCGGAAACGTCGGTAAAGGTTCCGTCGTGATTGTTGTGGAAAAGCTGGTTCGGTAAAGGCTTGTACACCCGTGGATGGCAGTAGTACGGCTTGCCACGGTCGGTGCAGTTGTCCCCGCCGGGCTGCCAGGAAACATAGTTGCTGATGAAGAGGTCGAGGTAGCCGTCATTGTCGGCGTCAAACCATCCCGCCGACGTAGACCACAGTTTGCCGTATTCGGGATCCGGCGCGCCCAAGCCGGCCTTGTCGGTGACGTCTTCGAAGGTCCCATCGCCCCGGTTGTGATACAGGGTATTGCGGTAAACGCCGGCCACGAAAATGTCTACGTAGCCGTCGTTGTCATAGTCTCCGGCCGCCGCCCCCATCGAATAGCCTTCTCCGGCCAGGCCGGCTTTTTCGGTCACGTCGGTGAATGTGCCGTCGCAGTTGTTGCGATACAGGCGGTTGTAAAATTCTGGCCCGGTCTTGCGCAGAGAGGGCAGCTCGGCGCCGTTGGTGAAGAAAATATCCATGCAGCCGTCGTTGTTGTAGTCCAGGGCCGCCACGCCGCCGAGCATGATTTCCGGCTGGTAGGCATGACCAGTCTCTCCGTTGCGCAGCACGAAATTCAGTCCCGCTCGCGCCCCAATCTCTTGAAACTGAATCGGAGCGGCCACGGTGAGGTCAATGGCGAATTTCTCGTCCGAATTCGATACGTGAAGAACCTTTACTCCGCTGGAGAGGATTTCATAGTCCGCGTTCAACTCATAGTCGGCGCCGCTGTCGAGCTCGGGGAAGGAGTAGCCGCCGCCGGCGGCGGTCATCGACAGCAATGCCTGGCCTGCGCCCTTCTTCTTCAGCGACACCATCGCTCCCGCTACGGGCCGGCCTGCGGCGTCCAAAACCCGGCCGTGCAGAGCCGCGCCAGACTGCTGCTGCGCTGCCGCAGGCTTTCCCTCGAAGACGAAAGGGGCCAGGCAGAACGCCAGTCCAATGACTCCGGCGCTTACGGCGGTCAGCAGAGGGCTCGTTTTCATTGCGCACCGAGTTGCTGCAACGCCTGCGCCGCCTGCCGGGCCACGCCGGCATCGCGTCCTCTCGCCGCTTCCCGCAGGTGCTCGATGGCCCCGGGACGATCCCCCTGCGCCGCCAGCACTCGCGCCAGATCCAAATGCGCCTGGCTGAAATCGGGCCGCAGCCGCACGGCTTCCCGGTACTCGCGGGCGGCCTCCGCCAGCAGCCGCTTTCTTGCCAAAAGTGTACCCGCCAGCTCATGCGCCTCCGCCAGGTTGGGATCCGCCTGCAACGCGGCTTCGACTTGCCCCTGCGCGTCGTCGAATCGATTTACCCGAGCCAGCGCTAGGGCGTAATCATAAAGATGCGGGCCATAGCCCGGGCGGAGGCGCGTCGCTTTCTCGAAATTGTAGACCGCCTGCTGCATGTCGCCCTTGGCGGCCGAGACTCTGCCTTTGAGATCGTAGGCCATCGAGTCGTAGGGATCAATGCGCAGCGCTTCACCGAGCGCCCCTTCCGCCGCCTCGATTTGTCCCGCCCCGGCCAGAATTCCCGCCAGGCTGGTGTACTCGCCGGGCAAATCCGGATCGAGCGAGATCGCTTTCCGAAGCTTTTCCACGGCTTGCTCCGCCCGGCCCAAACCGGCCTCGAGCAGCCCGTATTGATACCAGGAGGCGGCTTCCGCCGGGGCGATTCGGATCGCGCGATCCAGCGCCTCCGCGCTGCGCTGGGCCCTGCCGGCGGCTCTCCATGCCTCGGCCAGACACCGCAGCGCCCGGGGGGAATCCGGCTTGAGCCGCACCGCTTGCTGGAAGGCCGCAACGGCTTCCTCTGGTTTTCCGCCGCTCCGCCAGGCGGCTCCAAGCTGCATGTAGAACTCGGGCTCGCGCGGCCGCTGCCTGCCGATTTCGCGGGCCAGGTCCTTCAGGCCGTCCTGCAAGTTGCTCTGGTACTGGACTTGGGCCACGGCGCGATAAAGAGCGTTTTCGCCCGTAGGGGGCAGGGGAGACGGGTAGTAAGGCACTACCTCGCCGTGATACTCCTCCGCTTCGCTCGGATGGCGTTCGGCGAGCTCGGCGAGCAGGCCGGGCGCGGGCGGACCGCGCTGGATCAAATGGTCCGTCATCACCACATGTACCGCGTCTTCGGTTCTGCGCTTGGGCATGTGACAGCTAATACAATCGCCCGCAACTGGATGCTTGCCGGAAGCTGCCAGAGCCTCGATCCGGCCGCGGTGGCATTGCCGGCAAGCGCCCGAGTACTGCCGGATCGCCTCCTGGCCGCGCGGGATGCGATGCGGATCGTGACACGTCGTGCAGGTAAGCTTGCCTTTGCTCTCCAGGAAGCACCGGGATTTTCGAAACCGGTATGCGGCGCCCGCAATCTCAAACTTGTCATCATGCCCCGTGCCGGGCGCGTGATCGAAATAGATTAGAAAATTTCCAAGCGGCTCGCCGGGCGTAAAGCGGAAGGGTCCGCGATCGAAACGCCGCAGGAGCGACGGAAGACGGCTGCTGGTCGGCTCCAGGTGACACTGCATGCAGACTTCCATCTGCGCCGCCGGGCTCAGGCGCGCGGGGTTCAGAATGCTGTCGCGAATCTGAGCAAGCTTGGCTCCGGGCGCCTGAACCATGCGGACGTGCTTGCCTCCCGGGCCGTGGCATCGCTGGCAGTCGATCCCTTCAGGCAAATCGCCCGCATATACCGGCTCGCTGCCGGGGGCCTCATGTCCGGCTGGAATGCGAGGATACGCGTCATGGCAGAACATGCACTCGTAGGAGACCGCGCGCCGCGTCTGTGGGTGGCGCGAGTCAAAGCCCGGACTCATGCCCCAATATCCCCCGTTTTCGGCATACCAGCCGAGCGGGAGTTCGATCAATGTCCCCCGAGGCGTCCGATGCAGATAGGATCGCGCGTGGTTGCCCGAGCCGATGACATAATCGATCTTCATCTCCTCGATGTTGGTTTCTTTGCCGTCGAAACCGATTTGCCAGCGGCGCTGGTAATAGGCCCCGTTCCGCAAAATCATCGCATAGTGCGTGTCAGACAACGCGTGATAGAACTCATGGTTCTTTGCGTAGTCTTCCGTGGCGTTTGCCGCCGAGGGGCGAAACAGCGAGCGGCCCATTCCGGTCTGCCGGTAGCTCTCCGCGATCTGCGCATGGCAGCGCGCGCAAAGGCTCGCCTCGACGTAGGCGTTGTCAGCGGCCGCCGGCAGCGAGCCAACCCGGGACTGTGAGGAAGACGCCCCGCCCACGGTAGAAAGCAAGGCTCCGGCGAGCACGGCTCGTGCCGGCGCTCGAAGCTTTGACAGCCAGCGGCTCGGTATCCTTACCCGCATGCGCGGCGCGCCCCTTGAGGGCAAGCGGCTTACCAATGATATACACAGTCCTCCTCAGGATGGGGCGACGGATGCCACCTTCTCACCGCAGGAGGCTGGGACAGCCTCGAAGCCGGCCGGCTGAAAGGAAAAACATAAGGGCTGGCTGCGCGGGAAACCCGTCGTTGTCTCGCGAACGATGTTCGAAATTGGTCTGGAGGCCTCGCTACCGCGACAGCAGCGATCCGTCTTGACGGCTCGCGACCGAGGGAACTGTAAGGCCGCTTGCAGCTAAATCCCGGTGCTCGATGAGAGAGTCGATCATCCCGTATTTGATCGCGTCCTGAGGCTCCATGATGTAGTCACGGTCTACATCGTGGGCCACCTTCTCCACCGGCTGGCCAGTGTGCGTGGCAAGGATCTGGTTGAGCGTTTCGCGCATACGCAGGATCTCGCGGGCGTAAATATCGATATCGGTGGCCTGCCCGGCCAGACCGCTCACTGACGGCTGGTGAATCATGATGCGCGAGTGCGGCAGGGCGAAGCGCTTGCCCTTCGTGCCGGCCGCCAGAAGCACGGCCGCCATGGAAGCCGCCTGTCCCAGGCAGATGGTGGTGACATCGGGCTTGATGAACTGCATCGTATCGTAAATCGCCAGCCCGGCTGTGATCGAGCCGCCCGGAGAATTGATGTAAATCGATATATCCTTTTGCGAGTCCTCCGCTTCAAGGAACAGAAGCTGGGCGATGATCATGTTCGCGATCGCGTCGTCGATCGGCGTGCCGAGAAAGATGATGTTTTCCTTCAGCAGGCGCGAGTAGATGTCGTAAGCGCGCTCCCCTCGCGAGGTCTGCTCAATGACCATCGGAACCAAAATCTGCGACGTCATACTTTAATTATCTCACATGCGTTGCGGGTTCCTGGAAAGCGCAAGAAAGGGTGTTGACGCCTTAGCGTCGAGACAAATCAACCTCTGATTGCTCCAATCACCGGTTTAGATACCCCATTGCTGCCCCGGTCTTCTTCTCACCCGGCGGACCTGTGCTTCCTCGAAAAAGTGGGAGAATCTGAAGGCGGCTTTGGCTCTGCACTTCGTGCATCCCCGTTTTTGCAGGGCGCGCGGGTCGCTGCGGATGATGCCGCCATGACGGCAGGGATCAGAAATCGTATCTGGCATTGGTTGAGTGACTGACAGTGCGAAGGAGAGCTATGAAGTTCATCAAGATCGATAAGTGGATTGTGAATGTGTCCCGGATTACCTACATTGAGAAATATCAGAGCGGCGGCGTAAGCGTGAGGTTCTCTGGCTCTCAAGACTTGAGACTTGACAAGCCGGAAGCGGATGCGCTCATTGCAACGCTAGACGCATCGGAGCCCCGGTGAAGGCGCGGCCGGGCCGAGGCCCCGGCCTGGCGCTTACCCGAATTTTCGAGGCGTCCTGGTATTCCGATTTCGAGACATGGGAAGAATGGTTCGCGGCGCGCCGCCAGAAACTCGCCTGAATGCGCCAGGATCTGGTGGTGGCCCCGGCAGCCACGCTGCTCCCGATTCGTCTCCCAGACAGTAAGCCTGTTCCCGAAGGCTATCAACGGCGGGCGGATGCAAATTCGGCGTTTGTGAGAGACGATGAGCTCGTGTTCGCCGCCGGTCCTATTTCGAAGGCGCATCAGTAGGATTCAGGATGTAGTATTAGGGCCTTCTCTTATTTACTCCCTTTCGCTCTGCGTGATACTCTCGCTCGGGATGAGTTGATCTTTCAGCGGCTTACGGGCGGACCGGGGCTGCGGGCGTCCGGTCGGCCGCGGAGCCGGCCGTCTCCGCTGCCGGTTTCTCCAGCATTCCAGGCGGCGGACCACTGCCGGCCGCCGTGAGCCCTTGACGGAGCACCGCCCGAGAAAGGTATGCGCCGCCGCACCGGCAGCGCTCGCCGATTCGGATCTGGACTGTGTCAACCTCGGTCTCTATCGTTGCCCATCGCGAGCCAGGGGTTCTCCTTAGCCTGGCGAAGCGGCTGCTGGCGCCGTCATACACCGACCTGTTTTTCATCTTCGTCATGACGTGGTCGTTCCTCGCGGGCGCGAACGGATGGCAGCGGCTGTTTATGGACGGAGACACCGGGCTTCACATCCGGATTGGCGATTACATACTGGCCGCGCATCAAGTTCCGGTCCGCGATTTGTTTTCATTTTCCAAGCCGGGTCAGGATTGGATCGCTTTCGAATGGCTTTCGGAGCTGATCTTCGCCCTGCTGCATCGCAGCTTTGGGCTGAAAGGCGTGGCGCTGCTTTCGGGAGTCGTAATCGGAGCGCTCATCACGATATTGCTGGTATATACGCTGTGGCGGGGCGCCCACAGCATGATCGCGCTGGGTCTTGTCTTGATGGCGCTCAACGCGATCAACATCCATTTCCACGCCCGCCCGCACCTGTTCACGCTCCTGTTTCTGACCGCGGGAATATGGCTGATTTTTGCCGACCGCCGCGAGAGGAGCCCGGCGGTCTGGCTGTTGGCTCCGCTAACCGCCTTGTGGGCCAATATGCACGGCGGCTTCGTGTTGTTTCTGGCCCTGCTCGGGCTGCTGGTGATCGGCTCGGCGGCGGAGGCCGCCTGGACCGGCGAACCGGTGGTGAGCCGCAGCTCCGAGGCCGTGCGTTACGCCGGCGTGAGTCTGGCCTGCGCCGCCGCTTCCCTGGTGAATCCTTACGGTCTCAGGCTGCACGCCCACATTTTCTTTGACGTCATCCGCTCCAAGTGGACCATGGATCTGGTGGATGAGTTCAAATCGCCGTCATTCCGCTCCGAACAGATGATGCATTTCATGGCGCTGCTGTTTCTGGGCCTCATCATCGTGGCGCCTTTGCTCGAAAAGCGGCGGATTGTCGAGGCCCTGTGGATCGTGTTCCTCGCTTACTGCTCGTTGATTTCGGTGCGGCATGCTCCGATTTACATGATTGTCGCCACGCCGGTCATTGCTGTCCAGTTGTCGGACTATTGGCGCCGATGGTCCTCCACCCGGGGTCGCCGATCGATTCCCGGCATTTTCGACGATTTGGCCGCGCAGCTTCGGATTAACTTTCGCTTTCCAAGCCTGTTGACCCTCGGCTTTCTCGTGGCGATTGGAATGTCCGGATGGATGCACTGGCCCGCCGGCTTCTCCCCGGAGTTTTTTCCCGTCCGGATGGTGAGCCGCCACGCGGACGCGCTGGCGTCGTCCCGGGTGTTCACCTTCGATCAATGGGCCGATTATCTGATTTACAGAAACTATCCCCGCCAGCGTGTTTTTCTCGATGGCCGTCATCAGTACTACGGCGAAAAGATTGTCAGGGACTACCTGAAGCTGCGGAGCGGCGATCTGGCGTGGAAGGACCTTGCCGCCAAATACCGGTTTGATCTAGCCCTTTGTTCGCCGGATACTCCGCTCGCCACACTGATGAAATCCGACCCGCAGTGGCGCATCGTGGAAGACGACGGGGTAGCGATCCTCTTTGTCAAAAAAGAGGAGAAACCGGGCCTTACTCCCTAAGTGGCAAGGCGCCCGCTCATGCGACAGACGCACACATATCACCACTTAATCCCGCGGGAATATCCGGGACTGCTTTCCATCGTGATCCCTGTCTGGAACGAGCAGGAAGCCATTCCCTTCCTGCGGATGCGTCTGGCGAGCTTTATGAACGAGCTGCCGTGCCCGGCGGAGCTGATCCTGGTCAACGACGGCAGTTCGGATCGCACTCTCGATTTGCTCCTGGATTGGGCGGCCGCGGATTCACGCGTGAAGATCGTTAATCTGGCCCGGCAGTTCGGCCACCAGGCCGCCAGCACCGCGGGTCTGGACCACGCGGCGGGAGACGCTGTCGTGTTGATGGACGCAGACCTGCAAGATCCGCCCGAAGTCATCCTCGACATGCTGGCCGAATACTGCCGCGGCTTCGATGTGGTGTACGGCCGCCGAACGTCGCGGCAGGGAGAAACCATTTTCAAGCGGGCGACGGCCTGGATTTTTTACCGGCTGATGCGCGCTCTGATTTACCACGATCTCCCCGTGGATGTCGGGGATTTCCGGCTGATTTCGCGCCGCTGTCTCGACGCGCTGATCGCCATGCGCGAGACCCACCGCTTTCTGCGCGGCATGGTGGCCTGGGTCGGTTTCGCCCAGACAGCCGTACCCTACGTGCGGCAGCCGCGCGTGAAAGGTGAGACGAAATACCCGCTGGTCAAAATGCTCCGCTTCGCCTGGACGGCGGCGATTTCGTTTTCCCCAACCCCTTTGCGTCTCAGTTTTGCCCTGGGCGTCCTGCTGGGCGTGATCGGAATGGCGCAGGGCATTAACGCTGTGGTGCGCCACATGCTCGGCATGTTTACAGTCCCCGGGTGGACCTCATTGATGGTCGCGATCTGCTTCATCGGCGGCGCAATTCTCATCAGCATCGGCATCTTGGGGGAATATATCGGGCGGATCTTCGAGGAGATGAAAGGAAGGCCGATTTACGTGGTGGCTTCGTCAGCCAATTTCCCGAGTTCGCGAGCCTATCTCAACCCCGAGAAGAAGGAAGCAGTGCATCATTGACTTCGGGCGCCGCCGCGGGCAGCATGCAGCAGTCAGCCTTCAGCGCTCAGCCTTCAGCTTTTGCAGGAGCGCCGCCAGCTTCAGCTTTGAGCTTTTCGAGCAATGCCGCCAGCAGGCTAGCTGATCGCTGACGGCTGATTGCCAATCGCTGCGTGGCTGCCCGCCGATAACAGCGCCCGGCTATCCGCGCACTGCCGCCTTCGTATTTGCGCCGGCTTTGGCGGCCGGAGTGGCTTCCGCCGGGGGACTGCCGTTCGGGACCGCCGGGAGCAGGCCAAGAATGCGGCGCAGCTCGGTATCGAGATCCGCCCGGATATCCTGATTTTCTCTCAGAAATTGCTTGGCGTTCTCCCGGCCCTGTCCGATGCGCTCGCCCTTGTAGCTGTACCATGCGCCGCTCTTCTCGATGATGTTGTGCTCCGCGCCCAGGTCGATCAGGTCGCCTTCCCGCGAAATGCCTTCGCCATAAAGAATGTCGAACTCCGCCGAGCGGAACGGCGCCGCGACTTTGTTCTTGACGATCTTGACCTTGGTGCGGCTGCCGATCACCTCTTCGCCGTCCTTAATGACGTTGGTGC
>DASREK010000116.1:0-12333 GCA_035652135.1 Bryobacterales bacterium | reverse complement strand
ACCAGGAATGGCGCACGTCGATTAACCGCTTCGCCGAAGCGATGACACTGTTTGCCGTAGCCTGCGCCGGAATGTTTCCTCTTCTGCATTTGGGGCGGCCGTGGTTTTTTTACTGGCTGTTCCCGTATCCGAGCACCATGGGGGTATGGCCGCAATTCCGCAGCCCGCTGGTGTGGGACGTATTCGCGGTCTCGACCTACGCGACCGTTTCCTTCCTTTTCTGGTTCGTAGGCCTGATACCCGATCTGGCCACGCTGCGCGACCGGGCGCGGCATTGGCTGCCGCGCAAGTTCTATGGATTCCTGGCGATGGGATGGCGGGGATCGGCCTTCCACTGGCGGCGCTACCAGGTCGCGTATCTGCTGCTGGCCGGCCTGGCCACGCCGTTGGTCGTATCGGTACACAGCGTGGTCAGCTTTGATTTCACCATCGCCATTCTTCCCGGCTGGCACAGCACGATCTTCCCGCCGTACTTCGTAGCGGGGGCGATCTACTCGGGCTTCGCCATGGTGATGACGCTGGCCATCCCGCTGCGGGCGATTTACGGCCTGGAGGATTTCATCACCCTGCGCCACTTGGACAACATGGCCAAGGTGATGCTGGCCACGGGACTGATCGTCGCCTACGGCTACATGATGGAGACGTTCATCGCCTGGTACAGCGGGAACCAGTTCGAGCAGTTCCTGATTCACAACCGGATGTTCGGGCCCTATGCCAAGGTTTTCTGGGCGGTGATTCTGTGCAACGTGGCGGCGCCTCAGTTGCTATGGTCGCCGCGCGTACGATCGAACGTTGCCGCCCTTTTTGCGATCGCCCTGGCCGTGAATCTGGGCATGTGGCTGGAACGGTACATGATCGTGGTGGTGAGCCTGCATCGGGACTTCATGCCCTCGGCGTGGGGGATGTATGCGGGGACGCGGTGGGATTACGCGACTTTCGCCGGCTCGATTGGCCTGTTTCTGGCGCTGATGTTTCTATTCATTCGATTCCTGCCGGTGATTTCGATTTTCGAGCTGCGGGAACTGGTCCACCGCCCCGCGCCGCACTCGGGATGAGCGATGAATAAGCCCCGCATTTACGGATTGATTGCTGAATTCGACAGGCCGGAGGACTTGCGGGCCGCCGCGCGGCGAGCCTACGAAGAAGGCTATCGCAGGCTGGACGCTTTTTCGCCGCTTCCAATCGAGGGACTCGCCGATGCGATGGGGTTGCATCGCACGCAGGTGCCGCTGATTGTGCTGGCCGGCGGCCTCGTCGGCTGCCTGGGCGGCTTTTATCTCCAGTATTGGATTCATGCCATCGACTATCCCATTAACGTCGGGGGCCGGCCGTACAATAGCTGGCCGTCATTCATACCGGTGACTTTCGAAATGACCGTGCTATTCGCCGCCTTGGCAGCGCTGCTGGGCATGCTGGCTCTGAACGGGCTGCCCATGCCGCACCATCCGGTATTTAACGTGCCGCGCTTCGCGCTGGCGACTCGGGACCGCTTTTTCCTGTGCATCGAGGCGCGGGATCCGAAGTTTGATCCAGAAGCAACCCGGCGGTTTCTGGAGTCGTTGCACGCCCGCGAAGTTTCCGAGGTGCCGCGGTGAGCCGGCCGGCGCGACACAAGAAAATCGCCGCCGGCTGGATTTGCGCTTGGCTGGCCGCGATCGCTCCGGGCTGCCGGCAGGTGATGAACGAAGAGCCAAGGTACAACGCCCTAGCCGAGAGCGACTTCTTTCCAGACCGGCAGGCCGCGCGCCCCCTGGTGGAAGGCACGGTGGCGCGCGGGCATCTTCACACCGATCGCGCGTTCTACAGCGGCATGAGCGGGGACGCGCCAGTGGCGCGAATCCCCTTCCCGGTCACGCGGCAGGTGCTCGAGCGCGGGCAGGAGCGGTTCAACATCTTCTGCTCTCCTTGCCATGGGAGGCTGGGAGACGGCCAGGGCATGATCGTGAAGCGCGGATTGCGCGGGCCGCCTTCCTATCACATCGCCCGGCTGCGGGAAGCGCCTGACGGGCACTTTTTCGATGTAATCACGAATGGGTATGGAGCCATGTACAGCTACGCCTCGCGGGTTCCGCCGCGGGACCGATGGGCGATTATCGCGTATATCCGCGCTTTACAGCTTAGCCAGGCGGCGCCGCTCGCCGCCGTGCCGCCGGAAGAACGCCGGAAACTGGAGGCGCAGCCGTGAACGGAGCGGGGCCGGCGGATTTCCGGTTGCAGCGCCTCGAGCAGCGCTGCTTTGCCATCGGCGTTCTGGCTCTTGCCGCGTGCATCGCGGCGGCATTCCGGTCGCCGGACCAATTTTTCCGCTCCTATCTGATGGCTTACGTATTCTGGAGCGGCGTGTGCATCGGGTGTTTTCCGGTACTCATGATGCACCACCTCACGGGCGGCGGCTGGGGCTACCTAATCCGGAGGCTGCTGGAAGCCGCGCTGCGGGCCTTGCCCGTGATGGCCGCGCTCGTTCTCCCGGCGCTTCTGGGTATTCCTCATTTATATACATGGGCGCATCCCCAGGCGATGGCCGGGAATGCGGCTTTGCGGCACAAGCGGATCTATCTGAACGTGCCTTTTTTCGCGCTGCGCACCGTTTTCTACTTCGCGATCTGGGCTTTGCTGGCGCACTATCTCAACAAGTGGTCGGGCGAGCAGGACCGCGCCGATGCGCCGGAGACCAGGCGGCGCCTTTACAACCTGAGCGGCCCCGGGCTGGTGATTTACGGCTTGACGATGACGTTCGCTTCGATGGACTGGGTCATGTCGCTCGAGCCCGAATGGTTTTCGACGATTTACAGCGCGATGTTTATGGTAGGCCAGGTGCTGTCCAGCCTGGCTTTCGCAATCGCTGTGCTGCTGCTGTTCATCCGGCAGGCCCCGCTGCGCGAGATTGCGGCGCCGAAATATCTGAACGATTTGGGCAACATGCTGCTGACGTTCGTGATCTTGTGGGCCTATCTGGCGTTTTCCCAGTTTCTGATTATCTGGTCGGGCAACTTGACGGACGAAATTCCATGGTACTTGCACCGCTCCCGGCAGGGATGGCAATGGATTGCGATGGCGCTGTTCGTGTTCCATTTCGCGATCCCGTTTCTCGTCCTGCTTTCCCGGGACATAAAACGTCAGGCCGAGGCGCTTTCAGCGCTGGCCGGGGCGCTGTTCCTGGTCCGGCTGCTCGATATGTTTTGGATGGTCAATCCGGCTTTCGATACGGCCGGAGTACGGTTTCACTGGCTCGATTGGGCCGCGACCTTGGGGATCGGCGGCATTTGGGTGGGCGCCTTTTTCCGGCGGCTGGGGCAAAAGCCGCTGCTGCCGGTCCATGATCCGGAGTTGCAAGCGGCAATCGAACGCATCGGTAAAGCGCGTGTAGGAGAGGCTTGATGCCAGAGCACGGCGCAGAGGATGAGCGAGGCAATTCCGAGAACCGGAATCAGCCCGCGAGCCTGTGGGATGTGCTGCGCTCGGGCGCGGGCCTGGCGGTGATGACTCTACTTAATCTGCTGGGGGGCGGCAGCCGCGCCGAGAGGCGGCCGGCGGCCCCGAAGGTTCTCGCGGAAGAGGAAAACAAGCCGGCTCCGGCTCAGGCGGCCGCCGGGCATGAGCGCCGCGACGTGAATGTCAAAGGGCTGCTGGCGTTCGGCGCGGTCCTGTGTGTCGTGATCGCGCTGACGGCTCTGGGGATGGACCGGCTGTTTCGCCACTACGCTTCCAGCCAGCCCGCCGGACTGTCGGCGCGGGAGGCCGCCGCGCCGGAACTGCCTCCGGAGCCGCGGCTTGAGATCGACATGCACGCAGACCTCGACCGGCTCCGCGCGCACGAAGACCAAGTGCTGCACAGCTACGGGTGGGTGGACCGGAGAAACGGAACGGTGAGGATCCCCATCGGCCGAGCCATGGAACTGATTTTGCGGCAGGGCCTTCCGGTCTGGCAATCGGCCCCGGCCGCAAGAAAGGGGAACGACGAATGATCCGATTGCTGTTGGCGGCCGCCGGGCTGGCGGTTTTCGCACCCGCTTTCGCCCAAACGGGCCTCAGCCCCGCGCCGGCGCCAGCGGGCTTCAACGCCGCCGCCGTGCAGACCGGGCTGCCGCCGGCTCTGCGGAATGTAGGCATCGATCAGAAGCTGAACGCGCAAGCGCCGCTCGACATCCCGTTTCGCGACGAGGCGGGGAAAACGGTGCAGCTCCGGCAGTATTTCGGCCGCCAGCCGGTGATCCTGGCGCTGGTTTATTACGACTGCCCGATGCTCTGCACGCTGGTGCTGAATGGGCTGGTGAGGAGCCTGCGGGCCATTTCACTTAACCCCGATCAGCATTTTCAGATCGTCACGGTGAGCTTCGACCCGAGGGAAACGCCGGCTCTGGCGATGGCTAAGAAGCAGCAATATATAAACAACTACCGCCGGCCCGGGGCCGAGCAAGGCTGGCATTTTCTCACGGGCGAGGAAGCGTCGATTGAAAAGTTGACCAGGGCGGTGGGGTTTCGCTACGCGTTCGACGCGAAGTCGC
Source organism: Bryobacterales bacterium (assembly GCA_035652135.1). Classification (GTDB taxonomy): domain Bacteria; phylum Acidobacteriota; class Terriglobia; order Bryobacterales; family JACQDG01; genus DASREK01. Next base: position 7,828 of record DASREK010000116.1, on the reverse strand, counting down.
AGCAATTTGCGCACGCCAGCGCCATCATGGTGCTGACTCCGGAAGGGCGCCTGGCCCGTTATTTTTACGGGCTCGAGTATTCCGCCCGGGACCTGCGGCTGGCCCTCATCGAAGCTTCGGCGAACAAAATCGGCACTCCCGCCGATCAGGTTCTGCTGTTTTGCTTCCATTATGACCCGGCGACGGCGAAATACAGCCTGGCGATAATGAATGCCTTGCGCGCGGCCGGGGCGGCCACGGCGCTGGCTTTGGGCGGCTTCCTGTTTGTGATGTTCCGGCGCGACCGCCGCGGGAGCCGTTGAGAATGCAGCAACTGCAGCTATTTCCAAACCGGGCGTCCACCATCGGAACGGGCGTGGACCATCTTTATTTTTACCTGGTCGGCGTGTCGGGGTTCTTTTCGATTCTCATTTTTACGCTGATTTTTATATTTGCAATCAAGTACCGCAGGCGCTCGCCGGCGGACCGGGCGCAGCAAATCGCGGGCAATGTGCCGCTCGAGCTGGCCTGGGCCCTGATCCCCTTCGGCCTGGAAATGATCATGTTCTTTTGGGGGGCGAGCCTGTACTTCCGGCACTACCAGGCGCCGCCCGACGCCGAGGACATTTATGTGGTCGGCAAACAATGGATGTGGAAGCTCCAGCACCCGGAAGGTCCGCGGGAGATCAACGAGCTGCATGTGCCGGTGGGCCGGCCGTTCCGGCTGATTTTGGCCTCCGAGGACGTGATTCACAGCTTTTACATTCCGGCGTTCCGGATCAAGCAGGACGCCGTTCCGGGAATGTACACCACGGAATGGTTTCAGGCGACCAGCGTCGGCAAGTATCACCTTTTCTGCGCGGAATATTGCGGCACAAACCACTCCCGCATGACCGGCTGGATCTACGTGATGGACCCGGGCGATTACCAAAACTGGCTGAGCGGCGGCGCTCCGGGCGAATCGATGGCGGCCGCCGGAGCGAGGCATTTTTCCCGACTAGGATGCGCCGGGTGCCATGTGCCGGACAACAGCGGACGCGGCCCGTCGCTGGTGGGCTTATATGGGTCACAAGTCCGGCTGGTAGGCGGGAGAACCGCCTTCGCGGATGACAGCTACATTCGGGCCTGCATCATGACTCCGAGCGTCAACCGGGTGGCGAATTATCCGCCGATTATGCCGACTTTTCGGGGCGTAATCAGCGAGGAGGAGCTGTCGCAGATCGTGGAATACATCAAGTCTCTCAACCAGGGCGCGAGGATCCAGCCATGAGCACGATGCCCGCCGAGCTCGAGATTCACACTCACGAGCACTATTTGAACGCCAGCTACGGCATCCGGTCGTGGCTGCTCACCACCGACCACAAGCGCATCGCGCTGCTGTATTTGGCTTCGATCACCTTCATGTTTTTCGTCGGCGGCGCCTTTGCGGTATTGATGCGGCTGAATCTGCTGACGCCGGAAGGGGAGATGGTATCGGCGGAAACTTACAACAAGCTGTTTACAATGCACGGCCTGATCATGATTTTCTTTTTCCTGATTCCGTCCATCCCGGCCGTGCTCGGAAATTTTGTCATTCCGTTGATGATCGGGGCGCGGGACGTGGCTTTCCCCAAGTTGAACCTGCTGAGCTGGTACCTGTTCATCACCGGCAGCATTCTGGCGCTGTATTCCGCCATTGCGGGCGGCGTCGATACCGGGTGGACGTTTTACACGCCGTTCAGCACGGCTTATTCGAACACGCACGTACTCTCGATGGCGGCCGGCGTTTTCATCACCGGGTTTTCCTCGATCCTGACCGGCCTGAACTTCGTGGTCACCATCCACACGATGCGCGCGCCGGGCCTGACCTGGTACCGGCTGCCCCTGTTCCTCTGGTCGCTGTACGCCACCAGCGTGATTTTCATCCTGGGTACGCCGGTTCTGGCTATCGCGCTGCTGCTGCTGGGGCTGGAAAGGTTGTTCGGCGTTGGCATTTTCAACCCTTCGCTGGGCGGGGACCCGATTCTGTTCCAGCATTTGTTCTGGTTCTACTCGCACCCTGCGGTCTACGTGATGGTGCTGCCGGCCATGGGGGTGATCAGCGAGGTTGTCCCCTGCTTTTCGCGAAAGCGCATCTTCGGATACAGAATTATCGCGTTTTCGAGCATGGCCATCGCGATCATCGGCTTTCTGGTGTGGGGACATCACATGTTCGTCAGCGGGCAGTCGATATACGCCGGGCTGATTTTTTCTTTCCTGAGCTATCTTGTAGCAATACCTTCGGCGATCAAGGTGTTCAACTGGACCGCCACGCTGTATAAGGGCGCGATCAGCTACGCCACGCCCATGCTTTACGCCTTCGGCTTCATCGGCCTTTTCACGATGGGGGGGTTGACGGGCCTTTTTTTGGCCGCGCTGGCGGTGGACGTTCACGTGACAGACACGTATTTTGTAGTCGCCCATTTCCACTACATCATGGTGGGCGGCGCTGTGATGGCATACCTGGGGGGAATTCATTACTGGTGGCCGAAGATCAGCGGGCGATTGTACCCGGAAGGATGGGCCAAGTTGTCGGCGCTGGTCGTCTTTCTCGGATTCAATCTCACGTTCTTTCCGCAATTCATTCTCGGATATCTCGGCATGCCGCGTAGATATCATTCCTACCCTGCCGAGTTTCAAGTGCTTAACGTCATGTCCACCGCGGGCGCTTCGATTCTCGCGGTAGGGTACTTGATGCCCCTGGTGTACCTGATCTGGTCCATGCGGTATGGACCGCTGGCGCCGGCGAATCCGTGGCAAGCGACGGGGCTCGAGTGGCAGACTCCCTCGCCGCCGCCGGAACACAACTTTGAACAGACGCCGATCGTGACGCGGGCCCCCTACGGCTACGACGAGATGGAGGAGCAGCGTGTCTGAAATGCAGGCCGCCGAGGCGCACGAGGCAGTGGCGCATCAGTTCGACGACATGGAGCAGCAGCATGACGCGGCGACGCTGGGGATGTGGATTTTTCTGGTCACCGAGATCATGTTTTTTGGCGGGCTGTTCACGGGCTACACCGTATACCGGTCCGCGTTCCCGGCGGCGTTCGCCGCCGGCAGCCGGCTATGCGAGGTGCTGCTGGGAGGAACCAACACGGGCGTGCTGCTGCTGAGCAGCTTGACCATGGCTCTGGCGGTGCGCTCGGCTCAACTGGACAGGCGGACGCATCTCATTTTCTTTTTGATCTGCACCATGCTGCTGGGCCTGGCGTTTCTGAGCATCAAGGGGCTCGAGTACTTTCACAAATACCAAGAGCACCTGATTCCGGGAAGCCACTTCGCATTCGCCGGACCCGACCCGCGCCAGGTGCAGCTCTTCGTCTATTTCTATTTCGCCATGACCGGCCTTCATGCGTTTCACATGATTATCGGCGTCGGCGTCGTTCTGGTCATGCTGCTGCTCGCGTTTCAGGGAAAGCTTACCTCGCGGCGCTATGATCCAGTCGAAGTGGCCGGCCTGTACTGGCACTTCGTCGATATCGTCTGGATTTTTCTTTTTCCGCTGCTTTATCTGGTGGACTTGCACAAATGACTCACATCGTTCCAGCGAGGACCTATGTTCTGGTATTCGCGGCGCTGCTGGCGCTGGCCATCGGCACCACGGAGATCGCCCGGATTGATCTCGGACCGTTCAATGCAGTGCTGGCGGTCACGATCGCCGTCATCAAGGCCTTGCTGGTGGCGTTATTTTTTATGCATCTGCTCTACACCCGCCACCGGACGAAAATCATCGCGGCGGCAGGCGTGGTATGGCTCGGCATTCTGATAGCGCTGACGCTGAGCGACACCCTTACAAGAAACTGGCTCCCGGTTCCCAGACCGTGGTAGAGGGGGGCGCCAGACGCTTGTCTACTTGCGAGGATGGCCACGGGGTGTAGCAGAAGACAGACCTTTTTCCGGGCTGATCCGGCGGTTGTATGATGGGAGGCAGGTTCGGGCTGGGAGTCTGTCAATGAGACTCGCTAAGCGCAACCTCCAGCGTCTTGTTCGGCTGTTCTCCTGTAAACCTCCGATCTCTCAGGGCCGTCTATATTATGGAATCTTTCGCAGCCCGCCCGGCTCTTGCGCTAGATCCGTGAGGGGCAGGGCTCCCGGTCCGGTTGTCCGGAATTTCTCGCAGGAGGATCTTTATGGCTAACGCATTTCGGGGCCGCCGCGGCGTGGCGGCGCTTTTCCTCGTTTTGGCCCTGGTGATCGGCGGCCTGCTAGGCTCATTTCTGACAACTTTACTGTTTGGCTCGGGACGGAGCGTGCCGCTTCTGGTTGCCAGCGCCGGCAATCGTGGAATCGGGGCGGTTTCGTTCGACTCCGGTTTCGCTGAGGTGGCGAAGGCGGTGCTTCCCTCGGTGGTGAACGTTTCGTCTTCGAAGGTGGTGAAAGTGCCGGGCATCGGTCCGGAGTCGCCGTTTCTCGATCCGTTCTTCCGCCAATTCTTTGGAAACGATTTCATGCGCCAGTTCAACGTCCCGCGGGAGCAGCGGGAGCACAGTCTGGGATCCGGCGTGATCGTCAGTCCGGACGGCTACATCCTGACGAACTATCATGTGGTGGAGAAGGCGACCGAGATCAAGGTATCGCGCAGCGGGCAGCGCGAATTCAAGGCAAAGATCATCGGGACCGATCCCAAAACCGACATCGCCGTCCTTAAGGTGGACGAGAAGAATTTGCCGGCGATCACGTTCGGGGATTCCTCGAAGGTCCGTGTCGGCGAGTTTGCGCTGGCGATTGGGAATCCGTTCGGCGTCGGCCAGACGGTGACGATGGGCATTGTGAGCGCCACGGGGCGCGGCGGTCTCGGCATTGAGGCCTACGAGGATTTTATTCAAACCGACGCTTCGATCAACCCCGGAAATTCCGGTGGCGCGCTGGTAAACGTGCGAGGGGAACTGATCGGCATCAACACGGCTATCCTATCGCGCAGCGGCGGCAATAACGGCATCGGCTTCGCGATTCCCGTCAACATGGCGCGCCAGGTAATGGAGCAGATCCTCAAGCATGGGAAAGTGGTGCGCGGCTGGCTCGGCGTGGTTATCCAACCGGTCACTCCGGAGATCGCGAAAGCCTTCGGGCTTTCGGGCGAGCCTCGCGGCGCGCTGGTGAGCGACGTAACGCCGGACAGCCCGGCGGCCAAGGCCGGTTTACAGAAGGGGGACATCATCATCGATCTGAACGGACAGCCGGTGGCTGACAGCCGCGAGCTGAGCCTGAAGGTCGCCAATCTCCAGCCGGGTTCCACAGCCAAGCTGACGCTGTGGCGGAACGGCGCGCAGAGGGAACTTGCCGTAACCCTGGGCGAGATGCCGGCCAACCTGGGGCGTCCTGGCGAGGGCGGCGGCGAGGGTGGCGGCGGCACAGCTCTGCAAGGCCTATCGGTGGATGAGCTAACGCCGCAGATCGCCCGCCAACTTGGTATCTCTCCGGGAACCAAGGGTGTTGTGATTACCGACGTCCAGGAGGGCAGCGCCGCGGCGGAAGCGGGCCTCCGGCAAGGCGATGTGATCCAGGAGGTCAATCGCAGGCCCGTGACCAACGTTTCCGAGTTCCAGCGGGCCGTGCGGCAGGCCGGCCGGGAACCTGTCCTGCTGCTCGTGAACCGGGGCGGCGATACTTTATACGTTGTGGTGGAACAGTAGCAGGCGCACCGGCGCGTGAGCGGGCGAAGCCGCCCGCTCACGCCATGTCTTCCCCCGGGCGCCCCCAGCTTTCGATGGTCTGCCCGGCGCCGGAGACAGGGGGTGGTGCGAAGGAGAAAAGAAAGCACTTCCTCCCGCTCAATCGCACACGCCTCAGGGACGGATTAACTGCTATGATTACCAGCGTGTCTCGAGGCCCCCTGGGCGTATTGCTGGTGGCGCTGAGCGTGGCGGCCGCGCCCGCAGGGGCTGGCGTCCGGTCAATCGACGAAATCGATCACGCTTTTGCGCGTTTCTACAATTTTGATTTTGCCGGCGCCCACGCCGTCTTGAATGCTTACATTGCCGCCCATCCCGACGACCCGCTGGCTTACGCGGTCCGTTCCGCCGTGTATTTGTATACGGAGTTCGACCGGCTCGGCATTCTGGAGTCGGAGTTTTTTTCGGACGATGCGAAGATTACGGACAAAAGGAAGGTGAAGCCGGATCCCGAAAACCGGCGGCTGTTTTTTGGAGCAGTAGAGGACGCGCGCGATAGAATCCGGTCCCGGCTGGCGGCCAAACCCGAGGATTACCATGCGATGTTCGCCGCGTGCATGGTGGAAGGGCTGTTGGGCGATTACACGGCGCTGGTCGAGAAAAAGCAACTGGGGAGCCTTTCTTCCGACAAGCGGTCAAACACCTGCGCGCAGAATCTTTTGAAGAGCTATCCGGACGCCTACGATGCCTACGTCACGACGGGCTTCACCGAATACCTGGTGGGAGCGCTTCCTTTTTACGTCCGCTGGTTCGTTCATTTCGATGAGGTGAAAGGCAGCAAAGAGCAAGGGATTGCGAATCTCCTGGTGGCGGCGCGCTCCGGCCATTACCTGCGGTCCTTCGCCAAGGTCTTATTGGCCGTCGTATACCTGAGGGAAAAGAGGCTCGGCCAAGCCAGGGAGATGCTGGCGGAACTCGTCCGTGACTATCCAGAGAATCGCGTTTTCCGTACGGAACTCATAAAAATTTCCAGCCGGGCGCAAGCAGCCGGGACCGGCACGCCCTAAGAACCCGATCGGCGGTTGAAAAAAGGCAGATCCCTCTCCCCAAGGCTCGAGATAACGGAACGGGATGCCGGGCGGAGCCAGCCGCGCGCCGGAGACAAAGCCAGGCACCGCGGCGGGAGCGATCACACTGTCGCGGCGGGCGCACCGAGTTGCCGCCGATGGCTGGACTTTCCCGCTTGCCGGAACTGAGCTCCCGCGACTCGCCGGCGAAATTCAATCAATACTTCGCGCCCGTCTGGCGGCCCTGGGTTTCGCCCTGGAGCCAGATATAAAGAGGAGCGTGGGGCGATGGGGCTGGCCAGGGCACGGGGATGCGGAGCATTTGCTTTTGTCCTTCACCGAGCACCGGCTTCGGAAGGTCGCTGACCGGCAAGCCGGTTTGCGCGTCCCAGCCCGTCTTCTCAATGGTTTCCAGGTTCTCGCCCTTGAGGACCCCGGCATAGCCGGAATCGCCCAGCTTTTCCTCGGTCAGTGTGAAACTTTCAATTCTCGGCAGCCGCACAACCTGGCCGAGTGTGTAAGGATCGGAGATGCCGTCCGCCGTTTTGACCACCGCCACCAGCGTACAGCCGGCTTGACCAATCGCGCCGGGATCCACCGATGCAAACAGGGTCCCGCTTCCCGCAGCTTCCAGCCGCGCGCCGGGACGGCTTTCGCCCGGATGCAGCCTTTCCGCTGATAGGGTCTTGGCGGGCTCTATACACTCGAAGCGGAGCACGGGCCGCGAATCCAGATTTTTCACGCGCATGGAAAAACTCGAAACCGAGCCGGCAGGCAGTTCGCCAGGCTTGAGAGCGACGCCTAAATTCTCAGGCAAAGAGCGTTCGACGCGGGCGATGCACGGCCTTGGACCGACCACCGTGACGGCATCCGGCGCCCGCAAAGGACTGTGGAGTCCTTCGACGTAGAGAAGCAAACCGAGGCTCGCGCCCTTCTTGACGTCCGGACGCAGTTGAATCTCCGCCTCGCGCATCTCCGGGTTTCGCGGCGGCTCGAGTTGGATGGACGCCCCTTCGGATTCGATGCGCTCGAGACGGTCGAGACCCGAACCCCGGAGTGTAATCTTCTGGCGCGCCTCGCCGAGATTCGCCCGCAAAGGCAGGGCCTGGAGCGACGGGTTGGGCGGCAGGATCCGAAGGGGGACCTCGTGTA
>DASREK010000115.1:0-8538 GCA_035652135.1 Bryobacterales bacterium | reverse complement strand
AGGCTTTTGCCCTGGCGCAGGAAGACAGCCCGGCCTACCTACCCGGCGCGTTCCAGCTCGTTGCGTCGGCTCTGAAGGACGAACCGAAAGTTACGGAAGCCTTCCGCACTGGCGCAGGCCTGGGCTGGCATGAGCACGATCCGGGTTTGTTCGAAGGAACGGAGCGCTTCTTCCGGCCGAACTATGCGGCAAACCTGGTGAGCTCCTGGATCCCCGCCCTGGACGGTGTGGAAAACAAGCTCAAAGCCGGAGCGCGGGTGGCCGACGTCGGCTGCGGCCACGGGAGCTCGACCATCCTGATGGCACAATCCTATCCGAAATCGAAATTCGTCGGTTTTGATTATCACGCTCCCTCAATCGAGCGGGCCCGTAAGAAGGCGCAGGAGGCGGGTGTCTCCGATCGAGTCACGTTTGAAGTCGCAAGATCGAAGGATTATCCGGGGGCGGGTTACGACCTGGTAGCGTTCTTTGATTGCCTGCACGATATGGGCGACCCAGTGGGAGCGGCCGCCCACGTGTTGAAGAGCCTGGCGCCCGACGGCGCCTGGATGATCGTTGAGCCCTTCGCCCATGACCGGCTGGAGGAGAATCTCAACCCTGTGGGCCGCGTGTATTACGCCGCATCTACAATGATCTGCACTCCGGCGTCTCTGGCCCAAGAGGTGGGCCTGGCGCTGGGAGCCCAGGCCGGCGAGGCGCGGCTGCGCGAGGTGGTGACCTCCGGCGGCTTCACCCGGTTCCGGCGCGCTGCGGAAACGCCGTTTAACATTGTCCTGGAAGCCAGACCGTAAGGATCCGGAAGCAAAAGAGAATCCCAGGCGGGGCTTGACAGGAATGGCCGCTGCGCGCAGGCGATCCGCGCCCGGTGGCGCGGGCCCTCGCGCCAGGCGAGCCGGGGTGATCGTCACCGGAAAGAAGAGGCTCCGGATTGTGGGGCGGGCGCCGCGTGGCGGGCGCGGGCCCGGTTTATTTTACGCAATATCCATTACAGGCTGATGAATTCTGATCAGATCGAAAGACGAAGCTTCCTGCTGCCATTCCGATGCAATTACCTCTTGCGGAAGCCGGAACACCCCTCGCCGGGCGCGTTTTTCATTGTGGCGCTGCACGGCCACGCGATGACCCCAGAGCAAATGCTATGGCTCACGGTTCCGCTCGTCGGCGAGGAGCACTATGCGGCTTCGCTCCAGGGTCCCTATCAAATCTGGGTGAATCGGAACGGCGAACCGAGGGCGGATGTGGCCTTTCATTGGTCTACGCGCTTCGAGCCGGAGCACTCGTGGCGGCTGCATCACGATATGATTCTCAATGTGATCGCCGAGATCGGTGCGGCCTCCGAGCGTGTTGTGCTGGTGGGTTTTTCTCAGTCGGTGGCCCTGAATTACCGCTTTCTTTGCACGCATCCGGGCGCCGTGCGCGGGGCAATCGCGATTTGCGGCGGCATACCGGGAGATTGGGACCAGCGTCCTTACCAGCACTCGCCGGCCGCCGTCCTGCACATCGCGGCGCGCGAGGACGAGTATTACCCGCCGGTTGTGGCTGAGACGTTTCCAGAGCGTCTCCGCACGCGCATCCCGGATCTGGAGTTTCACATGCTCGACGGCGGGCACCGGATTCCGACAGCCGCCAGGCCGATCATGCAAGCTTGGCTGGCGAGGCTGAGCAGATAGGGGCAGGGTCGAGGTCCGGCTTTCTCGGTCCCCAAATTCAAATCAGATGAAACGCAACCCGCAAAGACGGAACAGCGGGTTTCATTCGTATCTCAAAACTTCGACCGGGGCGATCCGGGTGGCGCTGCGGGCGGGGTAAATCGTCGCGAGAAAGCTCACCAGCATGGCCGCCGCAGCGACCCATGCGCCGTCGTAGAGGTGCGGTTGAAACGGGACGTAGCTGAGGCCGTAAATATCTGAATCAAGGTGTATCCAATGGTAGCGCTGTCCCAGCCAGCTCAGCGTGTAGCCGAGCGTCAGGCCTATGGCTGTGCCGAGCGCTCCGATCATCGTACCCTGAAGCATAAAAATTTTCCGCACTTGCTCCCGCCGCATGCCCATGGACATGAGAATCGCGATGTCTCGATATTTTTCCATGACCATCATGACCAGCGAAATCAGGATGTTCAGAGCCGCCACCATTTCAATCAGGCCGATCGTGACGATTGTTACCAGGCGCTCCATTTTCAATGCGTGCAGCAGCGCCCGGTTCTGCTCCATCCACGTGGTCGTTGAGAAGCGAGGGCCGGCGATTTTTTCTATTTCTTTACTGACCTCTTCGGCCCGGTACAGATCGTCGAGCTTGAATTCCACCGCGTTGATTACGTCGCCCAGGGAAAGCGCCTGCTGCGCGGCTTTGAGGCTGGTAAAAGTCCAAAGCGAGTCGAAATCGTAAAAGCCCGAATCAAAGATCGCCACTACGCGGAACCGTTTGTAGCTGGGCGCCGGCCCAAAGGGAGTCAGTTCGCCCTGCGGGCTGACGATGGTCACCACCGTTCCCATGCGCAGGCCGATTTCGTCAGCGAGCCGCCTGCCGACGATCAGACCGGGCAGTCCTTTTTCTTCGAGGATGGCGTCGATGGAACCTTGCTTGATGCTCCTGAGCAGATCGCCGATCCCTAGTTCCGACGACGGATCGATGCCCTTCAGAACAGCTCCCTTGGCCTGGATTGGGCCGGAGAGCATCACCTGCCCATAGAGCGCCGGAGCGATCGCCACGACGTGGGGGACCTTGCGGAAGCGGTCCAGGAACCGGCGCCAATCGGCAATGCCGTTGCCGCGCTCGATCTCCATCAGGTTGACGTGGGAGGTCGCGCCCAGCAGATGATTCCGCAGTTCTTCGCCGAATCCATTATTGATTGCCAGCGCCACGATCAACGCCATCACACCGGCCGCTACACCGATTGTGGAAATAGCGGTGATGACGGAAATGACCGCCTGTTTGCGCTTGGCGCGCAGGTAACGGCGGGCGATAAAAAACTCGACAGCCATCTAAGAAAAGCGGATAGCAGATGTACGGGCGCGTACGGGGGGCCGGCAGCTCCGGCCTCTTCCCTGACCCGGGCGGTTGTTCGAGCCGGTCATCGCTGGCGCCCATCCGCGCTTGCTTCCTCCAGTTTACGCAATTGCGCGGCGATGCCGATGTCGCCCTCGGGCCTCAGCAGCGGAAACAGGATCACGTCCCGGATGCTGTGCGAATTGGTCAGAATCATGGTCAGACGGTCGATGCCGATGCCTTCCCCGGCCGTTGGCGGCATGGCGTAGCAAAGGGCGCGGATGTAGTCTTCATCCATCTCGTGGGTTTCGGCGTCGCCGCGCTCCCGCAGGGCGGCCTGCATCTCGAAACGCCGCCGCTGCTCCTGCGGGTCATTCAGCTCGGAGTACGCATTGGCAATTTCCATGCCTGCGGCGTAAATCTCGAAGCGCTCCACCCACTCCGGGTCGTCCGGCTTGTTTTTCGACAGCGGCGAGACTTCGACCGGAAAGTCGTAAATGATCGTAGGCTGAATGAGCCGCTTTTCGCAGACCTGTTCAAACAGCAGGCCGACCAACTCCCCCGCCGTTGCGCCAGGCGGCGCCACGATTTTCTCCTCAACGGTGCGGTTGTGGGCTTCCATCAGCTCCACCACTCTGGCGCAGTCGCTCAAGTCGGAGATAGCCGGGCGCGTACCCGGATCGGGCCAAAATTCCACAACCGCCTCCTTCATAGAAAAGCGCGCCAGGCGGCTGAAGTCGATGAGATGCTCGCCGAAGGCCGCCGCGGTCTTGCCGTCGAGGGCGGCCATGGCTGCTTCCCGGAGCAGAACTTCGCTGAAATCCATCAAGTCGCGGTAGTCGCTGTAGGCTTGATAGAACTCGAGCATCGTGAATTCGGGATTGTGCTGCGTGGAGACGCCCTCATTCCGGAAGTTGCGGTTGATTTCAAAAACGCGGTCCAGACCGCCCACCACCAGCCGTTTCAAATACAGTTCCGGCGCGATGCGGAGATACAGGTCGATATCGAGCGTATTGTGATGGGTGCGGAACGGCTTCGCGATCGCGCCGCCGTAGAGCGGCTGCATCATGGGCGTCTCGACTTCAATGTAGCCGTGCGCTTCCAGGGTGCGCCGGAGCGCTCCAATAATTTTGGCGCGGCGCACGAAGACGTCCCGCACCTCGGGATTGGCGATCAGATCGAGGTAACGCTGGCGGTATCGCGTTTCGACATCATGCAGGCCGTGCCACTTCTCGGGCATCGCCAGCAGCGCCTTGGAGAGAAACTCGAGGCGTTCGACGTGTACGGTCAACTCATTGGTTTTGGTGCGAAACAGGTAGCCCTCGGCCCCGATGATGTCGCCGGCATCGAGCATTTTGTAAAGGTGGAAGCTGTTTTCACCGACCGCGTCCTGCCGCACGTAGATCTGGAGCTTGTCTCCCCCCTGCTGGATGTGGGCGAATCCCGCCTTTCCCTGGCGCCGGACGGTGAGCACCCTGCCGGCCACCCGCACGCCGACCCGCTTCGCCGCCAGATCTTCGGCGGAAGCGGAGCCATACTGTTTCCAAATTTCGCCAAGGGTGTGGGTGTAGGCGAACTTTCGTGGGTACGCGGTGAAACCGAGCTCTTCCAGTTGCCGGATCTTTTGGTAGCGCTGCTCGAGCAGTTCGTTCTCAAAGGACAATCACACTCTCCGTGGCGCACAAGCGCTCTAGGCTATAGAGTAGCATCCATCATTTGCCGGCCACTTCACCGGCGGATGCCGGAGCGCGGAGAAAGCGGCAACGATCCGTTATTTTCAGTTTCGCCGTGAGACAATCCAAGGAATCACGATGGCCAGACCTAACTTCCAGTCCGTGGACGAATACATCGCTTCGCGCCCGGAAGCCGTGCGAGACCTACTCGGGCAGGTGCGGAGCGCCATCCGCAAGGCTTTGCCGGGAGCCGACGAAGTGATTTCGTACCAGATTCCCGCGTACCGGCTGCATAGTCGCCTTGTGATCTATTTTGCCGGATGGAAGAAGCACTACTCGCTCCACCCCGCAACCGGGGGCCTCGCCGCGGCGTTCAAGGACGAGCTTGCCCGGTACAAGATGAGCAAGGGCACAATTCGCTTCCCGCTTTTACGGCCGGTTCCCGTGAAGTTGATCGGACGGATCGCGAAGTTTCGCGCGAAGGAAGTTGCCGGACGCGAAAAGGCGAAAGCGGCCACAGCGAAGAAGCCCTAGGCCCGGCATCATGCCAGCCCGGCTGGGTGGACCATCCCGGTACGCCTCGCAGAGTGCGGCGGCGTCAGGCATTGGAGATTCGCGCCGGGTATCCGCAATCCCGCACTGGCATTTGCGCTTTCAATGTGCCAAACTTTTGGCCATGAGAAAATGCGTGCTTCTGCTTACGATAGCTTGTTTTGTTCTGCTGCCCCTGACCGCTCAGGTGACCCTAACGCGCCAGGACAATACGCAGATTGACATCACCATCGACGGCAAGCCCTTCTCGACGCTCTTTTTCGGCCCCAACACGCTAAAGCCTTATATGTGGCCCCTGCGGGCCGCGGATGGCAAGATCGTGACCCGCCAATGGCCCATCGCGGAAGCTCCGGGCGAAGCGCACGATCACCCGCACCATCGCGGCTTGTGGTTCGCCCATGGCGAGGTCAACGGCCTGGACTTCTGGGCCCCGGAAACTCCGGGGGCCTCGGAGTTTAAACCGGGGCGCATATCCCTGGAAAAGGTTGTCGAGGTGAAGAGCGGCAAAAAGGCCGGAAGCATGGTGGTGATGTTTGATTGGAAGGATCAGAGCGGTCAGACGCTGATCACGGAAACGCGCAAAACAATCATCTACGGCGATCCGAAATTGCGGATCCTCGATTTCGACATCACCTTGAAAGCAGACCAGAAGGTTGTGTTCGGCGACACGAAGGAAGGGACGTTCGCCATTCGCCTGGCCCAGCCGCTCTGTGAGCCCGCCGCGAAGCCGCAGCCCGGAATTACGCCCGGCACCGGCCTGATGACCACGGCCGAGGGCAAGCAGGGCGAAAAGAATGTCTGGGGGAAACGCTCCAAGTGGGTGGATTACGCTGGAACCCTGGATGGGGAAAAGCTGGGGATCGCCATCTTCGATCATCCCGGCAACCCGAAGCATCCGACCTACTGGCACTCCCGGAGCTACGGCCTTTTTGCGGCAAACATTTTTGGCGAGCATGATTTTTACAACGACAAGGGCCGCAACGGCAGCGTGACCCTGGCGCCGGGCCAGTCGCTTCGATTCCGCTACCGCGTGGTGATCCATCCCGGCGACGCCCAGGAAGCGGGAATCGAAGCGCTCTACAGAAAGTACGCCGGCGGCAAGGAAACCGGCCCCGGAACCGAATAAAGAAGGAATGAATGGCCGCCATCCGGGCACGTCACAAAGTGCTGGGAATGCTGTTCCTGGCTTCCATCGTCACCTATCTGGACCGGATCAGTATTGCGGCTGCGGCGCCGCACATGAAAGAAGACCTGGGGTTGACCACGGCACAGATGGGTTATGTCTTCAGCGCGTTCGTTTTTGCGTACGGCATATTCGAGATACCCAGCGGCTGGCTGGGAGACCGTTTCGGCCCTCGGCGGGTTTTGACCCGTGTCGTCCTGTGGTGGTCGGCGTTTACGGCCGCGACGGGCGCGGTCCGCAGCTATTTCAGCCTGCTCGCCTGCCGCTTTCTATTTGGCGCGGGCGAGGCCGGTTTTTTCCCCAATAGCTCCTGCGCCATTTCCCGGTGGTTCCCGTTCGGAGAGCGAGCCCGGGCGCAAGGCATCGTCTGGACCGCGAGCCGGCTCGGGGCAGCGCTCACCCCGGCCATCGCCTTGCCTCTTCAGGCATGGCTCGGCTGGCGTCCCGTGTTTTTTCTCTTCGGGGCCACAGGGTTGCTTTGGGCGATTCCCTGGTATCTGTGGTTCCGCGACTATCCGGGGCAAAAAGCGGGAGTGAGCGCGCCGGAACTGCTGGAGATCGGCGAGAGCGGCCCGGCGCCTCACGCATCGCTCTCCTGGAAAGTGGCGCTGAGCAGCGCCAACCTTTGGGCCGTGATGCTTATGTATCACACATACTGCTACGCCGCCTACTGGTTTTTTTCCTGGATGCCCACGTATCTGGTGAAGGCGAAGGGCATCGAAGCGTTCGCCACGTATGCGGCTCTGCCATACCTGATGGGAGCGGCGGCCAACGTGGCTGGGGGCTACACCAGCGATTTCATGGTCCGCAAGGTCGGGTTGAAATGGGGCCGCCGGTCGGTAGGCCTGGTGAGCATGGCCAGCGCCGGCGGCTTCATGCTGCTCTCGATCATCCTTCAAAACAAGCTGCTGGCGATTATCGCCCTTTCCTTAAGCTTCGCGGTTTCCGATTTCATGCTGCCGAACTGCTGGGCTGTCTGCCTGGATATCGGCAAGCGCTACGCGGGCACGGTAAGCGGCGCGATGAATATGGCGGGGCAAATGGGATCCACGATCGCCGCCGCCGCTTACGGCAGCCTGGTGGAAAAGCACGGCTGGAACCTTCCCTTAGCCGGCATGGCCGCTCTCTCTCTCGCCAGCGCTTTGATTTGGCTTCGCATCGACCCCACAAAGCAATTGGTTCCGGAGAAGCAGCCGGCGTTGGCGCCGCAATCCTAGCAGGCCGGAAAAGCACGCCGGCCAGGCTTTACGGCCCGAACCGGGAGGCGCTCCCGGGGATTGTTTCTCCGGCCGAAAAAAGAAGCGCGGCCCGCGCCGGGCGCCGCGGCGCGCAAGTCGGGCGCGGAGCAGGCGTCAACCGAGGCCCAGAGCCTGGTCAAGATCCTCGATGATGTCTTCCGGAGCTTCGATTCCCACTGACAGGCGGAGAAAATTCTCACCGATGCCCATGCGTTGGCGGTGCTTCGGCGAAATCTCGCGGTGCGAGCTCATGGGCGGGTAGAGAATCATGGAATGCACGTCGCCGAGGCTGGTGGCGGGCACGATCATCTTCAATGAATCGACCAGGCGGAAGATCTGCTCCTTACCGGCGTCTTTCACTTCAAAGCTGACCATAGCTCCGTACATGTTCGGCGGAAACAATCTCCGCACAATGGCTGCGTCCGGGTGCTGCGGATCGCCGGGGAAGTGAACCCTGGCGATGCGGGGGTGCGAGGCGAGCCAGCCGGCCACACGGCACGCGTTGGCGCACTGGCGCGTCATGCGCAGGGGAAAGGTCTTGACGCCGCGCATGGCAAGGTAAGCCTCGAACGGGCCAAGGACTCCGCCCACGGCCCGGGAAATGGATTGCAGAACCGGGCGGAACTCTTCCCGCGAGACGACGATGCCGCCGAGTACGTCGCCGTGGCCGGCCAAGTACTTCGTCAGACTGTGCACCACCAGGTCCGAGCCAAGCTGGAGCGGGCGCACCAGCAAAGGGGTCGCAAAGGTCGAATCCACGACCACGGCAGCGCCATGACGGCGGGCGATCTCGTTGATCGTGTCCAGAGGCGTAACGCGCAGCATCGGATTCGCCACGGTCTCGACGAGAATACATCCCGGCTTGTGCTCGCTGACGGCCGCCGCGAACTCCTGTGAATCGCATGGG
>DASREK010000114.1:0-10305 GCA_035652135.1 Bryobacterales bacterium | reverse complement strand
CCCGTTGCGCAGACCGTGTAGCCGTCGCCGGGGCGCTCCACCGGGCCGAGGTCAAAGAACTTGCGGCGCTCGGCATCAAGGGCCAGAGGATGATGGAAGCGAATCCTGTGCAAAGCGCCCCAGCGCCACGCTTGCACGTCTTCTTCTCCCAGGAGTTTCTGCCCTTCGACCACGGCTTCCTGTAAAGCGGCGAGCAGGAGGGCATGGCGCGATGCGGCGGGCTCGCGCTCGAGCAGGTCAAGCAGCGTGCGATCGTTCATCGCGCTTTCCGCCAGGGCGCGTGCGTCCGCCGGCACGCGAGCGGCCACGAACCGGCTTTTCACCTGGCGCGCCCAAATCTCAAAAAGAGCGGCCGCCGGCGAATCTTTCCCGAGCACGCCGTCCCACGATTCCAGCAACTGGCGCGCCGGGCCGCCTCCCGCCGGGGCCTTCTTTAAAAGCGCCACGAATTCCTGGGCCTCGACCGACGTCACGTCGGTTTGCAGCTTTTCGAAGTCCTCGACGGTAAATTTCCGGCCCGACTTCAGCACCTGATCGATGCGGCGGTACCGGAAGGGCGGCGTCCACTCGTAGCCCAAATGGTGCGGATACCCCTTGGGCAGGATGTTGTGATTGGCCGTAGCTATGTAGTGCTGCGGCGGGTTATAAAGCTGCGGGTGCTCGGATAAAGGCAAATAGCCGCTCCACTCATAGTCGCCGGCCTCGCCCGGCGCGGGCAGCAGCCCACTCCCCTTTTCTCGGATTGGCGCCAGGCCCGCGGCGATCCAGCCAATGTTGCCGTCGACATCCGCGTAAATCAGATTTTCTGACGGCACTTTCCAGCGCTCCATAGCGCGGGTGAACTCTTGCCAGTTTTGGGCGCGGTCGGCCGCGAGAGATGCCAGGTAGCCCGCCGTGCCCGGCTCGCTTCCCACCCAGCGCAGCGCGAAAGCGCGGCCTTTGCCCGGCTCCTCGTAAATCACTGGGCCGTGCACGGTGAATTTCAACATGACATCGGTTGGCTCGGCGCGGCCTTTTACGGCAATTTTTTCGTGCTGCACCTCCATTGGACGCCAGTTCCCGCGCCATCGATAGAGATTGGCGTTGGACGGGTTCGTCCTTTCCACGTAGATGTCTTGCTGATCGATGCCGACGATCGTGAAGCCGAAGGCGATGCGCTCATTGTGGCCCACGGCGATTCCGGGCAGGGCGGGCTCGCCCGAGCCGATGACGTTCCATCCGGGCGCAACCAGATGCGCCATGTAACGCAGCGAAGGCAGAATCACGGGCCGGTGCGGATCGTTGGCGAGGATCGGCTTGCCAGTGGCGGAGAGCGTTCCATCGACAACCCAGTTGTTGCTGCCTTGCTCGTTGTCAAAGCGTACCGGGCCGATCGCCTCGCGGAGCGTTTTCGTCACGCTCTCATCGATGCCTTCCATCAAAGGATCTTTCAGAGCGGCTATTTTGACCGGCGGATCGGGCGGCTCGAGAGCCGCCGCCAGTTCCGGCCCAACCCTGGAAATCAGCCGAGCGCGCGCAATTTCCGAGACGGCATTGCGGCACATCAGCAGGCCGGCCAGGCGCAGCAAGCAGTCCTCCGGTTTCCACTTGCCCGGCCTGACGCCCAGCAGTTGAAATTCTATGGGCAAGCGATCGCCCTGCTTCTCGATATAAGCGTTCACGCCGCGAACGAACGCTGTAGCCAGCTCCTTGGCATCGGGACTGTAACTCGACCACTCTTGTTCCATATCGCCGCGAAACCGGAGCAACCGGGCAAAGCGGTCGCGCTCCAGGTAGGAGGGTCCGAGGATTTCCGACAGCTCTCCCGCGCCGGCCCGCCGCCACATTTCCATCTGGAACAGGCGGTCCTGCGCGGCGACGAATCCTTGAGCAAAAAACAGGTCGGCTGCGGACTGGGCGAAGATGTGCGGCACGCCCCAGGTGTCGCGAAGCACTTCGACCGGCTTGGCCAAGCCGTCGAGTTGGATTCGCCCTTCGGTCTGTGATAGAGCTTCGCCGGCGCGCTGCTCGAGCCCCGGCCGAGCGGCGCCGCACGCAATGGAGAGAATCGACAACGCCGCCGCGGCGGCGCAAGGACCCAGGCGCGTCATAGCGGCTATGATAGTAATCCTGGACGCTTGTGCATGCAATGAGCAGCCGCGCCCAAAATCTGTTTGCCGTGACTTACCGGAATGTGCCCGGCAAGGGCGTGTTCGCGCAGGGCGGCCTGAAATTTCAAACGGAAGAAAGCGCCATGCGCCGCCAGTATGCGGCGGTTCTGCGAACGGCGCCTCTCGAGGTGCTTCTGGGCGAGGCGTCGCTGTGGGTGCTCTGGCCTTCGACGGCCGCCATTTGGGCCTTCCCGCTGCTGCTGTGGCGCTTTTCCACGGACGTGGCCGTGCTCGCCGCAATCGGGCTGTTTTTGGCGGTGCAAATCGCCCACATGCTTTTTTACCGGCAGTGGCTGAACTACGCCGGCTTTGTGCTCGGCAACCGCGCGCTGCAAGGACTGGTTTACGCCGGTTCGGCCGCTGGATTCTGGTTTAGCGGACAATGGATGAAAGCTCTGGCCTTGGCTGCATGGCTGTTGCTGATGGCCACAGGGGTGGTGCAGGTTGTCTTCACCGTCCCCTTCCTTCCTCTGCTAACCCGCTTGTTTTCTGCTCGTCCCGCCGATCAAGCCTTGTGGAATGTGGCGTGCACGCACGCGCGCCGAACTGGGATTCCGGTGAGAGATCTACAGTCTGCGCCCAAGCGTTAACCGGAAACTTTTGTCCGGCCGATCACGTTTAGAATGGAAGGGTCTCGGCTTGTGCGCCGGCTGGTGAAGACGAATCTTTTATGAAATGTAGACCGCTATTGCAACTCGGCATTTTGCTCTTATGCGCGGCATGGCCCGCTTTCAGCACTATGGTGCCGCGCTTTTCTCTCGAAGAACTCGCGACTGGATCGGATTTGATCGTGCACGGAAAAGTGCTTCGGACCTGGACGGCGTGGGATGCCGCCACGCAAATCATCTGGACGCACAGCGAAGTGCAGGTAATCGATGCGCTGAAGGGCTCGCCGCAATCGGCCGTCGTCGTCAGCGAGCCCGGCGGCAGCGTGGATGATGTGACTATGGCCATCTCAGGCATGCCGCGCTATCAACCCGGCGAAGAAGTCGTGTTGTTCCTGTTTCAGACGCCGGTCGGCCTGTGGCGGGCCCGGGGTCTCGGCCAGGGCAAGTTCCTGGTGACCGAATCGGTGAGCGGCGTGCGTACCGTGCGCCCGTCGCCGAATGGAGCGCTCGTCGTCGAGCCAATCGGTGGAAAGCCCACAGGGGGAACCGATCTCCGGCAGCTCCGGGGAATGCGCTTGGAAGACTTCAAATCCAGGGTGCGGGCAGCGGCCCTTTTACGGAAGGGAACGAACTGATTCCTATGCGACCCTGGCTCTTGAGTCTCCTGTGTGTCTCTCTGGCCTGCGCCAACGCTCAAGCGTATGTCCGGGAACGAACGGATCCGAACGGCCCGTTTTTGTTCCGGACCGATAACAACAATATTCAGTTTCGCGTAAACGATCAGACAGCGGCCGGGCTCACAAACAGCTCGGGGGGGACTACAATTACAGCAGACAGCGCCCCAATACAAGCTTTGCAGGCCGCCACCGCCGCCTGGAGCAGTATCGGCACTGCCTCTATTACGTTCGCCCCGCTGCAAAAAACGTCTGTGTCCAACTCCAGCCGCGATTTCATAAACCTTATCACGTTTGCAGATACCCCGGCAAACCGCAGCATTTTGGGAGACGCCCTGGCGGTGACCAATCCCGTCGGAGTCCGCACAACCGGCGAAATGGTGGACACCGATATTCTCTTCAACCCCAAGCTGACGTACTCCACCACGTTTCAGGGCGGCACCTACGACATTCAAACGATCGCGACGCATGAGCTGGGGCACACTCTGGGCGCGGATCACTCCGGCCTGCTGGGCGCGACCATGTTTTTTGCAGCCCGGGCCGCGAGCGGCATCCTGAGCGCGTTGACCTCGGATGAGATTGCCTTTGCCACGAAGGTCTACCCCCAAGCCAACGCCGCCGCGTCGTTCGGCTCGATCTCGGGAAAAATCACGCTCGATAATGGGCAGTCGGCCACAGATGCTTTGGTGGCTGCGGTGAACCCCTCGACCGGCGTCGCCGTCGGGGGCGTCACCGATGCCAGCGGGGCATACACGATCGAGATGATCCCGCCGGGCCAGTATTTTGTCTACGCCGAGCCGATGGACGGCCCGGTCATGCCCGACCAGTTCGCTACAATCGCCGCCAACCCGAACACAAGTTTCACGACCACTTTCCTTGGTGGAAATGACTCGCCGCAGAAGCTGACAGTCAGCGCCGGCCAGACTGCCAGCGCCGATCTGACGGTTCCCTCGGGCACGCCGGCGATGAACATCACCCTGGGAGCCGCCGCAACCGGTCAAATAGCTTCGGTAAATGGCGGCGCATCGGCTCTGTACCCGGGACAGACCTTCAATTTTGCGATCGCCGGCCAAGGTCTTGACGACCCCAGCATCAACGAGAATTCCATTTCCTTTCTGGGCGGCCCCATTTCCATGCAAGGCGGCAGCCTTTCCCGCAGCAGGACCCAGAGCACCAACACCCCGATTTTGCTTTTCACGGTAAACGTGGCTCCCAACGCCCAGCCGGGCTTATATACGTTAGTAATACATAGCGCCTCTGGCACAGCCGTGTACTCTGGCGGAGCGAAGATCCTGCCGCCGGCGCCCGCATTCAGCGCCAAAGGGGTGGTGAACGGCGCAAGTTTCCTGGGATATGGCGTAACGCCGGGCGAAATCGTCTCGATTTTCGGCGCCGGGCTCGGGCCGGCTGCGGGTGTTTCCGGCGGCATCGACCCCATCACGGGAGGGCTGGCGGCATCCGTGGGAGGCGTAACAGTTACGTTTAACGGCGTGCCGGCGCCGCTGTTTTACGCCAGTCAGAATCAACTGAACGTGCAGGTTCCTTTTGAGGTCGCCGGGCAGGCGGGCGCGAATATAAGCGTCCGTTACCAGGCTTCCGTGAGCTCGCCGCCCGTAAATGTGCCTGTTACCAGCGCCAGTGCAGGGATTTTCCAATTACCGGGCAGCAGCCAGGGAGTGATTCTGAACCAGGACAACACGGTGAACAGCCCAAGCAATCCCGCTGCGCGAGGCAGCGTCGTTCAGGTCTATGCCACGGGGCAGGGAGCGGTGCAGCCGCCTCTGACCACAGGCCAGCTTGCCCCGGCTCTTGGGCCGCTGAGCAACGCGCAGCAGACGGTCACCGCCACGATCGGCGGCCAGACGGCGGATGTGCGGTTTGCGGGCATGGCGCCGAACTTTGTCGGCCTTCTCCAGGTGAATGTGGCAGTACCATCGGGCGCCCCCCAGGGGTCCAGCGTGCCGATTATGCTTAATATCGGCGGCGCTCTCAGCCAGCCGAACGTGACGTTGGCGATTCAATAAGGAAGAGTCATGAATTGGCTCGGGTCTTTCCTGATCGCAGTCTTGGGAATCGCCATCTCCATCGCCGCTATGGGGCAGAAAACGCCGCCGACGCGGCAGCAGGTGCTCGATCATCTTGCCCGGATGCGAGCCACCGAGAAGGGGATGATGAACGTGGATCCCCGGGAAGGCGAATACCTTTCCAACCTGGTCAAAAAATTGAACGCCAAACACGTTCTCGAGATTGGCACATCCAACGGCTACTCCGGAATCTGGCTCGCGCTGGGCCTGCGGGAGACCGGGGGAAAGCTGCTTACGCTGGACGTGGACCAAGGCAGGCGGTCGCTGGCGCTCAAGAATTTCAGAGCTACCGGCGTAGAAGACATCGTCGAATCGCGGCTTGGCGATGCGCTGAAGATTTTGCCCGGTTTGCAAGGGCCGTTCGAGCTGGTGTTTATCGACGCTTGGAAACCGGACTACAAGAAATACCTGGATCTGGTTTTGCCGCTAGTTCCTCCGGGCGGGGTGATCGTGGCCCACAATGTCGCTTCGCATCCCGATGAAATGCCCGACTTCTTGCAGGCGATCCGGACGAACCCGCAGTTGAGAACCGAATTCGTGAATATCGGTCCCGGAGGTTTCTCGGTTAGTTATAAAAAATAAGCGGCCCAGCGATTCCAGGCTATGAAGCCGGCTGTATGCTACTCTAATAGTCACGGCTGCGCTTCCCGCAGCATGATCGGCAGTAGACAATTTGCCCGCCTGAGCGGGGACGTAGTTCAGTTGGTTAGAACGCCGGCCTGTCACGTCGGAGGTCGCGGGTTCGAGCCCCGTCGTCCCCGCCATTCTCTCAACCTCTGGGCCGCTTTTCCGCGGTTCTTTTTGGGCCGCATCGGCGCCCGTGTCATTCGATGGCGGGGATCCGGCCCGGGTCTCCGTTCTCTCGGCCCCAGGCAGAAGCCTCGAGTCGTTTCCTTTCATCAAGAGGTAGCCCCATGCGCAGACCACACATCGTTGCAGGCCTTATTCTTTGGTGTACTTCCGCGTTCGCTCAGACAAACACAGTTGCAGGGGCCGGCTATTTGTACCCAGCGCCGATTCCTGCGGCCCCAGGTCAAATTCTTACGCTTTTTGTGAGTGGTGTTGGGCGCTCCTTGACGCAGCCTGTCCGCGCTCAAGGTGCGGCCCTGCCGAAATCGCTGGCGGGCATTTCGGTAACGCTGCGGCAGGTCTCCGATATTCCCGTTCCCCTTTTTGAGGTTCGGCCGATTTTCACCTGCTTGAATCCGCTGCCCGGAAACCAGGGTTCCTGTGGATCGGTCACGGCAATCACCGTCCAAATCCCTTACGAGCTTCGCCCTCTGTGCCCGGTCTGCGCGAGTCCGCTGCCGCTGAACGCGCAGTTATTCGTGACGGAGAACGGCAATGCGGGCGGCCTGATCGATCTGACGCCCTTGGCGGACCAGATCCACATCGTCACCACCTGCGATACGATCGTCCCTGGATCCACAGGCCGCGCCAGCATCACGGGGCTGCCTTGTCCACCGATGGTCACCCACGGGGATGGCGCGCTGGTTTCAGCGGCCAATCCGGCAAAGCCGGGCGAGGAGCTCGTGGCGTATGCCGTTGGCCTGGGCGCGACAGATCCACCGGCTGCGACCGGCCAACCGGCCACCACTGCTGCACGGACTGCTTCGTCTCTGCGTATGGGCTTCAACTTCCTTCCTAACGCGCTGCCGGCGAAGCCGACGCCCTTGCCGAGCCCCCGGGCAGCGCCGGTAACCGATCCTTTCCCGATTTCCGGCCTCACGCCGGTCCCGATTTTTTCCGGCCTCACGCCGGGTTACGTGGGGCTGTATCAGATCAACTTCCTGGCGCCCGCTGTTCCGGCGGGAACGCCAGCCTGCCAGGACCCGAACCGAGTGGCGCCCGGGGCCGACTTCGTGCAGTCCAATGTCACAGTCAGCTTCGGATCCGTGTTTTCCTTCGATGGAGCCGGGATCTGCGTCGCTGTGCCGAACTGAGACTTATGCCCGGGCTAAGCCGCGCGGCGCACCGAGGACGCCTCCGGAGGTTTCAAATCGCTCGGCTGGGGCAACACAGCGCGGACAGTGGTTCCCCTAGTCCCCGAGCGGATTTCCAGGGATCCGCCGAGTTGCCGCACTCTCTCGCGCATGCCGGCGATGCCGACGCCGAGCATGGCCGTGCCCTTGTTCAGGCGTTCCACCATTTCGGCCGGCATACCGCGGCCCTGATCCGCCACTTCCAATAGAACCTGGCCGGATTCCATCGCCAGACGGATCGTGGCCTTGCGCGTTCCCGAGTGCCGGTAAATGTTTGTCAAAGCTTCCTGGGCGATGCGGAACAGCGTCATTTCCAGATCTTCCGGCAGAGGCATCCGCTTGCGCGGCATTTTCAGGGCTACCCGCATTCCGTAGCGCCGGTTATAGCCCTCGACGTAGGCCCGAAGGGCGCTGCCCAGCCCGAGCTCGTCCAATAAAGGAGGGTGCAGGAGATAAGAGAGCGTTCGAATTTCGTTTGAGCATTCGGCCGCCAGCCTGCGGCATTCGGTCAAAGTCCGGCGGGTCTCGGCGCCCAGCGGGGTTTGCAAAACGCTCCGGAGGCAAAATTCCAGCCGCGCCAGCCGCTGGGCCGTGCTATCGTGCAGCTCGCGCGCGATGCGGCGCCGTTCTTGATCCTGCACCTTCAACAGCCGCGCGGAAAGCTGCCGGAGGACGTTCTCCGTCCGCTTGCGATCGCTGATATCGCGCGCGATCGCCGAGGCGCCGACGATTTCGCCGGCGCGATTGCGAATGGGAGACATCGCAATCCCCACCTGCGCCTCGCTGCCGTCCTTGCGGAGTTGGGTAGTCTCGTAATAATGCACGCGCTGGCCGCGCTTGAGCCGCCTCAAAGCTTGAGAAAGCTCCTTTCCCCGGCCGGAAGGAAAAAGAATCGAAGCCGGCTTTCCCCGGATCTCTTCCGCCCTGTAGCCGTACAGTCTCTCGGCTGCGGAATTCCAAGTGATGATGGCCCCATTCAGTCTCATCCCTATAACAGCATCAGTCGAGGACTCTACGATGCCGGCCAGGAGCGACCGAGCGGGGGTTACTCGGCCGCTTCCAACGACCGTATCGCCACGCTTTTTCATGCACGCATAACCGACAGTAACTCGGACCTTGCGATCCCCCAGAGCGACGAATCTAGCTGAGGTATTGCAGAATAACACACCGTTTAGCACCCAAATACTAGGGATTTCCCGAGCAAAATGACACGGTATTGCGCCGCAATTCTCGCCAAATCTTCGGCTGCATCGCCGGGTCACCAGGCGGACCGAACATGCCGCACCCGGGCGAACCTGACGGGAGCGGCTCAGCATGGAAGCCGCCGGTTCTTCCCATGCGAGCCGCCGCAAGGCGCGCCTGCTCGGATTGCTTTGAGCCCGCGAAACGCCGTTTTCCGCATCGTTGGCTCGGCAAGAGTAACGGTACGAATACGGCGCGCAAGCGGTACTCCCGATCTATTGAATTTGCTTTCCCGGCTGAACCAGAGTTGTGGATAGGAGGAGGCGTGTAGCCGAAGGCAGTCAGGCGGTTCCTTTTCCAGCAGTTGATAAAGCTGATATCCGGTTTCTCCTGGCCGGAAGCCCTGCTCCGTCGGAGCGTGGTCCCCCAAAAGGCCGGCTGCAAATTCGTTCGGGACGAGAAGAGGTTCAGTGTCAGAAAAGCTCAGACCCAAGATCAGAGTCCTCACAGCGGACGATTCGATCGAGATTCGTGAGACGCTGTTTTCCTTCCTTACCAAGCAGGACCAGTTGGTCGTGATGGCCCAGGCGGCCGACGGCCAGGAGGCTCTGGAACAGGCCGGGCGCCTGCCGGTTGATCTTGCCATTCTGGATATTCAGATGCCGAAAATGAGCGGATTAGAAGCCGCCGCAGAATTGCGCAAACGCTTCCCCCATTTGCGGATATTGCTGATGAGCGCCTACGCAGAGCCCGAAATGCTGCGCGCGGCGAAGAAGAGCGGGGCAAACGGTTTTATCGTTAAAGGACGTCTGAGGAGCGAGCTCATGCGGAAAATTCGGCGGCTTTTTCCGGAATATTTCCCGCAGCGGCTGGCTAAGAAAAGCAGGCCCGGGCCGCAAGATTGAAATGGATATTCCGAGGCCTGCACTTTCGGAGCGTCCGCCGCCAGGAACCGGATTCACTTTCTCCACCAGCGTCACAACGCGACTGCCTTGTGCGCCTGCGCACACGGCCAATCGAAGGCTCTCTTCTCCGTCGAAAAGGCAAGTCGGCAAACGGCTTCGCTCCGCCAAATAGAAGCATTTACTGGGAACATTCCTAGTTCTCGCTCTAGTGATGCGCTGTTATGCTCGACAGCGGTTGCCGCAAAGCAAGCTGCTGCCAGTATCGCCGCGATAGCGGAAAACCGGTACGAGTGGGCTATGCCAGGTACGAAAGAGCTATTGGGAAATCGCGGCGGCTTGAGTGATTCTGAGACGTGCGCTGTTCTCATCAGATTAATTTTGGCTGCACAAGCGCGCTCACCCCCGGCCGGGAAGTCCGCGGCCTTTCCGCCGATGCGTTGTTCGCCGCGTTGGGTGAAAACCAGCGGCTTTTGTTTCGTCAGCAGGAGGAAGGATGCCAAGCCTCAAATCAGTATGGTGCCGGATGACGCATCGGGATGTCGCCTACGGCGGCGGAGAGTATTACTGGTGCCGGCGGTGCTTGTGCCGGTTCCCTGTGCCGTGGAAGGCTCTGCGGGAGAATGAAGGGGCGAAGACCAGGACTGCCGGAACAACTCCGATCTTCTCCGCACATCCGTGGCTGCCGGCGCTGGCGCATCGGCCCTCCGTTGTTCTTCCCGC
>DASREK010000113.1:0-2969 GCA_035652135.1 Bryobacterales bacterium | reverse complement strand
CGCCTACCGAGCGGCCGTCCCGGAGAACGGTAAAACCACCGGCAATTTGCTCGATTTCCTCGAGGAAATGGCTGATGTAAATAATCGCCACGCCGTGCTCCCGGAGCCGCCGGATGGCGGCAAACAGCACGGGAACATCGGCCGCCGCCAGACTGCTGGTTGGCTCGTCGAGTACGACCACGCGGGCATCCGAGAGCAGAGCGCGAGCCAACTCGACAATCTGCTGGGCTCCCATGCTCAGTTGCGAAACCGGGATATCGAGATCGATTTCTCCGTGGCCGAGGTTCTCGAGAGCGCGGCGCGCCGCCCGCTGCAACTCGGCCCGGCGAATCCAACCCATAACCTTTGGTTCCACCCCGAGCAGGATATTGGCAGCGACGGGCAGATGGGGAGCGAGAGCCAGTTCCTGATAGACCATCACCACGCCGTGGCGGCGGGCGTCCAGAGGATCGGCGGGCGCATAGGAAGCGCCGTCGAGCAGCATGACGCCGGCATCGGGGCGATAGACGCCGCTCAATATCTTCATGAGGGTGCTTTTGCCCGCCCCGTTTTCTCCGATGAGGGCATGCACTTCGCCCGGCTCAACGGAGAGGTTGACGCCGTCCAGGGCGAGGGTTGCGCCAAAGGCCTTGCGCAGGCCGCTCATCTGGATGCGATATGCGGCAGGCATCAGCCCGAGATCACCGGCGCATCAAAACCGGCCGCATCGCGTTTGATTTGCTTCCCCAGGACTGGAGCGGCGGTGTCCGGGCTGGAACGGCTCAAATATTGATCCAGAGGCGGTGAGAGAAGCTGCTTGATCTCCGGCGTGTCCATGTTGGCGGGCGTTGCCACGACTGCGCCGGTGTCGATACGTCTCTCGATCGCAGCCTGCGGGTCGTGCAGATAGCGAACCAGCGTCTTCACGCCGAGCTCGCCCATGCGAAAGGGATTCTGCAATACCAGGCCGTCGATCTGCTTCCGGCGCAGAGCGTCGATCAGCTTTTCGCTCGAATCGAAGCCCACGAATTTCACCTTGCCCGCCTTGCCGGCGTCCGTCAAAGCCCGCAGCATGCCGAAGGTTGTGGATTCATTGGGGCAGAAAATGCCGTCTACATCGGGAAAACGGTTGAGCAGATTTTCGCCCGTCTGGTACGCAGTCTCGGTCGTGATGCCGCCGTATTGATTATCGCTGAGAATGCGGATGCCCGAATGCTTGTGAATTTCATCGAGGAAGCCTCGTTCGCGAGCCATGGTGCTTTCCACGCCGACCAGCACGCGCATTAGAATGATGGATCCTTTATCCCCGAGCGTTTCCGCCAGGCGCCGCGCGCCAAGCCGGCCCCCTTGGTAATTGTCAGTCGCGATGAAGCTGACATAATCGTCGCCCTCCAAATGGGAATCGACGATGACGGCGGGAATGCCCGCGCGGCGCGCCTCGGAGACCGGATTCTGAAGCCCCTTGCCGTCCAAAGGGGCGAGTATGATGCCATCGACGTGGCGCGAAATCATGTCTTCGACGACGGCGATTTGCTGGGCGCGGTCGTCTTCTTTCTGGGGGCCTTTCCAAACCAGATCGACGCCTTCCTCGCGGGCGGCCTTTACCGCGCCGGCATGAATCGACTTCCAATATTCGTGCGTAGTTCCCATCGGGATGACCGCCAGAGTCAGCCGGCGATGGGCAGGACGGCGATTGCAGGCGGCCACAACCAGCAAGCAGGCCGCGGCCAGGTATTTTGCGCGCATATGCGCCCTGATTGTAGCAAAGCGCGAGCGCAGCTCACCCGGCTGTGCGAAGATGCGAACAGCGGCCGGCGCTTGGGGGCCGGTCCAATTTCAAACGAGCGGATTCAGGCATGCGGCGCGGGCCGCAAAGCGGCCGGCGGGTTCTGCCACCGCGAGGCGGCGGCGGAGATCATTGATCTGGGAAAGCAGACGATCCTGAACTTCTGCCACGCGGCGGCCCACGTTGATCCGGAGATTCAACTCGTCAGGGTCAAACGGTTTTGTGATGTAGTCGTCGGCTCCGGCCTCGAGCCCGCGCACGAGGTCCTCCTTCTGTGTCTTGCTGGTGACCAGGAGTATGTACGTGTACGGCCGGTCCGTGCGGCTCCGCAAAAGCCGGCAAATCTGAATTCCATCCAGGCCGGGCATCAGCCAGTCCAGGATTGCCACGCGCGGAGCGTCGTCGCGCTGGAGGAGCCATCCGGCCAGGGAGCCGTTCGCAAGCACCACGGGCTCGTCGCCGTTTTTTCGGACCAGCCACTCGAGCATGCGGCGGCTGACGGGCTCATCATCGGCGATCAGGATTTTCATAGAAGGCCAGCGTAGGCCAGAGAAAAGGCAGAGGCAACAGTACGAACTTCTCATCTTCCTCAGGGAATCACCTTATGACCCTGGCAGCTTGTGTTCCGAGGCTAGACGCCCGAGGGCGGCCGGCTGCGAGGGTACTAACTTCCCAGGGAATGAAGAGCTTGCCCGACAAAATGAAAAGAGAGCCGCCGGAGCGGGATGGGACAGCGGGGTCGCGCTACCAAAACTCGCGCCCCTGCGGACCAGCTCCCGGGGAGTAGTACGCATGGCCCATATGAGTCGCGCCTCTCGCCTGGCTCTTCCGCTTTCCGCGATCGCGACGCTCGTGATGCCGAGCCGTC
This sequence comes from Bryobacterales bacterium, assembly GCA_035652135.1. Taxonomy (GTDB): domain Bacteria; phylum Acidobacteriota; class Terriglobia; order Bryobacterales; family JACQDG01; genus DASREK01. The sequence goes on along the minus strand of DASREK010000113.1, from coordinate 336 downwards.
CATGGACCACGGTCTGGGGCCGGCAGAACACGTGAAACAGCAGATTTCTTTATTGGGGGCCGAAGTTCGATCGGTCTCCACCTACGATAGACGAGCCGCCAGTATTATATGCTAAACGCAGCAACACTGCGGAACTGGGACGCTCTTTCCGGCTAAACCAGAAAGATTTTCGTTTCTTCAACGCAACTAATAATATCTGCACCGGCCGTTATCGCTGGCGCATCTGGCCGACTCGACTTCCGGCGCCGCCCACTATGTCGAGCTCAACGTAGCCGGCGTCTGCGATAACGCATTCCAGCCATACGCTGGCACATCCGTCACAGCTTCGGGCCGCGA
>DASREK010000112.1:0-6524 GCA_035652135.1 Bryobacterales bacterium | reverse complement strand
TCTGGGAAGGCGCCTGGAGCCTGGTTGATACGGCTCACGAGTACGTGAAGAATCTGCTTGCCGCGGCAAACTGATCCCTTCTATTCACCCTGGCGCGCCGCCCGAGGAAGCGTCCGGCAGGCCATCTCATCCGGTGAATCCGCAGACTCCGACGCGCGGCGAGTTGACCACCGGCAAGAACGAATCAGCAGGGCACGGATGTTTCTTCGCGCATTGCGCACACAGCCAGCCAGCGCCGGCCCATTGGCATTCGGTACAGATTTGGGTGGCCAGGCCGCCTTCCTGGCAGTGATTGCATGCGATCTGCGGCGCCTCATTCCGCGCTAGGAGCTGCACGTTTTTGGCCGGGCCCGGGTGTTGGAACGCCCGCGCCACTTTCAGCGCAAGTTTGGTGGTAGAGCCAAAATCATATTCATACGACACTTTGTCGCCGATCCCCATTACTTTCCCTATCGGCGCCCGCATGCTTTTTTCACTCGAGGAATCCGGATCCGACCAGTATTCAACGCCATCGATCGAGAAGCGGCTGACGTGGCCGCAGCACTCGAGCCAGATTTCGCGCAGAAAATCGTCCAGTTTACTCAATGGGGCGTCCACGGGAGCGGCGACGTGCAGCCAGTATGCGTCTCTATCCGATGCCTCGACGACAAGGTGAAAGCTGGAGGTAAGCGGCCGGCTCGCTCCGGGAACTGGAGCCGGACCTTTGCAGGCCGCCAGGTGCTGTCCCATCGCGGTGCGGTCGAAAACGGCGCCGCACAAATTGCAGGTTCCGGTGGTCGATCGTTTGCTCATAGTGGATCTTAATTTGTGTAGCACAGAAATGCCGGTGCTCAGCCAATAAATTTTTTGGGAGGCGGCAGACGGACCAGCCGGCGGGTTCCGCTTGTGGCTCGATCAGCCTGCGGCCATCAAGTCTCGAAAGCGTAAAGCATCGTCGCGCATAAACGTGTTGTTGAACATTACCCAGATCGGCGTACGGCCCGCCGTCAGGTGGCGCGCGCAGATTTGATGCAAGTGGCGCAGATCCAGATCGCTATATTGGTAACGGTAGGCCCCCCGGCCATGGAGTCGGAAATACACCGCCTTTCCGTGCAACGGCTCGGCCGAGAAAGGATCCACGCAATGGATCAGATCCAGGCGGCGGCACAGATCCCGGATTTCCGGGGATTCCCACTGCCCGCGCGGCTCCCAAACCGCCAGCCACGGCCCGCGCTCTATGGCTCGAAAAAAGGCGGCGAGATTTTTCTTATTCTCCTCAGTGGGGGTGAACGATGCAGGGCATTGGAAGACGATGGCATGCGCACGCAGCGCTTGCGCGACCGCGGAGGTGGCTCTCCACGCCGCCCAAACTTCTTCAGTGGGCCGAAAATAGCCGTATTGATCCGCTTTGCCCGGCTCGACCCCATCTTTCAGCCGGCGGTAGGTTGGACTGGAAGCTGGATGCGTGATGAGCTGCCAGGCCTTTAATGTAAAAGCAAACTCTGCCGGGGCGTCGCGGCGCCACTTTTCCGCCAGGGCGACGGCGGGCGGTTGATAAAACGTCGTTTGCAGCTCCACGGCGGGAAAATGCTGGAAGTATCGGCTCCGGCCCTCCGGCCAGCCGCAGCATCCGATCCACAGGGCGGGTGTGGAAGAAGCAGATCGCATCCTTTGGTATGCTGGAATTTTCTCATGGCCCAGATTTTTCCGTTTCGCGCGTACCGCTACTCCAAACGCGCCGGGGATCCGGCCTGCCTGCTGACCCAGCCTTACGACAAGATTACGCCGGAAATGCAGCAGCGCTATCTTGCGCTGAGCCCTTACAACGTAGCACACATCATACGCGGGCCTGCCACGCCGGAGGACGACGACAGAAACAATGTTTACACGCGGGCGGCCCGGCATTTGGAAGATTGGATCCGCTGCGGCATCCTGGTGCAAGAGCAGCAGCCCTTGTTTTTCGCCTATTTCCAAAAATTCGAGCTCCCCGGCAAGCCTGGACGGGCCTACCTGCGCAAGGGCCTGATTGCGCTCGGCGCCGTCGAAGACTACTCTCAAGGGACGGTTTACCGCCACGAGCTCACCCATTCCGGTCCGAAGCGTGATCGGCTGGAGTTGCTGCGCCATACGCGCGCCCACTTCGGCCAGATCTTCATGCTGTACGACGATCCGCAATCCGAGGTAGACGCCCGCCTTGAGGCCGCCGCCCAGGCTGAGCCTTTGGTTTGCGTGAAAGATGAATATGGGGCGGAGCACAGCTTATGGCCCCTCAGCCGTCCTGAGACGATCATGGAAATCCAGCGTTTGCTCGAACCCTGCAAGCTGCTGATCGCCGACGGGCACCACCGCTACGAAACGGCTCTGGCCTTTCGCGATGAGAATCCGAACCTGGCCGGCGCCCGCCGGGTCATGATGACGTTGGTGAATATGCGTTCGCCCGGGCTGGCGATCCTTCCGACGCACCGGGTGGTTGGCAATATCGCCGATTTCGACGCGGAGCGCGTAGTTCGCGAGGCGAAGAGGTTTTTTTCTGTGGAAGAGCAGTCGTCCCTCGAGTCTTTAGAGGCCCGTATGGAGCGGGCTTCGCCCGGCCAAACCGCAATCGGAGCGCTGTTCCGCGCCAACCATAAGATCTACCTCTTTACAAGAAACAACGAACCACGCCTGGATGTTTCCGTGCTGCATGAAGACCTGCTCGCCAAAATACTCGGGCTGACCGACGAGGCGGTGCGGGAGGAGAGAAACATCCGCTACATTCGCGGCTTTCGCGAAGCGGCCCGCGAGTTGAACGCGCCCGGCGCCCAGGCGGTATTCTTCCTGAATCCGGCGAAAATCGATCAGGTGGCGAAAGTGGCGTTTTCCGGCGGCGTGATGCCGCAGAAATCGACCGATTTTTTCCCGAAACTGCTCTCCGGGCTTACCATATACAAAATCGAGGAGTAACAGGTGCGTATTCTCCGGCTTTCTGCTCCTTTGTTGCCCGCCTTGCTCGTTTTGTGCCTGAGTTGCAGAAAATCGCCCGACCCGAAGGTAGCGGCAGTGGTGAACGGTCACAACATCACATACGACGAACTGGGAAAATATTACCGGGCGCAGATGCAGGCCACGCCGGAAAAGCCCGACGAAGAGCAGGTAACCATGACCAAGCTCAACCTGCTGCGCGAGCTCATCGACAACCAGATCATGCTGCAACGGGCCGAACGGCTGGGCCTGATGGCTGTGGATGCCGATGTAGACGCCAAGCTCACCGAGCTCAAGGCGCCTTACACCGAAGAAGAGTTTCAAAAGCAATTGAAAAGCCGCGGCGCCACGGTGGATGAAATCAAGGCCGATTTGCGGCGGAGCCTCAGCATCCAGAAGCTCTTCAACAAAGAGATCACCGCCAAGATCTCGATCAGCGATGCGGAAGTCCGTGCATTTTACGAGGCCAATAAAGCCAGCTTTAATCTCGCGGAGCCGCAGGTGCACGTGTTGCAGATACTGGTGACGTCAATTCCGGACCCCCAGGTGCGCAATTTGCGAAATGACAAAGCAAGCAACGAAGACGAAGCCCGCAAGAAGATCCAGATGATTGAAAACCGCCTCAAGCAGGGGGAGGATTTCGTCACTCTGGCGCAGAATTATTCCGAAGATCCCGATTCGGCGCCGAACGGGGGCGATCTCGGCTTCATTCCGCAATCTGCGCTCGACAAAGCGGACGCCGAGCTTCGCCGGACCGTCGCGCTGTTGCGCCCGGGAGAAATTTCACCCATCGTGCATACGCCGCAGGCGTATCGGATCATCAAGCTGCAATCCAGAGAGCCCGCCGGCCAGAGGGAGTTTTCGGATCCCAGGGTGCAGCAAACCATCCGCGAGAGATTACTGAACCGTAAAGACCAACTCCTCAAGGCCGCCTATTACGAAACTGCCAGAAACGAAGCCAAGGTGGTGAACTACCTTGCCGAGAAAGTCGTGGAAAGCGCCGGCAAAGCGAAGAAGTAGGCGCGGAAGCCGGCAGCGGCCTATCTGACTGAGGGTCAGTTTGTTGTTTCGCGACCGGAGCCGCTTGCAAAGGTGATCGGCCCAGGAATCGACAGGTATGCGAGGGAGCGCTCCGATACAGGCTCGGCCGCGGCGGTGAGGGAACCAGCCGGCTTCCGCGAAGGCGCGCAAGCGCGCAGGATGCTATAATTTGTACATGGGTACTTTTTCAGCCGGCCAGCAAGTGAAGCACGAGCGTTATGGCTTCGGCACGGTTCTTGCTTGTGACGAAGAACGAATTTCGATTCGGTTTGATGACCATGGGGAGAAAAAATTTGTGCGCTCCATGGTAGTTCTGGAAAAGAGCGATCGGGAACCGCCGCCTGAAAAGAAATCCTCTCGCCGCCGCAAAACGCCGCCAGCAGCCAAGCAGTCGTAAAAACGCTGCCGTTTTTCGTATCCGCTGCGAGCAACGCGCCGGAAAGGCAAATTCCTGAGTGCGCTTGCGTTCCGGATTCCACTAGGAGATCGATGCTCCAGAACTTCTGATTTCCCGAAAGATTCCTTCTCGCTCGTGCCGTGAAATGTTAAGATCAGGAGTCAGCCCTCCCTATGAAATTTGGCGTTGTTATTTTTCCTGGATCCAATTGCGACCACGACGCTTATTACGCCCTGGCCGGAAACCTGGGCAAGAACACCGCCTATCTGTGGCACCAATCAGAAGATCTGCAAAACTGCGACGCAATCATCCTACCCGGCGGCTTTTCTTATGGGGACTATCTTCGAACCGGGGCGATCGCGCGCTTTTCGCCAGTTATGAGCGCGGTGGCGAAGTTCGCCGGCTCAGGGGGGCTGGTGATGGGGATTTGCAACGGCTTCCAGATCCTGGTCGAGGCAGGATTGCTGCCGGGCGCATTGCTGAGGAATCGGAACCTGCGGTTTGTATGCCGGACGGTCCATCTCAGGACCGAAACCACTAAAACGCCCTTTACAGCGGAACTTCGGCCGGGCGAGTTGCTGGCAATGCCGGTGGCCCATGGCGAAGGCTCGTATTACTGTGACCCGGCCACGCTGGCCGGCTTACGGCGGGAGGACCGGATCGTATTCCGGTACGCTTCCGCGTCCGGCGAGATTAACGACGAAGCCAATCCCAACGGATCTTTGGAAAACATCGCCGGAATCGTCAGCGAGGGCCGGAACGTGCTCGGTTTGATGCCCCACCCGGAGCGCGCCGCAGATCCACTGATGGGAAGCACCGACGGGCTGCGGATATTTGCTTCCATGGCCAGCCACCTGGCGCGCGGCGCCCGGAGCGAAAGCGTCCGCCTGGCGGGGTTGGTCCGGCAGACCTTATGAGCAGCAACAGCGCTAGTATCCTTTCGCAGCGAACCGGGCTTTTGCCAGTGTGTAGCGATGGCCGCCATCACCGCTGACCTCATTTCGCAACATCAGCTTTCCGAAGAGGAATACGAGAGTATTTTGCGGCTTCTCGGCCGCGAACCGACGATCACGGAACTGGGAATTTTCAGCGTGATGTGGAGCGAACACTGTTCGTACAAGAGCTCTCGCATCCATCTGAAGAAGCTTCCTACTGAGGGCCCGCGCGTGCTGGAAGGGCCCGGCGAAAATGCCGGCGTGGTGGATATCGGATCCGGCTACGCCGTGGCTTTCAAGATCGAGTCCCACAATCATCCCAGCTTTATCGAGCCGTTCCAGGGGGCCGCGACGGGAGTCGGCGGCATTCTGCGCGACATCTTCACCATGGGAGCGCGGCCGATCGCCGTCATGGACTCGCTTCGCTTCGGGCCCATCGGGCTCGGGCCGGGGGACGCATCGTCCGACGCCGCCCGCAACCGACGCATTCTCGAAGGCGTGGTCGGCGGCATCGCCCATTACGGCAATTGCTTTGGAGTGCCAACCGTGGGCGGCGAGTGCGTTTTCGAGCCCTGCTACAGCGGAAATCCTCTGGTCAACGTCTTCGCGCTGGGCGTCTTCCGGCGTGATGAAATCTTCTACGCGCGCGCCTCCGGCATCGGCAATCCCGTGATCTATGTCGGCGCCAAGACCGGCCGGGATGGCATTCACGGGGCATCGATGGCCTCGGCCGAATTCGATGAGCAGTCGATGGAAAAGCGGCCGAACGTGCAGGTGGGCGACCCCTTCCTGGAAAAACTGCTCCTGGAAGCGTGCCTGGAGGCCATGCAGACCGGGGCCGTTGTCGGGATCCAGGACATGGGGGCGGCGGGATTGACGTGCTCGACTTGCGAGATGGGCGGACGGGCGGGAACGGGCATTGAGATCGATTTGATGCATGTTCCGCAGCGCGAAAGCGGGATGACACCCTATGAAATTATGCTCTCCGAATCGCAGGAGCGGATGTTGCTGGTGGCCGAACGGGGACGCGAGGAAGAAATCTTCCGCATATTTCGGAAATGGGGCCTCGATGCCGCCACTATCGGCCAGGTGACGGGCGACGGCAAATTACGCGTCAAGGATCACGGCAAGGTCGTTGCGGAGATTCCCAACGCAGCGTTGGCAAACCAAGCTCCGCTGTACCGCCGCCCAGCCGCTGCCCCGTTCCGCAC
>DASREK010000111.1:0-3832 GCA_035652135.1 Bryobacterales bacterium | reverse complement strand
TTGCGGAAGCAGTTGCAAGGCGCTGCCGAGCCTGCGGAGACGGCCCTCGCCAATGCCAGCCGGATTTTGCCGGTCATTACTACGGCGCACGGAGCTTCGGGTTCGAATAACAGCTACTGGCCCGAGATGTACATGAACATGCCGATTGTCGATCCGAACCGCGCGCAGCCGTATCGGGATACTCCGGATCCCAAAGTGTTCGGCACGGTGAGCGCCTTCGATCCCCAACTGTTTTCCTCCGTCGAGGAGTGCGCCGAGGCTCTGGCCAATGGCACAATGCTCGCCAAGTACACGCCTCTTGATGTGGCCCAGTGGCTCGAGGATATGTCGGCGGCGGCTTCCACGAACGCGGCCCAAACGCTCGCGCGAGCGGCTGACAAGAACGCCCCCGAACTGCGGCGCTTGCTGGCGGATGTCGCCATTCAGGCCGGCGCCGGCAAGTTTTTCGCGTACAAGTTTCGCAGCGCCGTCTTGTGGTCCCTCTATGAGCGCTCGGGCGACCGGATGGCCCTCGAGCAAGCCATCAAGGCCTACCGCACCGCGCGAGAGGCTTGGGCATCAATGGCCGAAATGGCAAAGAAGGTGTACGCTTCCGATATTACCTATGGCCTGAACGCCAATATGCGGGGGCACTGGTACGACCGCCTTGCTGGGATCGACGGCGACTTGCAAGACATGGAAAAACGCCTGGCAGGGACCAGAGCTGCAGCCATCAAATCCTCGGCCGATCCAGCGGCCATCCGGCGCGCCGTTGCCGCCGTGCTCTCGCGGCCGCAGAGACCTTCGTTGAACGGCCAGCATACGCCCCCTCCGCACTTCGAACCCGGCAAACCACTCGAACTGTCGGTTTCCTTTGGCGGAGGCGATAGCAGGAAGGTGAATCTGCTGTACCGGCATGCCGACCAGTCCCAGCGCTGGCGCTCGGCCGAGATGCAATTGCACGACCGCCGCTACCGGGGCGTGATCCCGGCGGACTATACCCAGTCTCCGTACCCGATACTATATTACTTCGAGGTGCACGAGGCGGGCGGGAGCGGGCTTTATCCAGGCTTCAGCGCGGATCTTTCCAACCAACCCTATTTCCTGGTGAGGAGCAACCGCCGGCAAGGCTAGGCAGTGCTGAGGTTCTCAGCAGGCTGGAGGTGTTTTTTCCATCGGACTGGAGGGGCCAAATGAGAAAAGGGTTGTGGCGCGTTTTTCTGTTTTTTTCCGCCGCTGGCTTCGCCTGCGGCCAAGTCGCCACGGGCAACATCCGGGGAACGGTTTCCGATTCCACGGGCGGAGTCCTGCCCAACGCCTCGGTTGTGATTCACAGCAATACAACGAACTTTGAACGCCGTGTGAGCACGAATGAAAGAGGCGACTTCAATGCGCCTTCGATACCGGTAGGCGTCTACCAAATCACTGTGGAGGCTTCGGGCTTCCAGAGGAAAGTGTTGACTGACGTCGAGCTGCAAGTGGACCAGACGGCGATCATTCCGATCGAGCTGGCGCCCGGCACGGTTACCGAGACGGTGGAGGTGCAGGCCTCGGCCCCGTTGCTCGAGTCGCAGACTTCCTCGCTCGGGCAGGTCATCGAGGATAAGCAGATTCTGGACATGCCGCTTAACGGGCGCAATCCGTTCGCTTTGGGCATTCTCGCTGGCGGAACCGTGCCGTTTCAAGGCCTGACCACCAATCTCCCAATCGCCGGCGGCGGCGGGCGCTATATGGCCAATGACATTCTTCTGGATGGCGTGGATGACAACCTGCGCAATTATGCCGGCTCGGTCGGGCGCGCCGGCCTGGCCTACGTTCCTTCCGTGGACGCAGTGCAGGAATTCAAGGTCAAGACCAACAATTTCTCCGCCGAGTACGGCCATTCCGCCGGCTACGTGATGAATGCCACCATCAAGTCAGGCGCCAACGAATACCATGGAGCGTTTTGGGAGTTCTTGCGGAATGACAAGCTCGACGCGAACAATTTTCTTTCCAACTATTCCGGCCAGCCTCGCGCTCCGTTCCGGCAGAACCAGTTCGGCGCGGCGGCCGGCGGCGCGGTGCGGCTGCCCTTCTACAACGGCCATGACCGGACCTTTTTCTTTGTTGACTACGAAGGGACACGGATTCGGCAGAAAGCGGGATCCACGTTGAATGACGAGCCTCCCGCCACGTTCCGTTCCGGCGATTTTTCGAGCTCCTCGACGATAATTTATGATCCGGCGACACGGGTGCTGGGCCCCAATGGCGTTGTGACCGACCAGCCGTTTCAAGGCAACATGATTCCTTCCAGCCGCCTCGACCCGGCGGCGGTGAAGTATCAGTCTTTGATCCCCACGCCCAATGTCGGCGGGGCGAATTCCACCGGGCCCAATTACCTTGCGGTGACCCCCACCAAAACGGATCGCAATCAGGGCGATGTTCGGATCGACCACAAGATCACGGACCAGAACAGCTTGCTGGCGCGCGTTTCTGTTTCCCGCGCGGACCAGCCGAGCCAGGGCGCCTATATTTACAGTCCCACGGACCAAGTGTTCAACACGGTGAACGCTGTTCTGGGCGACACGCATCTGTTCAGTCCGACATTCATCAACGAATTTCGCTTCGGCTTTAACCGCGCCAACGATTCGCGGCTGGCTACGGAGGTCGACAAAGCAACCGCCTTCGCCGCGCAGAACGGGTTTCAGTCCGGGCAGATCATCGGGTTTCCCAACGTAAACTGGACATATTCCGGCCAGACGCTGGGCTCGACCGAGTTCAGCTCCTTTGGCGCCGCCAGCACAAACTACGCGTTCGAAAACTCGTTCCAGTGGACCGACAACATCACGCTGATTCGCGGCGCTCACACCATCAAAGCCGGCGCGGACCTGCGCCGGTTCCGGTTTGACCGGCTGCAAGGGTATCCGCCGAGCGGCAATTACTATTTCGGAGCCACTTATACGTCCAACCCCAGCCTTCCACAAACGGGAGGTCTGCCGTACGCCGATTTTCTGCTCGGGCTGCCCACCAGCGTGATCAATTCCAGCCAGATCGCGTGGTCCATGCAGCGCGACTTGTATTTTGGCCCGTTCGTGCAGGACGACTGGAAGGTAAACAGCCGCCTCACGCTGAACCTGGGCTTCCGCTACGACCTCTATACGCAGCCGGTTCAGGCGCGCGACACCGGCGGCATGTTCGATCCCTACGCCGTATCGAGCACCGGCCGCAAGGGCATCATTATCGTACCCGGCAAGAACGGATTCTCGCGGGCCATTGTGGATGGGCATCACCGGAATTTCGGCCCTCGCTTCGGCTTCGCCTATCAGGCGACCCGCAAATTTGTGATTCGGGGCGGTTATGGAATTTTTTACAGCCAGCGGGAGCAGAACGATCAGACGACGGATATGGCGTTGTCGCTGCTGAATTTCCGGAACATCGATATGCCGCCGGTGTCGGCGAGCAAAACCGTGACGCCGCCGTACACCTTCCGGTCTCCGCTTATCGTCGATCCGCTGCTCGACCCGGAATTAAGCAAATTCACGGCTGCCAGTCCTCTTAGTTCCGACAGCGGGTCGTTCAACGAAGCGGATATTGGATTTTCCATGTTTCCGATGTTGCAGCAGTTCAATCTGTCGTTGCAGTATGAGCTGATTCCCAATCTTCTCGTGGAGGCCAGCTATTCCGGCGCGCGCGGCGTGCACTGGGTGCAGCGCATCGACCTGAACCAGGAGCCTTTCGACTACGCGCTACAGGGCATCAACACACAAGCGAACCGCCCTTTTCCGTTTCTTGCCAGCTCCGAGGGCCTGGATACGTCGGATGTGAGCACCTGGTATAACGCTTTCAATTTGCGGGTCGAGCGGCGGTATACAAA